>UQYE01000020.1:0-32803 GCA_900545145.1 uncultured Collinsella sp. | reverse complement strand
TATCGATCGGCGAGTTCGTCCTTGATTAAGTCCTGCACGAGCATACCGGCACGGACGCCCTCTAGATACCACTCGCCACGCTCCGTGAGACAAATACCATTTGCGAGCTGGCCGCCGTCGTCGCTGTAGCGCGAGACGACCTCAATGATGTCTTCGGATTCCAAGCGCTCAATTGCCGCGCGGGCGCGATACGGAGACACCCCCACACGCTCGGCAAGCATCTTGCGCGAAAAGCCATAAAATCCGCCGTTGTCTTCGGATTGCTGAGCGATCTCCATCAGCACCTGCACCTCGACACGCTTCATATCGTTGACACTCGCACGACCCTTGCCAGCCATGGCAGCCTCCTCAAACCGAGCACGGGCATCACTTGCACCGTGCGCGACCGGCACACCCCATGATGGCCGGCAACATCCATCATGCGGCATCCCCGCAAAAGGATGAAACAATTAGGGTTATTGTATACCGTCCAAATCGCTTATAGGCAGGTAAACGGGCTAATTTTAGGTTAAACGGTAACTTTGTTGATAAAAGGGGCGCACCGAATGCATGCCCGATGCGCCCCTTTCGGACCAATTTATCCAGGCTTAGCGGTGGAAGAAACCACGGCGCTCGAACTTGGGCTCGCAGCACACGTTGATGCCCAACTTGCGAAGTACCGTCTCGTCCGTCGGCGAGATAATCACGCTAAAGAAGGCATCGCAACCGCGCAGCTGCTCCAGGCCCGAAAGGACGCGGGCCGCCGTCTCGCTCGTTGCCGAGGTGATCGAGAGCGCCATAAGCGTCTCGTCGGTGTGCAGGCGCGGGTTTTTGCTACCCAGGAAATGCGTCTTGAGCTTACTGATGGGCTCGATCGCCTCATCGCTAATGACCTCGAGCTCAAGGTCGACGCCCGAGACATGCTTGAGGGCGTTCATAATGAGCGAACTTGCGGCGCCCAGGCGCGTGGAGGTCTTACCGGTCACCACGGAGCCATCGGGCATGACCATGGCACCCACGGGACCACCCGTCAGCTGCTCCCTGGTGAGGGCCGCCGAGCGCGCCGGTGAGTAGTTCTTATCGATGCCGGCTTTCTTCATAATAATCTTGAGACGGTCGACTTGCTCATCGCCCACGCCGGTACGGCGCACATTTTCGACCGCGGTAAAGTAGCGGCGGACGATCTCCATCTTGGAAGCGTCGCGGCAGGCATCGTCATCGGTGATGGCAAAACCGACCATATTGACGCCCATGTCCGTAGGGCTCTGGTAGGGGCTCTTGCCCAGGATCTTTTCCATCAGGGCACGGACTACCGGGAAGGCCTCGACGTCGCGGTTGTAGTTGACCGTGGTCTTGTTGTAGGCCTCCAGGTGGAAGGAGTCGATGATGTTGGCGTCATCGAGGTCTGCCGTGGCGGCCTCGTAGGCAATATTGACCGGATGCGTCAGAGGAAGATTCCAGACCGGGAAGGTCTCAAACTTGGCATAGCCGGCGGCGGTACCGTGCTTATGCTCGTGATACAGCTGCGAGAGGCAAGTGGCGAGCTTGCCCGAGCCAGGGCCGGGCGCCGTCACGACGACGAGCGGACGGGTAGTCTCGACAAACTCGTTCTTGCCATAGCCGTCGTCGGACACGATCAGGTCGACGTCATGCGGATAGCCCTCGATGGGATAGTGCAGCTTGGCGGGAATGCCGAGCGCATTCAGGCGATTACGGAACACATCGGCGGCGGGCTGGCCGGCGTACTGGGTGATGACCACCGCCGCGACAGCGAAACCGTTGCCGCGGAACAAGTCGACCAGGCGCAAAACGTCCTCGTCATAGGTAATGCCCAGGTCGCCACGGGCCTTATTCTTCTCGATGTGGTTCGCGTTGATCGCGATGATAACCTCGACATCGTCGGCGATGCTTTTGAGCATGCGGAACTTGCTGTCCGGCTCAAAACCCGGCAGCACGCGACTCGCGTGATAGTCGTCAAACAGCTTGCCGCCAAACTCCAAATACAGCTTGCCGCCAAACTGCGAGATGCGCTCCTTAATGTGAGCAGCCTGCAGCTCGATATACTTCGCGTTGTCGAAACCCTGGCGCATGTATGGCTCCCGTCCCGTTTCCATTTAATGTTCTAGGCGATTATAACGGAGCAGGGCCTCCCCAACACCCAAGCAATCAACGGGCATCAACCAAACACGCGCTCGATAAGTTGCGGTGGAATAGTTCCCGCTTAGTCCCTCAGGACACACAAACAGGAACTATTCCACCGCAACTTCCCCTTTTTGGTGCAAGCTAACCTGACCCCTTTGCATCAATAATGGAAACATCGCAGGTGGAGCATAAGCCAGCGAGCGCCCGCCAGAGCGAGCAAGGTGACGTGAAAGAGGAGGGAATGGCGCGAAGCAACCTGACACCTTTGCACCAACGATGGCAGCGTCGCAGGTTGAGCATAAGTCAGCGAACGGGCACCAGAGCGAACAAATTGGCATGAAAAGAGGCCGGCATAGACCTTTTGGTCATGCCGGCCTCTTTGAATGACAAGTTGTCGCTCTGGTGCCCGTGCAGCGTCGACCGGTTCCGGCGTTTGGTAAAACGCCGGAACGCAAGTCGCCCCCTCCCGCGCACGGAACGGGAGGGGGCTAAAGGTAGGAGTCTACCGGTGGGTTGACCCCACCGGAAAGACGATGACCAGGTGATCCTTTGCAGGATCGTCAAGGTTTCCGTGGGGTACCCGTTGGGTACTTAGAGCATCACGCAAGCGACGGTCAGAATGACGGCGCAGACGACGGAGAGAGCGACGATGAGCTTAAGCGCAAACTTGAGCCAAGTCGTCCACTCGATCTTGGCCAGAGCAAGACCGCCCATGATGGCGCCGGAGGTCGGGGTGAACAGGTTCACGACACCGATGGCGGCGGAGAAGATCATGACCATGACCTCGGGCGAGAAGCCGAGCTTGACAGCCAGCGGTCCCATGATGGGCATGGAGACGGTGGCCATGCCGGAGGTCGAGGGGATCAGGAAGGACAGGCCGAAGTAGACCAAGAAGCTCATGGGGGCGAAGATCACGCCGGACAGGCCGGACAGAGCATTGGCGGCAGCGTCGAGGACGTAGACGTCGAGGCCGGTGCTAGCCATGAGGACGGAGATACCACGGGCAAGAGCGATGACGAGGACAACGGACATCATGTCGGCAGCGCCGGTGATGAAGGTGTTGACGATCTGCTTCTCGGACAGGCCGCCGATGATACCGATCAGGACAGCCATGAGGAAGAACCAGGTGGAAGCCTCGTCGAAGTACCACTGGCCAATGGGCAGGCCGGTGATCAGGGCAGACCAGCCCTGAACGATGGCGTTACCGTCGGCGTCATAGACAGCGCCAGCATCGAAGAAGTTGGCGACGCCCTCATTGAGGTCGGCCAGCGGGATGAAGCCGACGATCATGACGACGAAGGTGAAGGCAAAGGCGATCAGAACACCCTTCTGACGACCGGTGAGCTTGACCTCCTTGTGAACCTCGGAAGCAGCCTTGCCGTGAGCCTCTTCGGCGTCCTTGAGCTCCTGCATCGAAAGGATGGTGGAACCCTTGTCAGCCTTGACCTTCTTGGCATAGCTCATAACGAAGAGGATGGACATAACAGTGGTAACAATCCACAGGACGGCACCGAGGCCGATGATGATGGACTGGTTGACCTCAATGCCAACGCCAGTCAGAGCGTCAACGGCAGCACCGACGGCAAACGGGTTAACCGTGGAGCCGAGGCAGCCGCAGCCAGCGCCGAGCAGGACGGTAGCAGCGCCGACCATGGGGTCGAAGCCAGCAGCCATCATGGTGGCGGCGAGCAGGGCGTAGAAGGGAACGGTCTCCTCGCACATACCATAGGTGGTACCACCGAGGGAGAAGATGAGCATCAGCACGGGAATGAGCATGATCTCATTGCCCTTAAGCTTCTGCACCAGAACGGCAATGCCGTTGTCCAGGGCGCCGGTCTCGGTCATCATGCCGAGGAAGCCGCCGAGGATCATAACGAAGAGGCAGACGGGCAGAGCGTCAGCGAAGCCCTTGACCGGGGCGGTGCAGAAATCGCTCAAGCGGGCAGCGGTAACCGCGCCACCGGACGTACCGGAGACGATAACGGTGATAACCGCGACGATTGCCAGCAGAGCAAGAAGAATGGTGAACGATGAAGGCATACCGCGCTTTTTCTTAGCGGTCTCAGTCATAGTTCTCATCCCCCCTTCATAAATCAATTACTGATCTCGCCCGAAGCGGCTCTTCCGTGCCGTGCATGTCGCTCTGTGCGAGATTTTTACCAGACAAAAGCGCTCGGGGTGCGCAGCAATGCACCCCGAGCGAGATGCTAGATGCTCTTACTTGAGCGTAGCGTACATGACAGCCTTGATGGTGTGCATGCGGTTCTCGGCCTCGTCGAAGACCTTGGAAGCGGGGCTCTCGAAGACCTCGTCGGTGACCTCCTGCTCGGTGATGCCGAACTGCTCGCACTTCTCGGCGCCAATCGTGGTGTTGGTGTCGTGGAAGCTGGGCAGGCAGTGCAGGAAGATGGCACCCGGGTTGGCCATAGCCATGACCTCGGAGGTAACGCGATACGGGGTGAGCTGAGCGATGCGCTCGGCCCAGACCTCGTCGGGCTCGCCCATGGAGACCCACACGTCGGTGTAGAGAACGTCGGCACCGGTGACGCCGTCCTTGACGTCGGTGGTCAGCTTGATGGTGCAGCCGTTAGCCTCAGCGATGGGCTTGCAGGCCTCGATGACGTCGTCAGCGGGCATGCACTCCTCGGGGCCGCAGGCCACGAAGTTCATGCCGAGCTTGGAGCAGACGACCATGAGGGAGCGAGCGACGTTGTTCTTGCAGTCGCCCATGAAGACGAGGGTCTTGCCCTTGATGTCGTAGTTGAAGTTCTCCTGGACGGTCAGGATGTCGGCGAGCATCTGGGTGGGGTGCCACTCGGTGGTCAGACCGTTCCACACGGGCACGCCGGACTTAGCGGCAAGCTCCTCGACGTCGTCCTGGGCAAAGCCACGGAACTCGATGCCGTCATACATGCGGCCGAGAACGCGGGCGGTGTCCTCGATGGACTCCTTCTTGCCCATCTGCGACGAACCCGGATCGAGGTAGGTGACGCCCATGCCCAGATCCATGCCGCCGACCTCGAAGGCGCAGCGGGTACGAGTGGAGGTCTTCTGGAAGAGCAGGACGATGTTCTTGCCCTCGAGATAGCGGTGAGGAACGCCGGCGCGCTTCATGTCCTTGAAGTTCTTGGAGAGCTTGAGCAGGTACTCGATCTCCTCGGTGGTGAGGTCGAGGAGCTTGAGGAAGCTACGGCCGGAGAGGTTAACACCCATGGTTCGTTTCCTTTCGAAAAAGTGAATTACTAAAAAGTGGTGCCCGTTTGACGGGCGAAACCGGTGCGGTTGTAGGGGGACCGCACCGGAACCGTTAAAACCTTAGAGGTCCTCGCGCCAGAAGGGCATGCTCATGCAGCGCGGGCCGCCGCGGCCGCGGGAGAGCTCGGCGGAGGGCACGACGAGAAGGTCCAGGCCCTCCTTGTACAGCACGTCGTTGGTGACGGTGTTGCGGGCGTAGACGCAGATCTTGCCGGGCTCGACGCACAGGGTGTTGGAGCCGTCGTTCCACTGCTCGCGGGAGGCCGCGATCGGGTCGCCGCCGCCGCAGGGGATCAGCTTGACCTGGTCGACGCCGGTGGCGTCCTCCAGGACGTGCTCGAGGGTGTCCTCGATCAGGCGGATGTTCACGTCGCCCGGGTTCTTGCCGGCGGTCAGCTCGTAGACGCGCAGGGTGCCCATGATGGCGGGGTGGATCGTGAACTTATCGACGTCGATCTGGGTGAAGACCGTGTCGAGGTGCATGAAGGCGCGCGAGACCGGGATGTCGAAGGCCAGGATGCGCTCGACCTTGGAGTCGGAGTTCCAGAAGATGTTCTGGGCCATGACGTCGATCGCGGCGGCCTGGGTGCGCTGGGAGATGCCGACGGCGAGGGTCTTCTCGTTGATGTTCAGCACGTCGCCGCCCTCGGTGTGGAACTGGCAGTCGCGGCGGAAGTACAGGGAGACGTCCTTGTAGTCGGGGTGGTACTTGAAGACGTACTTGCCGTACAGGGTCTCGCGGTTGCGGGTGACCGAGTACATGCGGTTGAGGTTGACGCCCTCGCCGACGACCGCGAACGGGTCGCGGGTGAAGTAGAGGTTGGGCATCGGGTCGATGATCAGGTCGGACTCGGACTCGGAGTTGACCAGGGAGTCGAGGGTCGTGGACGCCGTGAGGGGCATGTCGATCTCGGCCTTGGTCATGCCGGCCATGGTCTTCTTGACGAACTCGAGGTTGTCCTCGATGGAGTCCAGCTTCTCGCGGACGATCTGCGGCATCTGCTGGCCGCGGATGCCTGCCTCGGCGATGTACTGGTCGGTGAACTCGGCGCGGGCGCCGGGGACCTGGTCGAACACCTCTGCGACGAGGTTCTCGAGGTAGAGCACCTCGACGCCCTGGTCCTTAAGGATCTGGGCGAAGGTGTCGTGCTCCTGCTGCGCGACCTCCAGGAACGGGACGTCGTCGAACAGGAGCCGCTCGAGCTCGTCGGGCGGCAGGTTGAGGAGCTCGTCGCCGGGACGGTGCAGGCAGACCTTCCTGAGCTTGCCGATCTCGGAAGGCACGTGCAGACCTTTCGTCATGGCCTCCTACCTTTCTTTCGGGCCCTTGTCAGGGCCGATTCGTTAGCGCCCCTCCGTGTGAGGCGTTATTGCTGACGACATATTTATATCCAAAATCAGCCCATACTTCCACCTTGCCCCCGAACGGTTTTTTATGGGGGGTGAACGGCATACACATATACTTCACGCATGGTACACTTTGACTTAATAAAGTGTATCTACGTGCTTAAACGCTTTTTTAACCGGAAAATCAATTGGAACTAGTCTTTCTTAAACCACCCTCAATTTGCATATTTCACGCAAAGGTATGAATAGAATTCGTAATTCTTGCCATGTCTCAACCATTTTGATTTTTATTCAGAAAAAAGTTCGTCCTATTCATTTTTAGCAACCAGGCTACCGTTTACCAGACGTTGGATACCGTTCACCGGAAGCTCAGTATACGGCCCCTCGGATACCCCGTCTGTTTTACGTCTCTATTTGTAACAACTTGACTTTTTCGGCGGTAAAGACAAACAGACCCGCCCCAAAGGGAGCGGGTCTGCATTCGGCACATCGAGGGCCCAGTAAGGTTTAGGCCCTCGAAAGCCTCAAGGGGCTACCGATCGAACTCGGCCAGCGCCTCGCCCAGAAGCCTCAGGCCCTCGCGAAGAACGTCTTCACTCGCGCAGTAGCCCAGACGTGCGCCGCAGAGAAGCTCAAAGCGGCTGCCGGGAACCAGCAGCACTCCCCTCTCGGCCAACAGGCGCTTACAGAATTCCTCATCGTCCTCGGGAATATCCAGCTGGATAAACGAGGTGGATACGCCCTGCGGCGCCGTCCAAGAGACGCGGCTCTGCGTATCGATCCATGCCTGAGCGATATCACGGTTGCCAAACACGATCTTACGGTTGCGCTCAAGGATCTTATCCTTGTGCTCGAGCACGTAGGTCGCCAGGGCGTCGTTGAACACGCCGCCGCAGATCATGGTGTAGTCACGATAGGTGCGGATGCGGCTGGAGACCTCATCGTCGGCCACGACCCAGCCCACGCGGGCCGCAGGCGTTGAATAGGTCTTGGACACCGAGTTGGTGACGATGGCCTTCTCGTACACGTCGGCCATCGACATAAAGGCCTCGGTGTTCTCAAGCGGCAGGTACACCTCGTCGCACAGCACATAGGCGCCCACCGAGCGGGCGATCTCGGCAATCTGGCCGAGCGTATCGGCATCGAGCACCGTACCGATGGGGTTTGATGCGTTATTGATGCAGATGAGCTTGGTGTTGGGGCGCACCAAGCGCTTGAGCTCATCGATATCGGGCTTCCAGCCGAGCTCCTCGCGAAGCTCCCAATACTCGACCTCGGCACCCAGCGTACGCGGAATCTCGTAGAGCGGCGCATAGGTAGGCCACTCGGCGATGACATGGTCGCCGGGCTCCACAACGGCCATGATGGCGTTGAGGTTGGCGCCCGTGCAGCCATTGGTCTGCAGAATGTGATCGGGATTGACATCGCGACGATACAGCTTGGCGACCTCGGCCTTAAATTCCGGCGATCCCTCGATCCAGCCGTAGCTCATCTTCTCGCGATCCAGGCGCTCGTAGAACGTGGCGCCGTCCTGCTCGTCCAGTGCGCGAAGCTCGCCCATGGTCAGCGACGAGATCGTCGACTGAGCGATATCCCAGGTAGCACTCTTCTCCCAAACGTTGAGCCATTCCTCAACACCGATTGTCTTGATATCCATGGCCACCTTATCTGATCTTCATTTAGCGTCATTAAACATGAATGGGGCGGTGCGAAAGATCCGCACCGCCCCAATGGGAGACATCTAATGGCAGCTAGATGTTTGTAGTAAGACCTGTACGGGTCTTTGAAAACCTTAGAGGTCCTCGCGCCAGAAGGGCATGCTCATGCAGCGCGGGCCGCCGCGGCCGCGGGAGAGCTCGGCGGAGGGCACGACGAGAAGGTCCAGGCCCTCCTTGTACAGCACGTCGTTGGTGACGGTGTTGCGGGCGTAGACGCAGATCTTGCCGGGCTCGACGCACAGGGTGTTGGAGCCGTCGTTCCACTGCTCGCGGGAGGCCGCGATCGGGTCGCCGCCGCCGCAGGGGATCAGCTTGACCTGGTCGACGCCGGTGGCGTCCTCCAGGACGTGCTCGAGGGTGTCCTCGATCAGGCGGATGTTCACGTCGCCCGGGTTCTTGCCGGCGGTCAGCTCGTAGACGCGCAGGGTGCCCATGATGGCGGGGTGGATCGTGAACTTATCGACGTCGATCTGGGTGAAGACCGTGTCGAGGTGCATGAAGGCGCGCGAGACCGGGATGTCGAAGGCCAGGATGCGCTCGACCTTGGAGTCGGAGTTCCAGAAGATGTTCTGGGCCATGACGTCGATCGCGGCGGCCTGGGTGCGCTGGGAGATGCCGACGGCGAGGGTCTTCTCGTTGATGTTCAGCACGTCGCCGCCCTCGGTGTGGAACTGGCAGTCGCGGCGGAAGTACAGGGAGACGTCCTTGTAGTCGGGGTGGTACTTGAAGACGTACTTGCCGTACAGGGTCTCGCGGTTGCGGGTGACCGAGTACATGCGGTTGAGGTTGACGCCCTCGCCGACGACCGCGAACGGGTCGCGGGTGAAGTAGAGGTTGGGCATCGGGTCGATGATCAGGTCGGACTCGGACTCGGAGTTGACCAGGGAGTCGAGGGTCGTGGACGCCGTGAGGGGCATGTCGATCTCGGCCTTGGTCATGCCGGCCATGGTCTTCTTGACGAACTCGAGGTTGTCCTCGATGGAGTCCAGCTTCTCGCGGACGATCTGCGGCATCTGCTGGCCGCGGATGCCTGCCTCGGCGATGTACTGGTCGGTGAACTCGGCGCGGGCGCCGGGGACCTGGTCGAACACCTCTGCGACGAGGTTCTCGAGGTAGAGCACCTCGACGCCCTGGTCCTTAAGGATCTGGGCGAAGGTGTCGTGCTCCTGCTGCGCGACCTCCAGGAACGGGACGTCGTCGAACAGGAGCCGCTCGAGCTCGTCGGGCGGCAGGTTGAGGAGCTCGTCGCCGGGACGGTGCAGGCAGACCTTCCTGAGCTTGCCGATCTCGGAAGGCACGTGCAGACCTTTCGTCATGGCCTCCTACCTTTCTTTCGGGCCTCTCGGCCGAATCTATCAGCGCCCTTCCGTAACGGGCGCTGCTTGCTGACAGCTCTAGTTATATCCAAATTCCACCCGCAATTCCACCTCGCCCCCGAACGGTCAACAAAGTGCGATGAACGGTATATCGCATGTGATTCCCCCATGATGCACTTCGGCGCTCTAAAGTACCTTTTCAAAGGTAAACGCTCTTTTTCCTATAAATTATCCCCCATCGCATCTATAAATCCATGATTCAGAATTGCATAGGTAAAACGGTTTTATGTATATAAATGAAGCTAGCCCACGTTTTGGACCGAATTCAATGATATTCAGCTTGCCATCATTCTTATTCACGCATCCTTATCAGTTGAGTGAGAATATTGAACGCTAGCAATAGCGTCGCGAGCGTTAGTTCTATGGCCGGGCATCGTAAGAAATAGGTAAAGATACCGTTCACGCGATACGTCTGTGCCAGCGGTCAACTAAATTGAGACAATAGAGAATAGAGTTAGGCTATCGTCCCCTGCGGGGACTGAACGGACAGATGCATATGCCGAGCAAAATCGAAAAGAAGCAAAAGGCCGCCAAGCTGCGCAAGCCGCCGCGTGATTTTTCGTATACGCAAAACCGAGAGCTTAGCTGGCTGCGCTTTGACAACCGCGTGCTTGACGAGGCCTTCGACGAGACCGTCCCGCTGTTTGAGCGCCTCAAGTTCGTGTCGATCTTCGAGTCCAACCTCGACGAGTTTCTCATGGTGCGCGTGGGCGGCCTGTCCGACCTGGCAGAACTCAAAAAACAGCCCGTGGACAACAAGAGCAATATGACCGCCTCCGAACAGGTCGATGCTGTCATGGCCGAAATGCCCGGGCTCCTTACCCGATGGGAGTCCATCTTTAAGAGCATCGAGGGCAAGCTCGACACCCTGGGCGTTCACCGCGCCCGCATCGATTCGCTTACGCCCGAGGAGCGCACCTTTGTCACCCGCTACTTCCAGGCCTACGTGTCGCCGGTCATCTCGCCGTTGGTCATTGACCCGCGCCACCCCTTCCCCAACCTGCGCAACGGCGCACTCTATCTAGCTTGCGGGCTGGACGGTGTCACGGACGAGGAAAGTCTGCTGGGCCTCATCGAGATTCCCGCCTCGATGAACCGCGTGGTCGAGATCCCCTCGCCCACCGGCACCTACTCCTACATCTTGCTCGAGGACGTCATTCTTGCCTGCTTGGACAGCTGCTTTGGCTCCTATAAGCCGCTCGACCGCGCTCTGATCCGCGTCACCCGCAATGCCGATATCGACCCGGACGGCGAGGGCGTCGAGGAGGAAGAGGATTACCGCCAGCACATGAAGCGCATCCTCAAAAAGCGTTTGCGCCTGCAGCCGGTGGTGCTTGCCGTCTCCGGTTCGCTCGAGAAGGCGACGCTCAAGACCATCCGCAAAGCGCTCGAGCTTTCGCGCCGCTCGGTTTTTACCTGCGATATCCCACTCGACCTGGGCT
This sequence comes from uncultured Collinsella sp., assembly GCA_900545145.1. Taxonomy (GTDB): domain Bacteria; phylum Actinomycetota; class Coriobacteriia; order Coriobacteriales; family Coriobacteriaceae; genus Collinsella. The sequence continues at coordinate 21,544 of UQYE01000020.1, read as the reverse complement.
ACGTCTTTGGCATCGAGGGCAAAATTCCCGAGCACCTGCGCAACGAGCTCCTCTTTACGCCGTTTAAGCCGCAGCCCAACCCCACCATCGATATGACCCGCTCCATCCGCGAGCAGGTACTTCAGCACGACAAGCTGCTCTTTTATCCCTATGAGGCCATGAACCCCTTCCTGGATCTGGTGCACGAGGCCGTCTACGACCCCGAGTGCATCTCACTGCGCATCACGCTCTACCGCGTGGCCAAGCAGAGCCGCCTGTGCGAGTCACTGATCGATGCCGCCGAGAACGGCAAAGAGGTCACGGTGCTCATGGAGCTCCGCGCGCGCTTTGACGAGCAGAACAACATCGAGTGGGCCGAGCGCCTGGAAGAGGCCGGCTGCACCGTCATCTACGGCTCTGAGGGCTTTAAGTGCCACTCCAAGATCTGCCAGCTCACCTATCGCGAAGGCATGGCGCTAACGCGTCTGACGCTGCTGGGCACCGGCAACTTTAACGAGAAGACGGCCAAGCTCTACAGCGACTTTATGCTCATGACCGCCCATCCCGGCATCGGCGAAGACGCCAACCTGTTCTTCCGCAACCTGTCGCTGGGCAACCTGCGCGGCGATTACCGCTTCCTGGGTGTGGCGCCCGTCGGACTGAAACCGCTCATCATGCGCGGGCTTGACCGCGAGATCCAGCGCGCCCTCGCCGGCGAGCCCGCCCGCGTGTTCTTTAAGCTCAACTCGCTGACCGACCGCGAGGTCATCGACAAGATCTCCGAGGCATCGTGTGCCGGCGTGCGCGTGGACATGATCATCCGCGGCATCTCGTGCCTGAAGCCCAACATTGTGGGCAAGACCGAAAACGTGCACGTACGTTCTATCGTCGGACGTTTCTTGGAGCACGCGCGTGTCTATGCCTTCGGCGTGGACTCGGACATGATCTACCTGAGTTCTGCCGACATGATGACACGCAACACCGAGCATCGCGTGGAGATCGCCTTCCCCGTGCTCGACCCCACCTGTCGCGCGCTGGTGCACGAGTACATGGGCGTGCAGCTGCGCGACAACGTGAAGGCACGTAGCCTGACGAGCGACGGCACCTGGGTTCCCGTAGAGCGAAAAGAGGGTGAGAAACCCTTCAACTCGCAGGAAGCCCTGCTGGAGCGTGCCTACCGCAACGCCGAGGCCGCGCCCGAGCCCGTCATTGAGGCAAAGCCCGCCCCTGCTCCTAAGCCGCAGCCGGCCACACCCGAGGTTCAGAAGGTCCAGGCGACCGTCATTGAGCCCGAGCCCGCACCTGCACCTCAGCCCGAGCCGCAGGCAGCTAAGCCCGCACCCGAGACGAGCGCCCGTCGCGATAAGCCCGCCGGCAAGACCAAGGCCATTGAGCGCCATCGCCCCGGTCGTGTGCGCATGGGCCTGGGCCTGATCGGCCTGGGTCTTAAGACGCTCATTACCGGCAAGACGAAATAGTCGTTTATAGAAGCAGTTTGTAGAAGCGCCCCGCATTTGAGGAAAGCCTCGGATGCGGGGCGCTTTTCCCTGCTACCATGGTGCGAGCAACAACACGAATGACAGGCAGGGATATGAAGCTCACTATAGAATCGATGACCTACGGCGCCGACGGGCTGGCGCACGCCGACAACGGCAAGGCCGTCTTTGTGCAGGGCGCCGTGGCAGGCGACACCGTCGAGGCCGAGGTCGTACAGGACGGCAAGTCGTTCATGCGCGCCCGCACGACCGAGATTCTGGAGCCGAGCCCCGATCGCATTCAGCCCCCCTGCCCCTTCGTTGGCATCTGCGGCGGTTGTTCGTGGGGCAATCTCTCACGCACGGCACAGCTCGCCGCCAAGGAGCAAAACCTGCGCTCCACGCTCGAGCGCATCGGCAAGTTCGCTCCTGAGCAGGTCGATGAGTTGGTACAGCCCATCTGCCACACCAAGGACGACTGGGGCTACCGCAATAAAATCGAGCTCGAACCGACCGTCGTCAACGGTCGCGTGCGCCTTGGCATGCACGGTGTCGACCCCAGCAAAATCGTGACCGTCGATGCGTGCCCGCTGTTCGATAAACGTTTTCCCAAGGCGCTCAAATCGGTCGTCGGCGCACTCAACTATCTAAGCGGCAGCCATGACTTGGGACTCGAACGCGTGGGCATTCGTGCATCGCGCCGTACCAAGGCACTCGAGGTCGCACTCTGGACGCCAACAGGCTCTTTTCCGCGCTCGCAGGTCTCCCGCGTGCTGGCGGACGCCGCTCATCCCACGAGCATCGTGCGCGTGATGAGCAAGGGCGAAAAGAAGGCCCGCCGTGTCTCCAAGGTCGAAATGCTCGCCGGAGAGGGCTCATGGACCGAGAATATCGCCGAGGGCCAGATGCGCTTGTCTGCCCCGTCTTTTTTCCAGGTCAACACCAAGGGTGCCGAGATTTTGATCGAGCTTGTCATGGAAGCGCTCGACCCGCAGGAAGACGAGCTTGCCGTGGACCTGTACTGCGGTGCCGGCACCTTTACCCTGCCGCTCGCCCGCCGCTGCGACTTCGTCGCCGCCGTCGAGGCCTACGGCCCGGCCGTGCGCGACCTGCGCCGTAACCTGGAGATCAACAAGCTTGATAACGTCGACGTCATTGGCGGAGACGCGGTGCGTGAGTTCCCCGACCAGGATGCCGACGTCTTGGTGGTCGACCCGCCGCGCGCAGGCCTCGCCCCCGAGGCGATCGACCTTATCGCCAGCACGAGTGCTCGCGATGTCGCCTACGTGAGCTGCGACCCGGCCACCCTGGCGCGCGATCTCAAACGCTTTGTCGAAGAAGGCACCTTCTCCCCCGTAAAGATCACGCCAGTCGATCTGTTCCCACAAACCTTCCACTGCGAGACCGTCGTCCACCTTAGGCGCAACTAGCCGCTTAATCATTGCTCAGAAAAATCATTGGGAAATCGAGCGTGGCAAGCGGAGGTCTTCGGGGTATAAGACGGCTAATTGTATGCCGCCTATGAAAGGAACCCTCATGCCCAGCGTTGCCGTTCTCGCCGCCGATGGCTTTGAAACTATTGAATGCTTGACCATGGTCGATGTCATGCGTCGCGGCGGTGTGCGTGCCACGCTCGTCTCGATTATGCCCACACGTGAGGTCGTAAGCTCGCTGCAGATCCCCGTGACCTGCGATGCGCTCTTTGATGAGATCAACTTTGACGAGTACGACTGCGTCGTGCTGCCCGGCGGCTTGCCCGGTGCCACCAACCTGCGTGCCGATCAGCGCGTCTGCGACGTGGTCTGCGAGTTCGCCGCGACCAAGCACGTTGCCGCCATCTGCGCCGCCCCGTTTATCCTGGGCGAGCTCGACCTACTCGAGGGGCGCCACGCCACGTGCTTCCCTGGCTTTGAGAAAAGCTTCCCCGAAGGCGCCTATACCGGCGAGAAGGTTACGCAAGACGGCAACATCATCACCGCCAGCGGCATGGCCCAGTCGCTCCCCTTTGCGCTTGAGCTGCTGCGCACGCTCGCCGGCGACAAGGCCGTCGAGAAGGTCGCCGAGGGCATTCAGCTATGATTTTGGCTTCGCAATCACCGCGCCGCATCGAGTTGATGCGCGAGGCGGGCTATGACATTCGCGTGATTCCCGCAGATATCGACGAAACGCCTTTTGATGGCGAAGCTCCGCTTACACTCGTCGAGCGCTTGGCGCGTGCCAAAGCCGCCGCCGTTGCCGCCGAGCATGCCGAGCCCAACGAACTGACCGTCGCGGCCGATACTATTGTCACCTTTGACGGCCAAATTTTGGGCAAGCCGGCAGACGGGGACGAGGCGCGCACCATGCTCCGCGAGCTTTCGGGCCGCACGCACCAGGTCGCAACCGGCGTCTGCATCGTTAAAGCCGGCGACGCTACAGCTCCGCATGCCGCCGAGAGCCTGTCGTTTGTCGATGTGACCGACGTGACGTTCTATGAGCTTACCGAAGAGCAGATCGAGCGCTATGTTGCCTCGGGTGAGCCCATGGACAAGGCCGGCGCCTACGGCATTCAGGGCACAGGAGGACGCATGCTCGTGCATGATATATCGGGCGACTTCTATAACGTGGTGGGCTTGCCCATCGCTCGCGTCGCACGCGCGATTCAAAAACTCTCGTAATTGCTCTGGCGCTGGGTATCCCCCAGCGCCTACAATTTTGCCGTACCGTACGGATCCCGACCGGGCATAAGGCCCGGCGGAAAACCGATAGGAGAACACATGGACACACTGCTCGAAGCCATCGATGTTTGCAATGTCGATGGCTTTTGCTTTGGCAACTATACGGACGAGGAGGCTGGCACCGGCTGCACCGTAATCGTGGCGCCCGAGGGTGCCACCGGTGGCGTTGACGTACGTGGTGGCGCCCCCGCTTCGCGTGAGACCGACCTGCTGCGTCCCGAAAACACCGTCGATAAGGTCCACGCCGTCTGCCTTTCGGGCGGATCGGCCTTTGGCCTCGAGGCTGCAAGCGGCGTGGCCCGCGAACTCGAGAGCCGCGGCATTGGTCTGCCCGTCGGCCCCACGCAGGTGCCCATCGTGTGCTCCAGCTGTATCTTCGACCTTGCCTTTGGCGACCCCACCGTTCGCCCCGACATTGAGGCCGGCATCGCCGCCGTGCGCGAGGCGCTCGACCACACCCCCACCAAGCTCGAACAGGGCAACGTAGGCGCCGGCACGGGCGCTACCGTGGGTAAGCTCATGGGCCCCGCCACCTGCATGAAGGCCGGCCTTGGCGCTGCCGCCGTGGCGCTCGGCCCCATCAAGGTGGGCGCCGTGGTCTCGGTCAACGCCTGCGGCAACGTTGTCGACCCCTTCACCGGCGAGTGGGTCGCCGGTATGCGCGCCGCAGCCGATAGCGACCAGATCGTCGACATGGAACTCGCAGCCTTTGCCGCCGCCGGATCCATGCAGATGCCGCTCGACCGCACCAACACCACCATCAGCTGCATCGTCACCAACGTGGAACTCACTAAGGCACAAGCCACCAAGGTCTCTCAGATGGCCGCAGACGCCTACGCACACGCCATCCGTCCCACGCACACCACCAACGACGGCGACACCATCTACACCCTCGCCAGCGGCAAACTGGGCGCCCAGGCAAACGCCGCCGTTCCCCTAGACCTGCTGGGCATGCTCGCCGTAAGGGCCCTACAGACCGCCATCGTAAACGGAGCCAAAAACGCCAAAACCTCCCACGGCATACCCGGCGCCGCAAAGTAAACCAGCTCGTCCGGTTGCCCGGTGGGGTTTGGCTATGTTTGCTGCTCTACAGTCCTGGCTCGCACGAAGAGCACATTAAGTGCTCTTCGGCTCGTGCGGAACTCGCGACAAACATAACCAAACCCCACCGGGCAACCTACCAACCAGATTCTTTTCAGCCCAGGCCCCTGTGTACCGCGCGTCGAAGATCTTCAAATTCAAATAACCTGACAATCGATTCTTATAGCAGAGGCCCCTTGGCCTTTAGTTTGATACAAGTTCCGCACGAGCCGGAAAGCACTTAATGTGCTTTCCGTGCGAGCAGGACTGTTCGCAGTAGCAAACTAAAGGCCAAGGGGCCCAGTCAACCTATCAGCAGCGATTACTCAGCAGCTAGTTAAATTTGAAGATCTTTGAGGCAAGACGGTATAGGCCGAGTGTGGTTTTGTCGCCAGCGCGGCCACGCAGATTGGTAAAGAAGCCGACCACGCCGTAGCGAGCACGACGATACATGCGCTCATCGTAGGCCTTCAGGTCCGCCCACAGCGTCTTCAGACGCTCATCGGCACAATCCTCGTCGGAAAGCTTGGTGAGCACCGAGCAGATCGCCATCATCATGGTGAAGTAGCCCATCATGTACGAACGCAGACGCGACGACTCGACATCGCTGTACAGGTGGTACGACTCCATCATGATACGCGTAACACGGAACTGCTGGTCCAGACGCTTGACCATCGTGGCCTCGTTGACACTCTGGCCCTCGCGACCGATAAAGTAGCGATAGAGGTCGATGTCGGCGTAGTACATGGTCTTGCAACGCGGCAGCGGCACGTAGGCGTAGATGTTGTCCACATAGAACGTGTGCGGCGGCATGGGAAGGTTGGACTCGCGCAGCGCATCCGTGCGATAGCACAGGCTGTGCATGAGCAGATTCTGGTCCAGGCGGAAATGGCCGATCTGGTCCCAGGTAAAGATCTTTTTTCGAGGCAGGGCAAACTTGTAACCAATAGCCGTATGCGTACCCTCGTAAACCTTCTCGTACACGTAGTTCGAGATAAACAGGTCAACGCGCTGGTCGCGCTCTTCAAAGCCGCGCAGAATCGACAGCATGGTCGAAAGGGCAGCGCCGTCAAGCCAGTCGTCCGAGTCGACAACCTTGTAGTAGGTGCCCTGCGCCTCGCGCAGACCCGAAAGGACGGCAATACCGTGGCCGCCATTCTCCTGGTGCACCGCGCGGATGATTCCAGGATAACGGGCCTCCCACTCGTCGGCCTTGGCGGCCGTCTCATCCTTGGAGCCGTCGTCCACCACGATAATCTCGATATCGGTGGCATAATTGCTCCCCTCCAAGATGGAGGTAATGCAATGGTCCATGTCCTTAGCGGCGTTATACGAGGGAATACCGAATGTTATGACTTTATGCATGGCAGGCGATAATCTCATCCGAAAGATCGAGGGCGGAATTGGTCACGGCATCCATATCGTAGTAACGATACTCGGCCAGACGACCCACCGGGTGGAAGTTTGTCAGGTTCTGGACGCGCTCAAGATAGCGCTCATAGAGCTCACGGTTCTCGGGCTCAAGAATGGCGTAATACGGCGTCTCGCCCGAGCCGGGCGTATAGGCCTTGGAGTACTCCTTCATGATGGTGGTCTTGCCGGGCAGGACCTGACCGGTCATGTTCTTGAACTCGGTGATACGCGTGTAGTCCTCGCTCGTGGTGTAGTTGACGGTGCCCACGGGCTGGAACTGGTCCATATCAAGCGTCTCGAACTTCATATCGAGCGTGCGGTACGGAAGAGCGCCCAGGTCAAGGTCGAACAGCTCATCGAGCGGACCGGTATAGACGATCTCGCCGCCGTAGACCTTGCCGCCGATCTTGACGGTGGTCTCGTCGATCTCAAAGAGATCGCGGGCGTCCACGTCGCAGAACACGTCGATCAGGTCGTGGTCGAGCATATGCTCGAACAGCGCCGTGTAGCCGTCCTGCGGCATACCCTGGAAGGGAGCCTGCGGGAAATAGCGGTCATCGTCGCCCACAAAGACGGGAACGCGACCGGTGATCGAGGGATCGATCTGGTCGGGCGTCTGGCCCCACTGCTTCATGGTGTAATGCAAAAAGACGTTCTCGTAGACGTAATCAGCGACCTCGGCCAAGTCGGGGTCGTTCTTCTTACGCAGCTCCATAATGGGCACCTTGACATCCTTGCCAAAGGTCTCCACGAGCTTCTGATACAGCTCCTCGCCGCGCTCGTTACCAAAGGCGAGCTTGAGACTCGCGTGGTTGAAGGGCACGGGCATAAGGGTGCCGTTGATGTTGGCGAGCACCTTGTGCTGATAATCCGTCCACTTGGTAAAGCGCGACAGGAAATTGTGCACGCGCTCGTTAAAGGTGTGATAGATATGCGGACCGTACTCGTGGATCAGGATTCCGGCCTCGTCAGTGCAGTCATAGGCATTGCCCGCAATGTGGCTACGGCGCTCCAAAACGGCAACACGATAGCCGATGGTCTCGGCAAGACGGCGGGCGCAAACGGCACCGGCATATCCAGCACCGACGACAATCATGTCGTACGCGCCGGCGTTAAAGCCTTCAGGCAGGCCTGAGGTAATCTGCATCGATACTCCTTGTCAAAAGCCACGGGCTCGTTAGCTGGGCTTTTCTCGAACATTCTTCGAGACATATTTATCAGAGCGATTATAGCGCTAATGCGTCCTATAATGAGCTTGCCACACAAGGAAAGCTCAAGCACCGCGGCGTACAAATTTGAAAGGTAAACCCGCTAGCAGCGGGTTTATTCGTGAACAGCCGGGCGCCTGGAGCTTAGTGAAACGCTTGTAAGGAGTAACATGAGCGATTTCCTTAACCGTATGAAGTCTGCCGCCAAGGCCGACCTTAAGACGATCGTCCTGCCCGAGGGCGAGGATCCGCGCACCATCGTCGCGGCCACCAAGATCATCGAGGAGGGCCTGGCAAAAATCGTCATCCTGGGCAACCCCGACGAGATCAACGTTCCCGGCGCCACCGTCATCGATCCGCGCAATGCCGAGAAGCACGAGGAGTACGCGCAGAAGTTTGCCGAGCTCCGCGCCAAGAAGGGCGTCACCATCGAGCAGGCTCGCGCCCAGGTGATGGACGCCACCTACTTTGGCACCATGATGGTCAAGATGGGTGACGCCGACGGCCTGGTCTCCGGCGCCTGCCACTCCACCGCCGACACCCTGCGCCCCGCGCTGCAGATCCTTAAGACCGCCCCGGGTACCAAGCTGGTCTCGGCCTTCTTCGTGATGTGCACCGACACCCCGCAGTTCGGCACCGACGGTACGCTGATCTTCGCCGACTGCGGCCTCAACATCAACCCGTCCTCCGACGAGCTCTCCGAGATCGCCATCGCCTCCGCTCACTCCTGGTCCACCTTCATGGGCAATGTTGAGCCGCACGTGGCCATGCTCTCCTACTCCACCATGGGCTCCGCCGGTGGCGAGGTCGCCAAGAAGGTCCAGGAGGCCGTGAAGTTCTGCAAGGAGAAGGCACCCGAGCTCGCCATCGACGGCGACCTGCAGCTCGATGCTGCTATCGTCCCCACCGTCGCCCAGCTCAAGGCTCCCGGCTCCTCCGTCGCCGGTAAGGCCAACGTGCTCGTGTTCCCCGACCTCGAGGCAGGCAACATCGGCTACAAGCTGGTCCAGCGCTTCGCTGGCGCTGACGCCTACGGCCCCATCCTGCAGGGCATCGCCAAGCCGGTCAACGACCTGTCGCGCGGCTGCTCTGCCGACGACATCGTGGGTGTCGTGGCCATCACCGCCGTCCAGGCTCAGATGGCTGAGTAGCGGACGCACTCGCCCGAAGGCCGTACGGGCTAACCCCTGAAAACGTCCTCGACCAATGAAACGCCCCCGTTCTGCTCCTTCGGAGCTACGAACGGGGGCGTTTCTGGTCTGCGGAATGTTTTCAGGGGTTAGCCCGTACGGCCTTCTACTGCTACGAAGCATTCAGAGCATCTGGAGTGGACGGCGGCTTGGCTACGAGCTGGGGCTGAGGATCTGAATGGATGGGTGTCGTTGCTGGGAGCGCAGGCGTTACTGGTGATGATCACTTTGGGACTGGAATTTCCGCCTGCTAGCAAAAAGGCCTCCTGAGCTGCTGCTCAGGAGGCCTTTCGTTCAATCGCAAGCGAACGCACTAGTTATTCGCGGTCAGACGCTCGACGTCGTGGGCGATCATGTATTCCTCGTCGGTGGGGATGACCATGACCGTGACGGCGGAACCGGCGGCGCTGATGACCTGCGGACCGTTGCCCACGGCCTCGCGGTTCTTGTTGTTGTCGATGCGCACGCCCAGCCACTCGAAGCAGTCGCAGAAGGCCTTGCGGATCGACCAGTCATTCTCGCCGATGCCGGCGGTAAAGGTAATGGTGTCCACGCCCGCCATGGAAGCGATCATGGAGCCGGCCTGCTGCATGGCCTTGTAGGCGAACATATCGAAGGCGAGCAGGCAGCGCTCGTCGCCCTCGGAGGCGCGCGTACGGATGTCACGGGCGTCGTTGGAGATGCCCGAGATGGCAAGCAGACCAGACTGCTTGTTCATCATGTCATCGACTTCCTGGTAGCTGTAGCCGCCCTCGCGCTGCAGGTAGCACACGGTAGCCGGGTCAATGGAACCACAACGGGTGCCCATCATCAGGCCGTCGAGCGGCGTGAGGCCCATCGTGGTATCGCGGCATACACCGTCCTCGATGGCGGCAAGCGAGGCGCCGTTGCCCAAATGGCACGAGAGCAGGCGGTGGCAGCGCGAGCCCAGGATCTCCTTGGCCATCATCCACTCATAGCGGTGACTCGTGCCGTGGGCACCGTACTTGCGCACGTGGTACTTGTCGCACACGTCCTTGGGCAGCGCGTAGGTGTAGGCGACCTCGGGCATGGTCATGTGGAACGAGGTGTCGAAGACGGCCACGTTGGGCAGCTCCGGATACTTCTCGCGGCAATATTCGATTGCCGCGGCCTCGCCGTAATTGTGCAGCGGGGCGAGCGGAGCAACCTCGAGGATCTTAGCCATGACCTCATCGTCGACGACCGCGGAATCATCGAAGTGCCAGCCACCCTGAACGATACGGTGGCCGATGCCATCGATCGTAAAGTCGGTCTTCTCGAGCTCCTCGAGCACGCGCGCAATGGCGCAGCGATGATCGGGAAAAGGAATCTCCTCGGTCTGCTTGGCACCACCGTTCTCGGAGTGGCCAAAGATGCCCATGTCCGAGCCGATACGCTCGCAGTTGCCCTTGGCGAAAACCTCGCGGGTATCGGTATCCAAAAGCTGATATTTAAGGCTCGAGCTGCCGGCGTTGACAACAAGTACGTTCATGAGACTCCTTTGCAGTGCGATACGGTCGGCGCAGACCCCTTAAGGCGGCCGCATGTTAATAAGAAGTTATCACAACTTGATAAATAGCTATCAGGCATATCGCTCAACGAGACAGAAGAGGGGCTGAACGGCGCTCGGTCGTCCAGCCCCTCCCCTCTTGCAATTACTTGCCGTTGACGATGCGCTCGACGTCGGAAGCGATCATGAACTCCTCGTCCGTGGGGATGACGAAAATCTTGACCTTGGAATCCTTGGCAGACAGGCACCAAGCGCCGTCACCACGCAGGGCGTTGCGGGCATGATCCATCTTGACGCCCATAAAGGCCAGGCGGTCGGCAACGCCGGCGCGGACGGCCGGAGCGTGCTCGCCGATGCCGGCGGTAAAGACCAGGGTGTCCATACCGCACATAGAAGTGGCCATCTCGGCAGCCTTGGCGGCAATCTTGTAGACGAACATATCGAAGGCGAGCTGAGCCTCGGGGTCGCCAGCGGCAGCGAGCTCCTCGACATTGCGGCAGTCGTTGGTCTTGCCACCGGTCACAGCCAAAAGGCCGGACTTCTTGTTCATCATCTCGTCAACCTCGTCGAAGGTGTAGCCGCCCTCGCGCTGCAGGTAGCACACGGTAGCCGGGTCGATGGAGCCACAGCGGGTGCCCATCATGACGCCGTCAAGCGGGGTGAGACCCATGGTGGTGTCCATGCACTTGCCGTCCTCGATGGCGCACAGGGAGGCACCGGAACCGATGTGGCACACGACGACCTTGCGGGCCCCGCCGTTGGTCATCTCGGCGACCTTCTTGGAGATGTAGCGGTAGCTGGTGCCGTGGGCGCCGTACTTACGAATGTGCAGCTTGTCGCAAACATCCTTGGGCAGAGCGTAAGTCTTGGCGACCTCGGGCATGTTGAAGTGGAAAGCGGTGTCATAGACCGTGACGTTGGGCAGGTCGGGATACTGCTCCAGGCAGTACTCGATAACGTTGGCCTCGGGGTTATTGTGCAGCGGGGCGAGCGGAGCAACCTCGCGGATCTTGGCGAGGACGTCCTCGTCGACGAGGGAGGAATCACCGAAGTACCAACCGCCCTGAACGATACGGTGGCCGATACCCTCGATCTTGACGCCGTTGGCCTCAAGGTCCTTCAGGACGACCTCGATGGCGACCTTGTGGTCGGGGAACTCGATGTTCTCGGTCACCTTCTTGGAGCCGTTGGCAGCGTGGGTGAAGGTGCCGCCGGTAAAGCAGACGCGCTCGCAGGAGCCCTTTGCGGACACCTTGTGGGACTTGGTATCGATGACCTGATACTTAAGGGTCGAAGATCCTGCGTTGACGACCAGAACGTTCATGTGTCTCCCTACTAACAGGCGGTGTGGCGCCGCCAGGTTACATACGCTTCAATAATAAACCCAAACGCCCTCGCGCTCGGGTTTATTGCGTTGATATATAAGTTATCGGTGCCCAAATACTCATGACCTTTGGCGTGTAAGACGAAAGAGCGCGGGGATATACACAAGGGAAGAAATCCCGAGCGCAACAAGCAATACGACTCGAATGCCCGCAACGCTACTCAACACAGCGTTGAGCAGATAGAAAAGAACGGCACCCACCGCCACCATCTGGCTTTGAACCGAAATCAGTGAACAGCGCATCGAAGAATCGGCTGCCTTTTGAAAAATTGAGTATTTAATTGGAGCAAATAACGAGTACGCAACCGTCTGCAGCACATAGAACACGGGCAGCAAATTAGCCGGAGTAAGGGGGATCAAAAACAAAGCTGTCAATACTAAGCGAACGATGCCGCAAATACGCGCAAAGTGGCCCTTGTCGACATGAGCAATCGCACAGGGCACAATAAGTCCCATGGAGGCCGAGGCAAGGAGCTGGACCGCAATGGTCACACCCGAAGCGACGGCATTCATTCCGCGACCCGCAAGCAGCAGTGAGAAAAAGTCTTCCAGGGCGACAAAAGCAAATGCCTGAGAACAGTCCATGATGAACGCTGAACGAAGAATGCCATTACCCGCAATAGCGGTACCGATCATCTTCGGGCTAATCCCATGTTCAGGTGTCGTCGCAGTGCCCCCTCTTCGCATTTCAGGAATGCAGACAACGACAACCAACGTCAACACCATTGCGATGATATCTGCCGAAAGACCAATGAGATATGCACCGACGGACGAAATGAAACCGCCCACGCAAGCGGAGATGGCATAAGAGGCATAGAAAACAAATCGCTCAACGACATTAAGTCTTACGAGCTGGTCCTGAGAGACGCTGTCAATGTAAATCGCTTCGATGGATCCGCTCACACACGCAACGGCAAAACCCTTGAGAGCGAACGCACCGATTAAAAGCAGGGGAGAACGGACGAGAAGCAGGGCGGCGTAGTATCCAAGCATTCCCACGACGCCAACGAGACCGCTTGTCTTTCGTCCAAACCTATCAGCAATATAGCCAGTGGGAACTTCAAGGATGAACTTGCTCACTTGATATGCAATCATCATGCTAGAAATCGATACCATCGAAAGTCCGACGAACTCAAGGTAGACAGTTAGAAAATACAAGATGGTGCTGAAGTTCGACAGAAAAACGAACGTCATATAAAGCAAAACCGTACGGTTTTTCATGCTCCAGCCTCCAAGAGTCAGCAATCTAAATCGGAATCTTGGAAAAGCATGAGGGCAAAGCTGTCAGCTATGTGTTACAAGGCGTCAATAATCACTTGATGCCTCGAAGCCAATTAATCTCACGAAGCAAGATGACGCAATAGGTGCAGAAAAACCGTCTGGTGTCGATCAGTCCAGGAATTTTGCCGATAGCAAAAGTAGATGGGCAAGGTTACATCACGCGAACCTTCAATTGAGCACTCACTCACTTCTGATCCATCCGACGCAAGAGAGGACCCAGACAAACCCAATATCAATCCCCCGGCTTGAAGAAACTCAGCCTGCGCCTTGTTTCCGTATTCGACATCACGGAAGCGGAAATTAACCAGCTGGGCTTCGGGACATTGATTGATTGCATTGAGACAGGGTGACAAATTAATGGGAACAGCGAGCCTGCCGCCCAGTAACTCGCGAATGGTCATGGCGCCCACAGATTGATGACCCGCTGGGCATGAAAGAACCTTGAGCTCCTTTTCACCCAAATATTTTGAAGAAAGGACGCTGTCCCGTGGTTCCTCGAATGAGATAGCCGCATCCGAAATGCCAAGCACAAGTGATTCAAAGCATGTGGCCGTTGGCTGATGCCACACATCAAGGTGAATCTGAGGGTGCGAGCGTTCAAACGAGTCATACCAGCTTTCGGCAAAAAGGCGCCCCCGCCCATGAAGGCAGGGGGCGTAAAGACGAAAGTGGCCATCGGGCGAAACGCCGTCGCCCCTCGATTGAGCGTACTTTTTGAGATCGTCGACTTGTGCCAGGATCACGCGCGCACGACGCGCAAATTCTCTGCCCGCCGGAGACAAAACAGCCTCCCCCGCCGATCGGTCGAGCAAAACAATCTGATACTCAGATTCCAGCTTTTTGATTGCCGACGAAACGGCCTGCGGACTCACATGAACGGCGCGAGCTGCTTTGCGCACGCCGCCATAGTTCGCTACCGCTTGAAGGTATTCGAGTTGAGAAAGCTGCATAGATTACTCCAAAGGCAGCCAAGTCGACGGGCCAAGCGCCCTCAGATGAGGTTCTCGCCCAGGTTTTTGCCGCCGAGGACGTGCATGTGGAAGTGCATGACGGTCTGGCCGGCGTTGACGCCCTTGTTGGAGATGACGCGGAAACCGTCCTCCAGACCCTTGGCCTTGGCGACCTCCTGGATGGCGTGAGCCATGGCGCCCATGGTCTCGGCGGGTACGTTGTCGGCGATGTCGCTGTAGTGCTTCTTAGGGATCACGAGCGTGTGGACCGGCGCCTGCGGGTTGAGGTCGTCGAAGGCGATGACCTGGTCGTCCTCATAGACAACGGTCGAGGGGATCTCGTGGTTGGCAATTTTACAGAAGATGCAATCGCACATAGCTGGTTCCTTTCTTACAGACCAAGGTAATTATATTTGGTCGAGATGCTTAGAACGAAAGGTTATCATCGGTGTTGGCGGCCTCGCCGTCGGCGAGCACGTCGTTGCCGTCGACGTCCTTAAGGAGCACCGAGACCTTCTGCTCGGCATCGGACAGGCGGGTGCGCAGGCTTTTGAGGAGCTCGACGCCGCGGGTGTAGCTCTCGAGCGACTCCTCAAGCTCCATATCGCCCGACTCCAGGCTGCGGATGATGAGCTCCAGCTCCTGCGAGGCCTGCTTGTACGTAAGCTGCTCGACCGGGGTCTTCTCTGCCATATCTGTTTCCTTTCCTAAGGGTCTATCACTGCGAAACGCGGTCTACTCGACCGTATCGACCGTTGCTGCCACGTTGCCGTCTGCCATGTGCACGCGAATGGCGTCGCCAGGCTTAAAGGTCTTGGCACTCGTAGCCACACCATCATCGCTGTACGCGATGGAATAGCCGCGAGCAAGCACTTTGAGCGGCGACAGGGCATCGAGCGACGCTGCCGCACGGCTCAGGTCGGACGCTGGCTTGCTGAGCATCGTGCGTCCTTGATGCTCTAGGCGGGAACTCGCAAGCGTGAGCACATGGCGCTTACCATCGAGCCCCGAGGTGCTTGTAATCAGACGCTCGGGCAAGCGCTCAAAGTTGGAGCGGAATGTCCCGACCGAGCGTACTATGGCGCCCGACAGGCGATCGGCAGTCAGCGCAAGCTCCGATTCGCGACGCTCGACCATAAATGTGGGGTCGTTGAGGCACGGGCGACACGCAGCGGCATCGAGCGCATCACCCAAGCGAGCCGTATAGGTATCCCAGGCACGGCGACCGCGCTGATCGAGCATCTCCAGGTCAACCTGGGCCGACCCAATCATCGATGCCATCGCGGCACCCAGACGCTGATGGCGCGCCTCGAGCACATCGGCCAACTCCGTCATAGCCGGCGCCACCGATTCTGCCGCCGCCGTGGGCGTGGAGGCGCGTCGGTCGCTCACCATGTCGCAAATCGAGGTATCGGGCTCATGGCCAATGCCGGTCACCACGGGCACAGGACAAGCCGCCACCGCGCGGGCAAGCTCCTCGTCATTAAAGGTCATGAGGTCCTCAAAGGAGCCGCCGCCGCGCACCAGCAAAATACAGTCGGGCGCCGGCGTAATGGAAGCGGCGCGACGCAAGCCATCAATGAGCTCGGCCGGCGCACCCTCGCCTTGAACCTTGGCGCCCACGCAGACAAGCTCGACGAGCGGGTTGCGACGGCGCAGCGTACGCTTGACGTCGTCGATTACCGCACCCGAAAGCGAGGTGACGACTGCCACACGCGAGCAAAACACCGGAATGCGACGTTTGCGTGCCTCGTCCATCAGGCCCTCGCGACGCAGCATTTCGGCCAACTGAGCCACCTGCTGACGCAGCAGGCCCTCCCCCGCCAGCGAGAACGAGCGGGCAACGAAGCTCATGCGACCCGTAGGCTTGTAGAGATTGAAGCTGCCCTTAAAGCTCACCTGCATGCCATCACGCAGATCGAAGGTACGCTTAAGGTAGGCGCCCTTCCAGATGATGCAGTCGACGGCCGCCGAGTCGTCCTTGATTTGGAAGTAGCAGTGGCCGCTTCGGGCATTGGGACCGCGGAAACCCGTGACCTCACCCAAAACGCTCAGCTGCGGAATGGCATCGAGCGCGCTGGCGGCGATCTCCACCGCTTGGCTCACGCTGAGCTCTTTGCGCTCCTGCTCGTCCGATCCGTCGAACTCGGCGGAAACGGTATTGCCGGTCAGATTCCAGCCTGCCACGCAGCCCCCTTTCGTCATCGTGCACATGGGCTCCGGCCCTGCGCTAATTCAAGTCCAACACATAGTACAGCGCCGCGGGGACACAAATCCCCACGGCGCCCAGCGACCCAATTTGTTATCGGTTGGAGTTTCTGTTGTAACGAGCCATAAGGTAGAGCAGCTGAATGATCGAAGTGAGCGCTGCGGCAACATAGGTAAGCGCAGCGGCCGTCAGCACCTTCTTGGCACCGTTGACCTGCTTGGAGCTCATACCCGACTGCTCAATATACGCCACGGCGCGCCGACTGGCATCAATCTCAACCGGCAGCGTAACCAGCTGGAACAGCACGCTAAACGAGAAGAAGATCAGTGCGAGGGTCGTGAGTCCCGCGATGTTCATAAACAGGCCCATGAGCAGCACGATGGTCCAAGTGTTCTGGGTAAAGTTGACGACCGGCACGAGGGCGGTGCGTACCTTCATCATGGCATAACCACTTTGACGCTGAGCGGCGTGACCCGCCTCGTGACAAGCGACAGCAACGCTTGCGACCGAGCCGCCCGAACGGTTGGAATCCGACAGATACAGATTGTTGTCCTGCGGGTTGTAGTGGTCGGTAAGCTCACCAGCGACCCCCTTGATACCCACGGCATTGCAGCCGTTGGCGTCGAGCATGCGGCGAGCGACCGTGGCGCCCGTGTCGCCGTCCGAGCGAACCTTGGACCAGGTTTTGTACGTCGAGTTGATATAGTTCTGTGCGGCAAGGCCAAGTACCGTGCAGACAAGAACAACCAGCAGGTACAGTGGGTCGATGCCAAAGCCGTATCCATAGTAATAAGGCATGCGAATTCCTCCGAATCGAGCTACACGTTGGAGGCATTTTACCCACTCAGGCGGCTAGGCTTCCTTATAGCAATTCAATTTTGCCATCTTTGACCGTCAGCCCCATATTGCCCGAGAGCAGATCGTCCAGGCGCGAACCAACAAGCTCAAAACGCCAGCCTTCACGCAGGGGGCTCTGCTCGGGATGCTCAATATAGTCGGCCAGGTCATCGCGCGAGGCAATGACCGAGGTCGCCACTCCCGAGCGTTCGGCAACCAGGCGGATGAGCGCGTACATCAGGTCCGTCACGCTCTCCAGCTCCGGCGAGATCTGACGGTGCCCGCGCACCATGAGCGGCAGGCGATCGTGCGGGCAGCTTGCGCCGCGCTTGATGGCCATGAGTGCGCCGTCCACATCGCGCTCCCCCAGCTGATCGGTACCGCGAATGCTACGGAACTCCTCAACGCGCACGGGATTGCGCTTAACGAGCGCCAGCAGCGTGTCGTCGGACATGACCCACTTGCGCGGGATGTTACGGCGCTCGGCGCGGTCCTCGCGCCAGGCGGCGAGCTCGCGCGCGATGCCCAACTGGTGACGGCTGCACGAATTGATGCGTTTGACCTTACGGAACGCCTCGTGGCGATCGGCGCGATAGTGCGACTCGTCAGCCAGCGGGCGCAGCTCGTCGAGCACCCAGTCCACGCGGCCCAGCTCGCGCAGGCGGCTCATCATCTCGGTATAGGCGACGATCAAGTACTTGACGTCATCGATCGCGTACTCAATCTGCTTATCGGTCAGCGGGCGGCGCGACCAATCGGTCAGTGACTCGGTTTTGGGCAATGAGACGCCGCAGAACGTCTGCACGAGCGCGCCGTAGGAAATCTGCTGGCGCTCGCCCAAGAAGGCGGCGGCCACCTGCGTGTCAAAAATGGGACGCGGCAGCACGCCCACGGTATGGAGCATAACCTCCATGTCCTGCGAGCAGGCATGGAAGACCTTGATCACGCTCTCGTCGGCCATAAGCTCGGCAAGCGGCGACAGGTCGTCGATCACCAGCGGATCGACAGCGACACTCTCGGCGGGGGTGGCAATCTGGACCAGGCACAGGCGCGGATGAAACGTGCGCTCGCGCAAAAACTCGGTGTCGACGGCGATCGCGTCGAACTCGCGGGCGCGCTGGCAAAAGTCGACCAGAGCCTGATGTGTGGAAATGTACATATCAACCCATCGAATAAGGTTAGGCCCGAAAAACACGGGTAGGATATCGGCATTGCCCTACAACTATACTCGGTTAGTCACAGAACGGGAACGTAAGTATGCGCTGCCTTATCATCCACAATCCGGCATCGGGTCCCAGCTCAGATGAAATCTACGCATTCACGCACGCCCTTGCACAGGGCAGCGACGAAGTCGTGATGCGCTTTATCGGCGATGGCATGGAGCCCGAGGACGCCGTGGCAGACGTTCGCGAGTTCGACCGCGTGGTCGTCTCGGGCGGCGACGGCACCGTCTCCAACGTGCTCGACCAGATGCGCGGCTGCGGCGTCCCCACGCTCGTCTTCCCCTCCGGCACGGCCTGCCTGTTCTTTAACAACATCGGCAATGCCCCCGAGGCAGCGGCGCTTGCCAAGGCATGTCGCGCCGGCCGCACGGTCAAAGTAGACATGGGCGAGCTCTTTTGGCTCGACGAGAACGGCAACGAAAAGCGCCATGGCTTTATCATCATCGCCGGTTCGGGCTTTGACGCCGAGATCATGATGAAGGCCGCCCCCACCAAAAACGACATCGGCGAGATCGCCTACTTCCTCTCCGCTCTCGCCACGCCCAACCCCACGGTGGCGCACTTTACCATTGAGCATGATGGCATTGTTGAGGAGCTCGACGGCATCTGCTGCATGGCGGGCAACACGTCTGTCATCCAAAACGACATCAACCTGTTCCCCAACTGCCGTATGAACGACGGCATGGTCGACATCGTCGTTATTGAGCCCGTGCGCACGGTGCAGTTGCTCCCCACGGTAATCACCGCCGCGCTCGACCCCGCCGGCAAGGTACTCGGCCGCCCGCAGTTTAAGATCATCCAGACCAAAGAAGCCAAGATTACCTGCACGCCATCGCTCGGTATGCAGTTTGATGGCGAGATTATCTCCAGCAATTCGGGCGTCTTTGGCGCCCGCGCGCTACCGCAATGCCTCGACCTCATCGTCGACGAATTCTCCCCGCTCGGAAAATAGGAGGACCCCCGTGAACGACAACCCCATCCTTGGCTTTATCGTCATCGTTTTGGCCATGCTCGTCGGCTATGCCATTAACGTGATTCACCGTCGAAAGAAGTAGCCATTACTCTTAGACGGCCCGTGCAGCCCGGACCCCTCGCCGGCATGAAACCACATGCCGGCGAGGGGTCCGCTTTTTTCTTGACGCTTTATTTAGCTACATTTTTCGCTGGCGTTATACAAATTGATTTCTCACTAAATGAGTTCAATTTACCGTTAATCGCATATTTCGCTACGCTTATCGAGTAAATAACTTTCATGAATGTATATTGTTTCGAATTCGTTACGCTAAGGGGGTGTAATTATTGGGTGAAGCCCTCTGGAGACAGAGGGCTTTCGCACGCTGGGAGGGAATATGAGTAAAACTCATCCCGTCAACGCGCTCAAGAAGCTTGGCATAGGCCTTGCATTTGGAGCTGCAACCATCATGTCCATGCCGACATCTGCGCTCGCCTGCACGCAGATGTACATGGGCAACAAGCTGACGGCCGACGGTGACACGTACTATGGCCGCGCCGAGGACTTCGATAAGCGCTACCTCAAGCACTTTGGCATTGAGCCTTCTCACGGCCCGGGGCATACGTACGGCTCGGACGAGTCCGCATTCATGTATACCTCGACCAAGACCACGTATCGCTACACCTATGTACGCGACCATCCCTCCCAGTGGCACGGGCGCTATGATGCCTACTCTGAGGCAGGCATCAATGAGAAGGGCGTGTCCTGCTCCGCAACGCTGACCACCGGCATGAATGCTGATGCTGAGGCAGCAGACCCCCTGACCAAAACCGGTATTGGCGAGTACAGCTACGGCAGCGTTATCTTAGGTGAAAGCGCCAATGCACGTGAGGGCGTCGAGCTCCTCGGCAAGATCATCGACGAGCAGGGCGCCTGCGGCAACGATCAGATTATCATCGCCGACAGCAACGAGACTTGGCTGTTTGCCGCACTTTCCGGCCACCAGTGGATCGCCATGAGGCTCACTGACGATATCGCCTCGCTCAACCCCAACATCGGCAACCTCAACTACAAGGTTGACCTCACCGACACCGCGAACTGTCTCCACTCTGCGACCATCGAGTCCATGCCTAAGGAGAATGGCTTCGCCAAGTACTTCGATGACGGTCAATTTGACGTTGCCCAGACCTACGGCGAGGCAATTAGCGAAAAGGCCATGCATTCTTGGGCCCGTTATGTCCAGGGTCGCGCCTACTTCGGTGTGCCGCTCACCGAGGGCACCGACTACGAGATCGTCAAGGACGAGCGCGAAGATGCTCGTGCCACGACCGGCGCCCTGGTTAGCAAGGCGCAGCCGCTGTTCTTCCAGCCCGGCAAGTCCGACTGGAACACCTTTGAGATGATCCGCGCGTTTGGCAACCGCGGCGAGAAGGTCCCGGGCCTCAACGCCAACACCGACGGCGCCTACGCCATTGGTACCGAGACCAACACCGAGGTCAATCTCTTCCAGATCCGTCAGGGCATGGACCCCGAGATCGCGACCATCCAGTGGGAGATGCTCTCCCGCGCCGCCTACTCCGTCGCCATCCCCTACTACTCCGCACTGCTCACCGAGGTTAGCCCGTACTACAGCGACCAGACCGTCTCCTTCGATCACTGCGAAGAGGAGGACATCGTGAACAACGAGGAGCCCGAGAACTCCATCAACTATGTCCTCATGGACATCAGCTCCCTGTGCTTCGAGCACCGTGAGCAGCTCGGCACCGGCGTTCGCGCCTACCTCGACGCTCTCCAGAACGAGCTCATCGAGCAGAACCTCGAGGTCGACAAGGCCATGCTCGCCGAGACCACCACTGAGGGCCGCACCGCCCTGGCCAACAAGGCCGGCAACGCTGCCACCAAGAACACCTATGTCAAGTGCAAGGCCCTGCTTCAGGAGATGCGCGCTTATCTGAAGGCTGAGGACTTCAGCAAGCCCTTCACCCCGAGCGACCTGAACACCGAGACCAACGGCCTCAAGGTGTCCATCACCTACGCCAAGGACGCCCTCGCCACCGAGCAGCCCGGTACCCCCGACAAGCCCGAGCAGCCCGGTACCCCCGACAAGCCCGAGCAGCCCGGTACCCCCGACAAGCC
>UQYE01000019.1:0-32850 GCA_900545145.1 uncultured Collinsella sp. | reverse complement strand
AGCGTCTTAAGCTTGCGAGCGAGATGGGCCGCGTGCAGGACGATGCCGTATTCGTGTTCGACGAGCCCACCATCGGCCTGCATCCGCTCGATGTTCAGGTACTGCTGAGCGTGTTCGACGGCCTTGTTGCCAAGGGCGCCACGGTTATCGTGATCGAGCACGACCTCGACCTTATCCGTAACGCCGATTATGTGATCGACATGGGCCCGGGCGGGGGCGACGCCGGCGGGCAAGTCGTCTGCGCCGGCACGCCAGCCGACATCGCGGCCTGCCCTAAGAGCATTACCGGCCGCTACCTCTAACCGAATGTGACAAAGGGACTGTCCCTTTGTCACATTGATGCCTATTTCACGCATTGAGCGGCGAGATAGTCGCGGAAGAACGGTAATTCAAAAGCGACGATACCGCGCCCGCGTTCCCCAATAATGCCTGCGTCTATCATGCGGCGTCGGTAGCGGGAGACCTGTTGCGGCGAACGCTTAAGGCGCCCGACAAGGTCGGCGGTGGTGGACTCTTCCTCGTCATCGAGCATGGCGATGAGGAATCGCTTGTCCTCTGCAGTGAGTTCCCGATAGGTCGCCGCGAGGATCCGGTCGTCCATTTCGTCGCGTGCGATTTTGATTCCCTGGTCAAAGTCGCGAGACGATATTTCTCTCGAGTTGCTCGTGAGATCCCAGGCGCGGTAACCCACAAGCTGCAAAAGGAAGGGAAAGCCCGAAATCGAGCGAACGGCCTTATCGATTCCCTCGGCATCCGCCAAACGGTCGTTTTCCTGGATCGTTCGGATCAAGGCCTCGCGTACATCGTAGTCGGCGATACGCCCCAGATGATATTGCTGGGCGCGACGAAGGAACGAGACCGTTTTGTGGTTCAGCAACGTCGAGACGTTGTTAGGAAGTCCCGCCATGAGTAGGGCGACGCGTTTCCCATCGGTCACAAAGTGCTGATACGTGGCTGCGAGCTGGATCATCTCGTCGAGCGTCGGGTCGACCTCATCAACCGTGACGAGCAGACCGGTGCCCGTTTCGTTGAGCTGGTCGATGATGTCGCTCATGCGATAACGCCAAGTCGAGGCATCGTGAACGCGATTGACCTCGATACTGCCGAATGGTGCAATTCCGAGACCGGTGACTTCGAAGTTGTTAGACGGGTCGATGAGATGGCCTGCAGCACGTTTCGCCCCGAACTCGATTTCCTCAAGCATTCCCGAGAGCGCGGTCGTCTTTACGGCTATCCAGCCGTGGGATTCTGCCCTTGTCGCGAGCGACGACATGAGAGCGGTTTTACCGGTTCCACGCGCACCTGAGAAGATCGAGGTCAATTCCGGGCGTCTACGCTGGCTCAAGAAGGCACGGTCCAAATCCCGAATAATCTGTTGTCTGCCGGCGAGATGGGCAGGAACCTCACCAAAACTGGGGGTAAACGGGTTCTCGAGATATTCCACAAGGCTCTCCTTTCACATCGCCGTTTAACTCCATTTTATTCTAGTTAATTCTGGTTAAAAGCGACGGCTCGTTATTTGGTGCATCAATGTGACAAAGGGACAGTCCCTTTGTCACATGCCAGGAAAGCCTGTCTGGCGCAGGGCTTCGTAGAGGACGATGGCGGCGCTGTTGGAGAGGTTGAGTGCACTAATGCGGTAGTCGGCCGGGTCGATAAAGTTGCCGCAGATATCCTGCCGAAGGATGGCTTCGTGGCTGTCCTTGGTATGCCCGAGCGCCTCCTCGTGGGCCTCCCAGACTTCGGCGTTATCGAGCGAATCACAGTCGCGCAGCATGGGAATGCGCTCGCAGCATGCGGGCGCCGCTGCGAGCAGCTCTTCGGGAATCCCCGAGCTCTCACTGCCAAAGACCAGATAGTCACCGTCGCGGTAGGTGTTTTGCGCATAGGTGCGGCGCGCCTTTTTGGTCAGCAGGTGCAGGCGTTCGTCGGCGGGGGAGAGGTCGTTGCGCGTAAGGAAATCCTCCCAGCCGGCATAGATCGTCACGTCCAAGTTTTGCCAGTAGCCCAGGCCGGCGCGACGCACCGTCTTGTCGTCGAGCGAAAAGCCCAGCGGCTCCACCAGGTGCAGGCGGGTACCGGTGACCACGCAGGTGCGGCCGATATTGCCCGTATTGGCCGGAATCTCGGGCGCGTACAGCACGATATTGAACATGAATCTCCTTGGCTCAGAATGAAAAACCACCACGAAGGGCACCTTCGTGGTGGTTTGGCGGTTACGTGGGCGGTAAATGCCCGCTCGATAACTTTAGGCGCGGTGCCAGTCGGTCAGGCAGGCATCGAGGGCGGCGATGAGCGCGTCCTTGTCCATGTGACGGCCGATGATGCACAGGCTCGTCATGCGGTCGCCCGTCTCGTCGTCCCAAATCTGCATGATCTCGGGGTTCTCGTCGATGATCTTCTGCTTCTCGCCCTCGGGCGCGGAGTCAACGAACAGACCGTTCTCCATCAGGCGCATCTGGTGGCCAGCCTGCTCGAACATGTAGCACATGTCCGGATCGCCGGTCTGCCACAGCGGACCCTTGACGCGAATGACCTCGTCGGGCCACTCCTGCTCAACAAAATCGGTGAACTTCTGCAGGTCAAACGGCTTGCGGCGCGAGTACACAAAGGTCTCGATGTCGTACTCGAGCACCTCGGGGTCGTCGTGCTCCTCGGGATGCTCCATGGCCTCGATCCAGGCGGCGGAGTTGTAGGCGCGCATAAAGTCGAAGCGGTCGGTGTCGAGCAGCTCCTCCATGGGGACCTCGCCGTTTTGAGCCTCGACAATCACAGCGTCCTTCTGCAGGCTGCGCACGATGGCCTTGAGCTCGGCGATCTGCTCAGGGCTCACGGTATCGGTCTTGTTGAGGATCAGCGTGGAGCAAAACTCGATCTGCTGGATGAGCAGGCTCTCGATGTCGTCCTCGTCAATGTCCTCGGCCAGCAGGTCGCGGCCACCGTTGAACTCGTCGTACATGCGGGCGCAGTCGACCACGGCCACGATGTTGTCGAGCGCGAGCTTGGGCTCGCCGCCCACCTTGGTCTCGTCGCAGAAGCTCGAGATGGTGTAGGCGATGGGGATAGGCTCGCAAATACCCGAGGCCTCGATGATGATGTAGTCGAACTTGCCCGAATCGGCGATGCCCTGCAGCTGGTTGGCCAGGTCGTCCGAAAGCGTGCAGCAGATGCAGCCGTTGGTGAGCGGGATGAGGTCGTCGGTCTCGGAAAGGCCGCCGTCGGCGATGAGGCTGGCGTCGACGTTGATCTCGCCGATATCGTTGACGATCACGGCAGCACGGATGCCGCCGTCGTTGGCGAGGATGTGGTTGAGCAGCGTGGTCTTGCCGGCACCGAGGTATCCGGTAAGCATGATGATCTTCACGGGTTTGTTGGGCATGTGCCCTCCTTTGTTAGACATGGCTTACAGTTGAATCTTATGCCAAACGCCTGCTCTTATACCCACGCGCCGACAAATAACACAGGCTACTCCCAGGCTCCCCACACATCGGGACAATAGCCGACGGTGGCCTTCTTGCCGTTGCGTACGATGGGCTCGGCCAAAACCTGCTGGTTCTCGAGCAGCTTGTCGAAGCGCTGGCTGGGGGTAAGGTGCTGGATGAGCGCGAGTGTCTCCTCGTCCTTGGCTTTGGGGTTGAGCAGCTTGTCGATGACGCCGACCGCCTGCATCACGCTCGTGAGCTCGCCCTTGCTCATCTCTTTTTCCTTAAGGTCAATAAACTGCACCTTAATGCGGCGCTCCTTAAAATAACGCTGGGCCTTCTTGGTATCGAAGGACTTCTTAGTCCCGAAAATTTGCACGTTCATATTTATGTTCCGCCGTTCTACCGAATAAAGTTGGTTCGCTCGCGATCGGCCTGGGGCGCTTCGATGCCGGCGGACTTTCCCGCCTCGATGCAACGCAGCAGCCAGGCCATGTTTTTGCCGATGTTTCGCATGGTGGCAAGGCCTTCGGCGTCCTGGGCGGCCTCGCCCGGCATGGCGCCAAAGACGTTGTTCCAGTAGGTGGATGCCACCACGGGCATCTGGTTGATGGTGAAGTACTTGTTGAGCACATCGAAGGTGGTCGACGTGCCACCGCGACGGGCAACGGCGACAGCGGCGCCCGGCTTGTGCGCAAAGGCCTTGCTGCCTGCATAGAATGCGCGGTCGAGTGCCGAGAGGATGCGTCCGCTGGGATGTGCGTAGTAGACGGGCGAGCCAAAGACAAAGCCGTCTGCCTGCTCGGCAGCGGCAATCAGCTCGTTGACCACATCGTCGTCAAAGGTGCAACGGCAATCGAGCTTGCCGCACTGGCCGCAACCAATGCAATCGCGAATGGGCTTGGCGCCCAGTTGAAACATCTCGGCCTCGATGCCTTCGGCGTTAAGCTGCTCGGCGACCTCGGCGAGTGCGCGGGCCGTGTTGCCGTTTGCCTTGGGGCTGCCATTGACCAAAAGAACCTTCATCACAAACTCCCTCTGCTGTCGGTGACCTCTGCAGAGGATTATCGCACGAGCGGGCAGATGGCGTGGGGCACGATGCCGGCCCCGAGGGCCCACGGCAGGCACGCTCACCAGGTACGAGCGGGATACGGTCCAGAGGATGTTGGAGTGCGGGGCCTCGTGCGAGCAGATTGTAAGGGGTCTGGGCGGGTCGCCCTCGATGGCGAGCTTTGAGGCCTTGGAAGGCGGGCTGCTGCTGCGGCGGCTATGGTTTATACTAAGGCGGTTGCTATCGAGTAATTCATACTTGGTTTGATTCGATTGTGAATGCGTAACTGGGATGGAAAGCAAAGGAAGCTCTATGGAAACAGAGGATGCTGTTTGCTTGATGACTTCGATTGCCTTGATTGTCCTTTCAATCCAATACCGAAGAGGAAGATGGCTCTGCTCAATTGCTGGATATGATGTCACAAAAAGGGAGAGCGACATTGATATACGCCCCTACGCAAAGCTGATTTCTTCTGTGACGTTATGGATGGGGCTGCTGTTTTTCTTGTGGGCGGTAGAGGGCTGGGTACGCGATTGGAATACCAGCGTTTTTGAAGTTTTGGTTCTACTTCTGTTCAGCTTGGCCTCTTTGTCGTTCGTGCGGCTCGTTAGGTTTGTGTTTATGAGGCGATAGCCAGCGGAAGTGGCTGGACGACAAAATGGACCAATGCAGCCAATTGTCAATAGAATTTGGTAGGCTTGGCTTAACAGATTTACTCGAGGGCATATCCGTGGCGGGGGATAGGTTCTATCTTGTTGAGCACTTATTTGCATCAGGCAAAGTAAACCAAGAGTATCGAAACG
This sequence comes from uncultured Collinsella sp., assembly GCA_900545145.1. Classification (GTDB taxonomy): domain Bacteria; phylum Actinomycetota; class Coriobacteriia; order Coriobacteriales; family Coriobacteriaceae; genus Collinsella. The sequence goes on along the minus strand of UQYE01000019.1, from coordinate 27,574 downwards.
GTGCCCCCGGGCCCCGGGAGGGACTGCGGGGACGTTCGGCTAACTGCGGGTACGACCTATTTGCCCAATGTGGTCGGTTGAGATCGGAAATTAACCATCATGCGCCCCATAACGCTAGTCCAGCTTGGTGCCCGGTACCTGCGGCGCCTCTTTAATCAGCGCATTGAGTTCGTTCAAAATGGAAACGGGCTGTCGGTCGACGGCGTCCAGATGAAGCGTCGCCACGCGAAGGGGCGGCTGATATTCAAATGAGCCAAGGAGCACGGGCGATCCCAAGAACCGTTCGATTTCGTCTGCAACCGCGTCGGTCTCTTCGGGATCAAGCTCGTCAAAGAGCGCCACGAACATCGGTCCGGTCGAGCGGAACAGACGACCCTTGCCGCGCGAGCAATCCATGAGGCAGGCGGCGCTTTCTGCCAAAACGCGGTCGCCTGCATCAAAGCCAAAGCGGGCATTGACCTGTGCGATTTCGTCGATTTTAATGGCGATCAAGCCCGCGTTTCGTGCCACGCGACGCATCTCGCCAATGGCGTTGACCAGGGCGTGGATATCGCCCAGGCCGGTCACGGAATCGGTCGTATCTGCCAAGCTTCGGTTGGTAACAATGCCCACATACATGTTGGGCTCGGTATCGGTGCCGTCCAGGCGGTAACCCGTGCAGTCGCAAAGCGCGTATTTTCCGGCGGTATTCATGACGCGATACTGCATGCAGTGGAAGTGCCACGTGCCGTTTACCACCATATCGAGCTCGGCGCGTACGTTGTCGCGGTCCTCGGGGTGAACACGGGCAAGCCATATATCGAGCGAGTTGTAGGGATGCTGGGAGGGTAGGTCAAAATCGCGCACGGCATTAACCGACCATTGCGATTCGCCGGTGTCGAGGTTAATGATGAACGGATAGCGTGTCTCGGAGCTCATGGAGATCGCTTGGAACACTCGGTCGTTGCAGGGGGGGGGTTGTTCGGTGATCGGGCGTTGCAGCGCATCGCCTTCTTCCGGTTGTTGCACACGGTACATGAGCTTGTAGCGATACATTTTGCGGTCGGCGTCCTTTGTCATCTGGCGACGCGTATCGCCTGCAAGTGGGTCGACGCGCGAGCAGCCAAAGCTAAAGCTGGCGATCATGGGCGCCTTGCCGTCCGATGTTGCCTCGATAAGATTGGCACGCGTCCGCTCCAGGCGCTGCTCGAGCTCGGCTTCGTCTGTCGTGGGGGATATAAGTACAAATTCGTCTCCACCGATACGGAACAGCAACTCATCGTGCTCCATTGTCTCGGTGAGTGCGCGGCAGATGCTCAGAATGTAGCGATTGCCCTCGGCGTGGCCAAACTTATCGTTGCAATGCTTAAGGCGGTCGATATCGATATAGGCGCAGGTGAAGGGGGTGCCTTTGCGCCAGAGCTGATCGACATGGCGGTCGAGTCCGCCACGGTTGCCAAGATTGGTGAGCGAGTCGATATAGGCGCCGTGCTCAAGCAGCTCGCGTTCTTGTTGCAGGATGGCGAGCGTTTTCTGCAGTTGCTCACCGATGGCACGCAGCTCCGGGGGCAGCGCGGCAACATCGAGCTCGGTGGTTGAGGCCCCGTTCGCAAGTCGCTGAAGATGAGCGATGATTGATTGCTCGCCCAGGCGATACGACTCGTTCATGATGGATTGCCTCCTTGGATGGAACAATGGTTTGTATCTTACTCCCAATTCGGTTTAGATTGGAGTATTAGTTAGCTCATGGGAACAAACGCTCCCCTCGACGGTGGCGTTTGCGTGCGAGCGTATTAGTTGTTGTCGCCACCATCGAGCAATGCCTCAAAATCCTCCGCCTGCATGGGGCGGTAGTAGAGGAATCCCTGAGCGTAGCGGGCGCCCATGTGGCGCAGCATGTTTGCCTGCTTGTCCGTCTCGACGCCTTCGATCACAACGGGCAGATGGAGTGACTGCGCCATCTCGAGCATTGATGAGATGATTTGCACGCTGCGGCCCTCATCGCCGTTATCGGGCACAAACGTGCGATCGAGCTTGATGACGTCGACGTTGACGTTCTTGAGCATCGCGAGCGTGGACTGGCCGGTGCCAAAATCGTCCATATAGGTCGAGAAGCCGCGGGTGTGCAGGTCGGCCGTTAGTTTATCCACGGCCTCGGACTCTCCCGTATAAGCTGTCTCGGTGATCTCGATGCGCATGAGCTCGGGCGGCAGGTTGTATTGGGCGGCGAGCGCTCCCATATGCTCGGCAACGTCGCAGGCAAGGATATCCACGCGCGACACATTAAGCGAGATCGGAACCACACGAAGCCCCCGATTGATGCGCTCGCGCAGCCACAAGGCAACGCCCTGCCAAACGTATTTGTCGAGCGTCACCACAAAACCGCTTTCCTCGAGAGCGGGGATAAAGGTGGCGGGCGAAATGAGGGAGCCATCCTTGTCGATCCAGCGCGTGAGCGCTTCGGCGCCAATGATCTCGCCGGTTTCCATGTCGACCTGGGGCTGCAGGTAGTAGGTAATACGGCCGTTGGAGAGCGCGTACTGGAATTCGGTCAGCGTGCGGTGGAACGAGATTTCGCGCTCGTACTCCTCGGGGCGGAAAATGGCAATGCGCTCCTTAAAGTCGTTTTTTGCGCGCCGATTGGTAAACATGGCCTTGGCCTGCGCATCGATGGTGATTTTCTCGTTGGAGTCGATGGGGTAGACGCCCATGGACGGCCAGAATCCCACGCCGTCATCATACTTGGCCACGGCCTGGCGAACGCGGCTATAGATCTGATGGACGGTGTCGTGTTCAAAGGGGATGAGTATGCAAAAGTCGTCTTGGCCCCAGTACCCTGCGACGCCCATGTTGGCATTCTCGATGTCCTTGAGGACCGTGCCCACATCGGCGAGCATGCGGTCGCCCTCGGCCTGTCCGTGCCATTCGTTGAACAGTCGCATGTGCCCCATATCGACGGTGGCGATACACCAGGCGCCGTTGCGCCTTGTCTCGAGAAATTCGTTGGCGCGGCGCATAAACTCGCTGGGTCGATAGAGACCCGTGAGCGGATCGATGCGTTCGGCGATGGCGCTTTTGCGTTCCACCTCGGGTATGGGGAGGCTGTCGTTGGGAACAAGCCCGCCGGCCGTGCGAATGCGACGGTCGAGTTCGCCTAAAACGGCGGCCGTTTGATTGGTCAGGTGCTCGTAAAAGGCCGGAACGACAAGACAGACGGGGGTAATAGTGTCGCCCGCGATTCGAACGGGAGCGAAAACGGCCTCTTTGAGATGTTGGATCAGTTGCTCGAATGCTTCGTGATCCAAATTGTTGCTAAGCACGACGAACTGGGCGTTGCGTGAACGGAAGACGCGACTCCTGCCGCGAGTAATCGACAGCATGCGGCCTGCGTATTCGGCGAGCATGTTGTCGACGGCCTCGGCCCCGTAGAGCTCGTTGAGCTTTGCCGTGCCGCGAACGCGCACTGCTATAAGCCCCGTCTCGCAACGGTCGCGACGGCAGGCATCGATAGCGTTGATCAGCGTGCGCTGCGTTCCGAGACCCGTGGCGGCGTCGACGGTCTCGGCAAGCGAGTGGTTGACGAGCTCGCCGACATAGAGCGAGGGGACATTTCCGTCGCCGTCGATACGAAACCCGCGAGCACGGCCGAGGATGTAATCGCCGGCGGCATTGCGCACGCGGTACTGCATGACGTGACGATGTTTGGAGCCGTCATAGATTTGGTCGATGTCGTTGGTATAGGCCTCAAGGTCATCGGGATGGACACGCGTTTTCCAATAATCGTGACAGTTGTCTATATGCTCCGAAGGAAGACCAAGATCGCGCAAGGCGCCTTGTGACCAAAGGGTTCGATGTTTGTCCAAGTTCTCGATAAAGAAATAGCGGCCTTCGTTGAGCATCGAAAGGGCGTCGAAAATTCGATCGCTTATTTCGAAGTCGTCGGTGTGGGCTTGTGCGATATTGCGTCGATCAAGGTGCACGGCATGACGTAGCTTGTAGTCGTACATGCGATGGTCGGCATCGTTCGTCAAGCGATTGGGGGCTTCGCCCAGGGCGGGGTCGGCGTGTGCCACTCCGTAGCTAAACGAGTGAGGCATCTCGGCATCGTTGTTTTTGAGCAGGACCGTTCGGCAGCGTTCCAGACGTTCGGCGAGGTCGTCCTCGGTTGCAATCGTAGACAGGATGGCAAACTCGTCGCCTCCCAGACGAAACGCCGCTTCGTCCACTTCCATATACAGCTTGAGATAGAGGCTTACCTGCAAAATATAGCGGTCGCCCTCGTCATGGCCAAAGACGTCGTTGCAGTGCTTGAGATTGTCGATATCGATGTACGCCATGGTAACGGGGGTGTCCTGCTCCCAGAGCTCCTCGAGGGAACGGGCAAAGCCGCCGCGGTTGCCAAGCCCGGTAAGCTGGTCGGTAAAGGCGGTCCTGACCAGATCCTCCTGACGCTTGAGAAGGTCGCGGACGGTCTTTTCGAGCGTTTCAGTGTAATTGCTGGGGGTATCCATGCTGTAGGCGGCTTTCTGGGGTCGGGGCGGATTGCGTCGGGCGAGCTCGTTGTGCACACGCGTTGTTGCTCAACGCCTCGCGTGTTTCCAAGCCCCCGCCTTGCTGCGTCGTTGGGTTTATTTGTCGGCTGACGTTCGTTGCTGATAACTACTGAGTAGTATAAACAAGTGTATGGAATTATGCAGGGGTGCCCATGTTGCGGGCGGCCATTATTCGCCATTATTCGCCAAACGGTAACGCGACGATGTTCGATGAAAATGCGACTGAGGCGATATATGTTGACGGGTATACTTGTTTCGTTTTAAAACGCAGGAACGGAGATGGTCGCATGGCACAGCCAGATACGACGCCCACGGTGGGGCTTGCGCTCGAGGGAGGCGGCTACCGCGGTATGTATACGGCGGGCGTGCTCGACGTATGGATGGAGTGCGGCCTGACCTGTGACCATATGGTGGGCGTCTCGGCGGGCGCGGCGTTTGGCTACAACTTTAAATCGCGCCAGATCGGCCGTGCCATTCGCTACAACAAGGCCTATTGCGCCGACAAGCGCTATGCGAGCGTGACGAGCTGGTTGCGAACCGGTGATATGTTCAATGCCGAGTTTGCCTACCACGAGGTGCCCATCGAGCGCGATCCCATCGATCTGGAGGCATATCGCGCCTGTCCCATGCGGTTTACGTGCGTGTGTACCGATATCGAGACGGGCGAGGCCGTCTACCATGACTTGCCCTATGGCGACGAGCGCGACATCGAGTGGATTCGCGCGTCATCGGCGATTCCCGTGGCAACACGCCCTGTCGCCATTGAGGGGCATAAGTACCTGGATGGCGGCGTTGCCGATTCCATTCCCAGTGCCTGGCTGTTTGCGCAGGGCTATGACCGCAACGTGGTGGTGCTGACGCAGCCGGCGGGCTTTGTAAAGCAGCCCAACAGCGTGATGCCCATGCTGCGTCGCGTGTATCGTCACTATCCGGCGTTTGTTGCGGCGCTTGAGCATCGGCACGAGGTCTACAACGCCACGCTCGATGACCTGGCGCGTCGCGAGGCCGCTGGCGAGATCTTTGTGGTGCGGCCGAGCGAATCGGTGAAGGTGCCGTCGCTGTGCCGCGAGCCCGGTGAGCTCGAGCGCATCTACCAGATCGGCCGCCACGATGCGGAGACGACGCTGCCCGCGCTGGAAGCGTATCTGGCGGGGTAAGGGCTGCTACGGAAAGCGCATCCCGGAATATGCGCTCAGACTGGGATGCGGTTTCCGCGAGGGGGCGGTCGCGGAAACCGCATCCCAAAATTTGCGCTTGGAATGGGATGCGTTTTCTGCTGGCCCTCTATATGGAAAGCGCATCCCAGAATGGACGTCCAAACTGGGATGCGCTTTCCGCTGTCGAAGGTATGAGGCTGCGGAGCAGCTGCTCGGCATAGGCCTATGCCTGCTGCCAGGTGTCGACGAGTTCCTTGGCAGCGGCGTAGGGGTCGTCGGCACTGCAGACGGCGCTCACCACAAAGAAGCCGTCGACGCCGGTGGCCTTGAGCTGCGGCAGGTCGGCCATCTTTACGCCGCCGCCCACCACGATGGGCACGGGGCTTGCCGCGTGGAGTGCGGCCAGGTCCTCAAAGCTTTTGGTGATGATAGAGCCGTCGGCCGCGCGTCCGCAGTCGCGCTTGGTCTCGGTCTCGTGGAGCGGGCCGATGCCCAGGTAGTCGACTAGGCTCATGTCGGCGGTCTTGACGTACTCGAGCATCTCCTCGCAACGGGCCGAAAGGCCCACGATGGCATCGGGGCCCAAAAGTTTGCGGCAGACCTCGACGGGAATATCGCTCTGGCCCACGTGCACGCCGTCGACAGCAATGCCCTGCTCGCGCGCGGCGAGTACGCAGTCCAGGCGGTCGTCGATCAGCAAAGCGACCTGACCGGTCTTGCCAGCCTGTGCGATTGCCTGCGCGGCGTCGCCGGTCAGCGCGATGATCTCGCGGGCGCTTGCCACCTTGGAGCGCACCTGGATGCAGGTAAAGCCGGCATCGAGTGCCTGGGCCACCACATCGCCCACGGGGCGCCCGAGCGTGTTTTCGGGGCCGAGTACCAGATAGGCCGAGATATCAAGGTTGTCGCGGATGCTCATCGTGCTTCCTCCTGCTTTTTGATCTGTGCTTCCATGCGCTCGAGTTTGCCGGTCATGGTGTCGGTAAATCCGGGTCGAATATCGGCTTTGAGCACGACTTCGGTGCGGATGCCCTTGCTCGCCAACACAAAGGTTGCGTCGCGCACGACCTGCATGACCTCGTCCCAGTCGCCCTCGATCTCGGTGAACATCGAGGTGGTGCGGTTGGGAAGGCCGCTCTCGCGAATGACGCGCACGACTTCGGCGACCTCGGCAGACAGCTCGTCGCCGGTGCCACATGGGGCAATGGCCACAGCGACCAGGGTGTTCATGCCAGTGCTAGTTGCGACCTCGGACATGGCTTATGCCTCCTCGAGCTCGAGTCGGTTATCGGCAATGTCCTGGGCGGTCGCACGGTAGAGCTCGTCGATAAAGGCGACCTTAAAGCTTGCCGGCGCGTCGGCGACAGCAGCGGCACGCGTACCGGCAACGTTGTAGACGGCGGTGCCGCAGATGGCTGCCGTAAACGGATCGGCAGCACAGGCGTACACGGCCAGCACGCCGCCCTGCGAGCAACCACAGCCGGTGATCTTGGACATGAGTGGGCTGCCGCCGTGGGACTTGGCCACGGTCGTGCCGTCGGTGATCAGGTCGACTTCACCCGAGACCACTACGGCGCCGCCGGTGTAGCGAGCGAGCGCCACGGCGGCATCGCGGGCGGCGTCGACCGTGTCGGTGGTGTCGACACCGCGTACGCGGCTCAGATCAGCCGCCTCGCCCTCAAGACCCCACAGGCCGGCGAGCGCGATAATCTCGGAGGCGTTGCCGCGCACGATGGCGGGTTTGTACTGCTTGAGCTCGTTTACCAGCTGGGTGCGCAGGCTACCGATGCCCAGGCCAACCGGATCGAGCACCCAGGGCTTGCCGGCGTCGTGTGCCGCCTTGGCCGCGCGGGGAATCGTCTGCTCGTAGATGGGGAAGAGTGTGCCCATGTTGAGATAGATGGCGCCGCCGCCGGCAACGAGCGCCTCGCCCTCGTCGGGCAGATAGACCATGGCGGCCGATCCGCCCACGGCGAGCTGTGCGTTGGCGACAAAGTCGATCGTCACCGTGTTGGTGATGGAGCCGGCCATCGGATTGGTGGCGCGAATCTCCTCCACGGCCTTGATCACTTGTTGCTTGAGCTGTTTCGAATCGATCACTGCACATGCCTCCTTGGCATAGAAAAGGGGCGCTGTGCATAGACAGCGCCCCTGTAAAGGCGGCATGCTCCCTACGCCAGCATTAACTGACAGGTTCAAAGGATTGGGCCCCATGCCCTCTCAGCCTTGTGGTTTGCACCGCCGGCACTCCCGCAGCGAATCTGTTGTTCCCTATACTAGCGCACCTGCTAAAAAGGGACAGGTTTATTTTGGCAGGTGGCGACTGGGGCGTTACATTTTCCCAGATAAAACCTGCCAAAATGAACCTGTCCCTTATTGGCAGGTCGTTACAATGGTTACGGTGAAAATGACGGGGGACTCTATGATCAAACTTGTGCTGACCGATATGGACGATACGCTGATTCCGGCTGGGCATGACGGAGCCAGCGACTACGCCATTGAGGGCATTCATGCCATGCAGGCGGCGGGTCTGCACTTTGGCCCGGTTTCGGGTCGTCAGCCGTCCGCGATGGGTTGGATGTTCCGCAATCGCGCCGAGTGCTTCTCGACCGGCGCGTTTTGCAACGGCCAGGTCATGTTTGTGGACGGCGAGGTGGTAGCCTCGCATGCGACCGATAACGCCGCCCTTATGCGCTTGGCTGACTACTTGGAGCAAGAGACCGACGATACGTATCTGAAGGTCTACAGCCTGGGCGATGACTTTTGGGGCAACGATGCCTATTGTGTAACGAGCGACCCCGAGCGTGTGCGCCGCGCCATGGAGTCGGGCGGCAACGCATGGCTCAAGGGCGAAGAGGCCCCGTGCCGTCCTGTCGTCGATGACGCACCAGTGTTCAAGGCGAATATCTGGAGTGCTCGTTCGCGTGAGGAGCTCGCGGAGCTACGCGAGCGCGTTGCCGCCGAGGTGCCGGAACTCTCGCTCGTGTTTCCCAACAATCGTGTGCGCCTGTTTGACATCCTTCCTGCTGATTGGGACAAGGGCTGCGCTGCGTTAGAGCTGGCGCGCGCTTTGGACCTGACGTCCGACGAGGTGGCCGTATTTGGCGATTCCGATAACGACCTGCCCATGATCGGTGCCGTCCCCAACTCCGTTGCAGTCGCCAATGCCAACGAGGCCGTCACGGCTGCCGCGCGCTGGCATATCGGCGCTGCGGCAGACGATGCGGTTGCCGGGGCTCTGCATCAGATTGCCGCCTGCGCCGCGACGGGGGAGATGCCGTCGTTTATGCGTCAGATGAGCACGACGGGTTTCGACGTCACGAACGTCTAGGGAGAAAGCCATGAAGCTTCAGCAGCTCAGATATGTCGTCAAAGTTGCCGAATGCGGCAGCATCACCGAGGCCTCGCGCCGGCTCTTTGTGTCGCAGCCTTCGATTACCGCGTCGATCCGCGATCTCGAAAACGAGATGGGTGTGCACATCTTTGAGCGCACCAACAAGGGTGTCATTGTGTCCGAGGAGGGCGAGACCTTCTTGGGCTACGCGCGTCAGGTGCTCGACCAGGCGGATCTGCTCGAAGGCAAGTACAAGGGCACATCCGAGCAGGTGCCGCACTTTAGCGTGAGTTGCCAGCATTATTCCTTTGCCGTTAACGCGTTTGTCGATGTGATCCGTGAGTTCGATGCCGCGCGCTATGACTTTACCCTGCGCGAGGAGCAGACTCACGAGATTATCGAGGACGTCGCGCATATGAAAAGCGAACTGGGCATTCTGTATCTGTCGGAGCACAATCGCGAGGTCATCGAGCGCATGCTCGCTGCCAACGAGCTCGTATTCGAGGGGCTCTTCTGCGCCACGCCGCATGTCTTTGTATGCGCCGACCATCCACTGGCGGACCACGCCAGCGTGACGCTCGAAGACTTGGAAGACTACCCGTTTTTGTCCTACGAGCAGGGCAGCTATAACTCGTTTTACTATTCCGAGGAACTGACCTCGACGTTTGAGCGCCACAAGAATATCCGCGTGCGCGACCGCGCGACGTTGTTCAACCTGGCCATGGGCCTCAACGGCTACACGGTATGCTCGGGCGTGATCAGCCACGAGCTCAACGGCCCCGGCATTATCTCGATTCCGCTCGACGTGGACGAGTACATGGAGATTGGCATCATCACGCGCAAGAACACGACGCTCACGCGCTACGGTCGGGCCTATATCGACGCGATTCGTCAGCATATCTAGGGTGCTGTGCTCCGCACGGTTCAAGTCTCTTTATGGCAGTCCAGACTGATATAGGAAGCATCTATATCAAACTGTTATAAACGTATATTTTACGATGGTCATATGAGCGCTCATACTCTGTCCCAGTAAAGCAACCAATGCAAAGGGAGATATCTATGAGCACTTCGATTCAACCGAACGCGCCGTTTCGCGCCGATATCGTCGGCAGCTTTCTTCGTCCGCAGGTTGTAAAGGACGCCCGTGCCGCCTATGTCGCGGGTAAACTCGACGCTTCCGGCCTTAAGGCCGTCGAGGACGATGCCATTCGCGATTTGGTGGCCAAGCAGAAGGCCGCCGGCCTGCAGGTGATCACCGATGGCGAGTTCCGCCGCAGCTACTGGCACCTCGACTTTATGTGGGGGCTCAACGGCATTGAACGCCGCACCTCGCGTACGGGCTATATGTTCCACGACGAGGAGACCACGGCTGACACCGCCGTGGTGACCGGCCCCATCAGCGGCGAGAACCACCCCTTCGTCGAGCACTTTAAGTTTGTCAAGGCACTCGAGGGGGAGGGTCAGGTTGCGCGCCAGACCATTCCGGCGCCGATCCAGACGTTCTCGGAGGTTACGCTCGACCGCTGCGATGGCCAGCAGGAGAGCCTGCGCGCCGTCTATAAGACCGATGAGGAACTTGCCGACGCAATTGCAGCCGCTTATCGCACGGTGATCGCCGACCTGTACGCCGCCGGTTGTCGCAATATCCAGTTTGATGACTGCACCTGGGGCATTTACTGCGATACCGACTTTGTGTCCAAGACTGGCATGAGCCCGGTTGACCTGCAAAGGGTGAGCGAGCTGGGCGTGGCGCTCAACAACGCCGCCATCGAGGACAAGCCTGACGACCTCGTCATTAACACGCACGTGTGCCGCGGCAACTACCACTCTACCTATGCTTTCGAGGGCGGCTATGACCCCATCGCGCCGTACCTGTTTGCACATGAGGATGTCGACGCATTCTACCTGGAGTTCGATACGCCGCGCGCCGGCGGCTTTGAGCCGCTCAGCTACGTTGCCCCGGGCAAGAAGGTCGTGCTGGGCTTGGTAACCACCAAGGCGGCAGAGCTCGAGAACGAGGATGTTGTCGTCGAGCGCATCCGCGAAGCCGCAAAGTACGTGCCGCTCGAGAACCTGTACCTGTCGCCCCAGTGTGGCTTTGCCAGCTGCGAGATCGGCAACAAGCTGACCGAGGACGAGCAGTGGGCAAAGATCGCCCTGGTCAAACGCATCGCCGAGCGCGTCTGGAAGTAGTGCTGCCGTTCGCAGGGGCGTCGTGGTCGGAGCGGCATGCATCGCGTACAATGGTTCGGATCGTATCGTTCGGGCAGGTAATCCGATATGCCCGGGCGCCCTTCCATTATGAAAGGACATCCATGTCCCAATCCTCGACGCCCGCCGTCGCCGATGCCATCTACGATGCGTCGTCGCTCGGTCGCCCGCGCATGTTCTTGCTCGGCCTGCAGCACCTGTTTGCCATGTTCGGCGCCACGGTGTTGGTGCCTGTGCTCACCGGCCTTTCGGTTTCGGCGACCCTTTTGTTTGCCGGCCTGGGCACGCTGCTCTTCCACTTCCTATCGCGCGGCAAGGTGCCAGCGTTTTTGGGATCTTCGTTTGCCTTTATTGCCGGTTATGCCGCAATCGCGCCCAACGGCGAGGCCGAGCTTTTGCCCTACGCCTGCCTAGGTGTAGCCTGTGCCGGCCTGCTCTATCCGGTGCTGGCGGCCCTGTTTCGCGCGTTTGGTGCCAAGCGCGTTATGCGCTTCTTCCCGCCGGTAGTGACGGGCCCCATCGTCATTTCCATCGGCCTGATCTTGGCAAGCTCTGCCATCGCCAACTGCCAGACTAATTGGCTTGTTGCCGTTGTCGCTGTGGCGGTGATCGTCATCTGCAACATCTGGGGCCGTGGCATGGTCAAGATCGTGCCGATCCTGCTGGGCGTCGTGGTGAGCTATGCCGTTGCCGCCGCGTTGGGTGAGGTTGATTTTTCGGGCGTTGCCGCCGCGCCGTGGGTCGGTCTTCCCATCGTGTGGGACAACACCGTGTTTGCACTCTTTGGGCCGCAGTTCGATAGCGGCCTTGCCACGACCGCCATCATCACCATCATGCCGTTGGCCTTTGCAACCATGATCGAGCATATCGGTGATATCTCCGCTATTGGCTCCACCTGCGAGCGTAACTACATTGCCGATCCCGGCCTGCATCGCACGCTGCTCGGCGATGGTCTCGCCACGATCCTGGCTTCGCTCTTTGGCGCTCCGGCCAACACCACGTATGGCGAGAACACCGGCGTGCTCGCTCTGACGCGCGTGTTCGACCCGCGCGTGATTCGCATTGCCGCGTGCTGCGCCATCGTGCTTTCCTTCTGCCCCAAGTTCGCTGCCGTGATCGCCGCCATGCCGCCATGCGTTATCGGCGGCGTGTCGCTCGTACTCTACGGCATGATCAGTGCCGTAGGCGTGCGCAACCTCATTGAGAACCAGGTCGATTTCCAGAACAACCGCAACGTGCTGGTGGCCGCTCTTGTGCTCGTGCTTTCGCTCGGCATCGCGTACAGCACCGCCGGCGCCATCGTGTTGGAGCTGGGCGGCGTGACGATTTCGCTTTCGGGTCTTGCCGTGGGTTCGCTGGTGGGTATCGTGCTCAATGCGATTCTGCCGGGTAATGACTTTGAGTTTGATGTCTCGGAACTCGAAGGGTCTGCCGAATAGCAGCTGTGTCCAACTCAGTTAAAAAAGCCGGCCATGCGTCCGATGCGCATGGCCGGCTTCTTAGTGCGCAAGAACCCAGTGGATGCCACGCGCCATGCGCAGGTCGGTTTGGGCAAAGTGGTTGCCGGGGTTGAGTTCCAGTGTTGTGAGGATGCCGCGCTCAACGAGCAACGTTTCCATTGCGCGCGTGTCGTCAAGTACGTGCCGCATCATGCGGTTGGGCGTCTTGGTTTCCTTTTTGCCGAGTGACAGATAGACGGCCTGCGGGTTGCCGGCAAAAGGGGTCGTGCTGGCGCGATCGACAAAGTCGGGAAACCACAACGACCCCGATGCGCTTGCGGCGCGGTCAAAGGCGTCGGTTTGCCAGAGGGACCAGAGTGCGAAGAGGCCCGCGAGCGAGTAACCGGCAATGCCGCGCCAGGTGGGCGGCTGAGGAAGCGACGACTCGGCCTCTGGGATTATCCAGTTCAACAGCTCATCGAGAAATCCGGATGCCTGACCGCCAAAGGGCTCGGCATCGCGCACGGTTCCGTCGCATCCCCAGGGGCTCAGCTCGCGATTCCAGTTGAGGCTGCCAATGCCGACAAGCGTGAAGGGCGGGCAGTTGAGCTCTCGGCAGCGTTCATAAACCTCCGTGCCGTCGCCCATGACCACGGGAAGATAGATGACTGGTGCGCTTTCGGCATGCTGTGCATGAACGGTTATCTGCTTTTGATGCGCTTCCATGACGGGCTTCTCTCGGCGTTGTGATATCGACGGCCCCCATTGTCGCACGCCGGCTCATGCAGATTGGGCTAGACCAAAGACAATCTCGTACATACCCTGCGGACGCATATGGAAAACGCCACCGCCGGAGGGGAGCTCGGCGGTGGCGTTGTTAAACGGTGCTGGGACTCGGGGCCTTCGCGGGAGCTGCCATGTGCGCAGAGGCGTCTAAGAGCGCTTGCGGCTCGCCATGGTGCCTGCGGCGATAGCGGCTGTTCCCGCAAGGACGGTTGCCACGATGGCCGCACCCGAGGTGTCGCCGGTTGCCGCGAGCACGCCGGTAGTCTTGGCTTTCGTGATTGAAGCCGCAACGGCCTTGGTCGGCTTTGAGCCCTCAGGCTTGGGGTTCTGCTTGGACTCCGCGGGCTTGCTTTCTGCGGGCTTGGTCTCGTCGGGCTTGGGGTCTTCCGGCTTGGCTACCTCGGGAGGTGCGATGACCATGCTCTTGGCGACAGCTTCGTTATAGGGGGAGTCGATCACAGCGTCGCCCGTGCCGATGGCTTGGCCTGCCTCGTAGATGCCGTCACGGAGCTTGCGATAGTCAATGACCTTGCCGCCTTCGGGCGTCTGGATGGCGGCGTTCTCAATCTTGATGGTGCCGATTGTCTTGCCGTCAGCGCTCATGGCACGGGCAAAGATTGCCGCTGTATCTCCTTCGGCCGTTACCTTGCTGCGGATGATCGAGATGACTGCGGGTGTGACGCCCTCGCTGGTCTGGGCGATGATGCCGATGTTCTCGCCTTGGGGCTCGGGGCTCGTCTCACCATCTTGGTTTTCGCTGTAGGGGATGGGGCCGTCGCCGTTCTCGACATAGCGGGCTATGGCCTTGACAACGGAGTCGCTGATGTAGATGTGGCCACCCTCCTCGTTGGGTCGATCGTTTCTGGTGGAGAATGCAGCCGAAACCTCGCCTTCCGCAAACGCGTCCACGGTGGAGCCGTTCTTGACGACGATATCGTCTTGGTAGGTGAAGAGGGCAATGGCGCCACCGTATCTGCCTTTACTTGTGCGGACTGTCACGTTTGCATGATCGAGTGTGATGCCCTTGTGGGCATAGACGCCATATTCAACACCGTTTGCGTTGAGGGAGGCGTTTGTGGTTGCGAGGCTGCCCTTGGCCTCGACGGCGGCGTCTTTCTCGGAGCTCGCCTTGACCTGGCTGCCGTCCGAGATATTGATGTTGCCGCCGCTCCAAATGGCCTCACCATCGGCTGAGCTTGCCTCGACTGTGCCGCCACCCTTGATGGTGAGGTTCTTGTCGGTTCCGATACCCTTGTCCTTGGTAGCCCTGGCGGTGACGGCCCCGCTGTCGTCAATCGTGATATTGCCGTTTGCCCTGATGCCATCCGATACGCCCGTGGCGTTGACGTTGCCCGAACCTTTGATAGCGAGATCGCCCTCGGCGTCGATGGCATCAAACCCAGCGCTCGTGGCGTTGACGGATCCGGCTCCGTCGATGTTGATATTACCCGTGGAGAGGATAGCGTCCTCAGTAGATGTCACGCTGAGCGTGCTGCCCGCGTCGCCTTGGATATTGAGCTCGGCGTTCTCATTATTGCCATGAGAAGCCTTGATGCCTTCGATCCAGTCGGCAGTGACGATGTTGTTTCCCGAGTAATTCACGTTGAGCTTGCCTGCGGCCTGGATCTCGCCGCCGTTATAGTTGTTGAGCTTCAAGTCGTCGGCGCCGTCCCACGACCAGGTGCCGGTCTCGTCGCCCGCCGCAGTGCCGGCGTTGTATTTGGTTTCGCCGACCTTGACCCATTCCGCCGCGAGCGAGACGCTCGGCATGAGCAGCGAGCTCACCGTGAGCGCGCACACGGCGCCTACGACGATGCGGCGCGTCACGCGGCGCCAGCTGCCGTGCGCGAGTCCTATGCGACGGCGAACGTCGGGTTCGGCAACATGGGTTCCGGCGGTAGTGTCATTGCGTTTGGGGGTCGTGAACAAGGCTGCCATGGTTGCTCCCGTTCTCATAGGGCCTATACGGCTAGATTCAGCGTATCTGCTGGATGTTGCCGGCGGTAGTGCCGTTTGGAGGGCAAAATGGCCAAAATGGGGGAGAAATAGGCCGCACGCCGGCGCAGGGACCGACGCTAAAAGAAAAGCGCGGGGCCGCATGGCGACTCCGCGCTTTATTGTTCAGCTTTTGCAGCCTTGCCCTTACGCTACGAAGAAGTAGACGGGGAAGGCAAGAGCCGCGATCCACCCGTCCTGTGCGAAAAAGTGTTTACGAGCGTTTGCGACTCGCCAGGGCGCCTGTGACGATAGCGGCCGTTCCTACAAGGGCGGTCGCTATGATGGTTGCGCTCGAGGCGTCGCCGGTTGCCGCGAGTTTGCCGGCGGTCTTGGCTCCCGTGGCTGCAACTGCAACGGTCTTGATCGTCTTCGCGCCCTCGGACTTGGAACCCGGCTTGGTCTCGCCGGGCTTTTCCTCGGGTTTGGTCTCCTCGGGAGGCGCGATGAGCGTGTGCTTGGCGACTGCTTCGTTGTAGGGGGAGTCGATCACGGCGTCGCCCGTGCCGATGGTTTGACCCGCCTCGTAGACGATGCCGTCGCTGAGTTCTTCCTTGTTGCGATAGTCAATGACCTTGCCGCCTTCAGGCGTCTGGATGGTGGCTCCTTCGATTTCGATGGTGCCGATCGCCTTGCCGTCCGCGCTCATGGCAAGGGCGAAGATTGCCGCCGTGTCTCCCTCGGCCGTGACCCTGCTGCGGACGATCGAGATGGTCGCGGGCGTGATGCCCTCGCTGGTCTGCGCGAAGATGCCGATGTTCAGGCCCTCGGACTCAGGGATGATTTCGTCGTTTTGGTCTCCACTGTAGTGGTCGGGGCCGTCGCCGCCGGTCTCGGCATAGCGGGCTATGGCCTTGACAACGGAGTCGCTGATGTAGATATGGCCACCCGCTTCGCCGGAGTAGAAATTACTGGTGGAGATTGCAACCGAGAACCTGCCTTCTGCGAGCGCATCCACAGTCGAGCCGTTCTTGATGACGATGTCGTCCTCATCGGTGAAGAGTGCGCTGACTTCCCCGCCATCTGAGCTTGCGCGGACCGTCACGGTCGCGCCATCGAGCGTGATGCCCTTGTAGACATAGATGCCATACCCAACGCCACCTGCGTTGAGGGAAGCGTTCGTGACCGTGAGGCTGTTTTTACCGTCGATGGCGGCGTCTTCCTCGGAGCTTGCCTTGACCTGGCTGCCACCCGAGATCTCGATACTGCCGTCGGCCCAAATCGCATTGTCCTCGATAGAGCTTGCCTCTACCTTGCCGCCGCCCTTTATGATGAGGTTCTCGTTAGCATCGATACCCTGATCCTCGGTGGCCTTGGCGGTGACGGTTCCGCTGTTGTCGATCGTGATGTTGCCGTCGGCCCTGATGCCATCCGAATCGCCCGTGGCGTTAACGTTTCCCGAGCCCTTGATGGTGACATCGCCCCCGGCATCGATGGCATCGTGCTCGGTGCTCGTGGCGTTGACAGTGCCAGCGCCGTCGATGTTGATGTTGCCGACGGAAGTGATGGCGTCACGAGAAGATGTCACGTTGAGCGTGCTGGACGCGTCGCCCTGAATATTAAGCTCGGCGTTCTCGTTCGCGCCATCCTTAACCTTGATGCCGCGGCCGTCGTCGTTAGTGACGGTGTTGTTGCCCTCGTAGCTCACGTTGAGCTTGCCCGCTGCCTCGATCGCGCCGCCGTTATAGCCGTTGAGCTTCATGTCATCGGCGCCATCCCATGACCAGGTACCGGCGGCGTCTCCCGTGGGGCCCGCGGCCGCCTCGTGGCGGACGCCGCCAACGTCCACCCACTCGGCTGCGAGCGAGATGCTCGGCATGAGCAGCGAGCTTACCGTAAGCGCGCATACGGCGCCTACAACGATGCGGCGCGTCACGCGGCGCCAGCTGCCGTGTGCGAGCAGCGTGCAACGGCGCAGGTCGGGCTCGACAAAATGGGCTCCAGAGGTTTTGTCATTGCGCTTGGGGGTCGTGAACAAGACGGCCATGGTTACTCCCATCCTCATAGGGCCTATGCGGTTATATCCAGCATATCTGCAGGATGTAGCCGTCGGTAGTGCCGTTTGGAGAGCAAAACGTCCAAAACTTGCGAAGCAATACATCGCGCGTCCGTGTGGTGCCTGGCTTTAAAAGCAAAGCGCGGAGCCGCTCGATGCGACTCCGCGCTTTGCTGTTTGGTATTGCGAATCTTGCGCCTACGCTACAAAGAAGTAGACGAGGAAGGCGAGGGCTGCGATCCACATGAGCGGCTTGATCTTGGAGGCCTCGCCCTTAAAGAGCGCGACGATCACGTAGGCGATAAAGCCCAGGCCAATGCCGGCAGAGATGGAGTAAGTGAAGGGCACGCCGGCGACAATCATGAACGCCGGGAAACCCTGCGACACGTCGGACCAGTCGATCTCGGAGGCCTCGCTCATCATGAGGTAACCGACGTAGACCAGAGCACCGCAGGTGGCGGCGCTGGAAACGATGGTGACGATGGGGGAGAAGAACGCGGCGAGAATGAACAGCACGCCGGTGGTGACAGAGGTGAGGCCCGTGCGGCCACCGTCGGCAGCGCCAGAGGTGGACTCGACGAAGGTAGTGATGGAGGAGACGCCCATAAAGCCACCGGCAGCAGCGGCCACGGAGTCGACGACCAGGATGGGACGGATGTCCTCGACATTGCCGTCCTCGGTCAAGAACTCGCCCTGCTTGGCGACGGCCATCGCGGTGCCCATGGTGTCGAAGAAGTCACTCATGAGCAGCGAGAAGGCAACGACGAGCAGCATCGGGTCGGTCAGAACCTTCACGATGGCCATGTTGCCGTCGGCGGTGCTGGCAAACGGGGCGCCAAAGGTCGAGAAGTCGAGCGGTGCGATGAGGCCCTCGGGCGCATGGGTGACGCCCAGCGGGATACCGGCGATAACGGCAACGATGATGCCGATGAGCAGCGAGCCCGGCACGTTGCGGGAAGCCAGGGCAACCGTCACGATGATGGAGATGATGCCGACGATAAAGGTGGGGGAGGTGATGTCGCCCAAGCCGACGAGCGTACCGGCGCCAGCGGTGATGATGCCGGCGTCGCACAGGCCGATCATGGCGATAAACAGGCCCAGACCCACCGAGATGGCGTGGCGCAGGACCACGGGGATGGCGTCCATGATGGCCTCGCGCAGGCCGCAAAGGACGAGCAGCAAGATGACGATACCTTCGAGGAAGATAACGCTCATGGCAACGTGCCAGTCACCGCCGCACATGGTGGTGGTGATGCCCGCGATCATGGCGTTGATGCCCAGGCCCGACGCGCAGGCGAGCGGGCGGTTGGCGAAGATGCCCATGCAGATGGTCATGATGCCGGCGCCCAGGCAGGTGGCGCAGGCGAGCGCTCCCGCATCGATGCCAGCGCCCGAGAGCACTGCGGGGTTGACGGCGATGATGTAGGCCATCGCCAGGAATGTTGTCAGTCCAGCGCGAAGTTCGGTCCCGATTGTGGACTTGCGCTCACTGACGTGAAATAGTTCGTCCATGCATACCCTTTCCTTGTTCGGCCCCGAGTTTAGGCCGATTGACACGAACTTAACTACTATATCGCCTTTGAAAGATTGATGTTCCTCGCGTGTTGAAGTTCGGCGCTTTGTAGCAGACGGACGGTATTATTCGCATGAAAATGTGTAGGTACCGTATACTTAAGCGGTTACAACGACCCCTATGGAGGAACGTATGATTAAAGAGCTTTGCCACGACGAGGCTATCCTGTCCCAGCGTTGCGAGGTTGCGACCGTCGAGGACGAGTCGGTTGCTCAGGACCTGATCGATACCATCAAGTCGCTCGACGATGCCGGCTGCCTTGCCGCTAACCAGATTGGCGTTACCAAGAAGGTCTGCGTCTATCTGGACGACGCCGGCGAGCCCCACGTGCTCTACAACCCCCGTCTGGTGTTTGGCCTGGGCGCCAGCAAGATGGAGGAGAGCTGCCTGACGCACGAGGAGGTCACCAAGTCCACGCGCTACATCAAGTGCAAGGTTGCCTTTGACCAGATCGTCGACGGCAAGATGAAGGAGTGCCGCCGCGACTACGCGGGCTTTGAAGCGCAGATGATCCAACACATGATTGATCACTGTCTTGGCAAGTTGGTCTAAGGGGACCAAAGCACCGCACCTTGCCGCTCAATCGTCGCTCGCGTACCTCAAGTACGCTTCGCTCCTCTTTCGTGGCAATCTGCGGCACTTTGACCCCTTAGACGACCTACGGGGTCGACTTGGCTGAGTTTATCTTGCTTGTAAAAGTCCGGGTATGACATTGTTGTCATGTCCGGGCTTTTTTGTTTAGCGCCCCTTTGTTTGGTGACAATGAGCTTAGTAAGAACATTGAGCTAGGAGGCGCTATGTGCACGAGCATTCGATTTACTGATAATTCCGGCCACATGTATCTGGGCCGCAACCTCGACTGGAGCTTTGGATACGGCGAGCGGGTTCGCGTGATGCCCCGCGGGTTCCATATCCCGTATTCGTATATCGACGATGCGACGGCGGCGCACGCGGTGATCGGCATGTGCATCGATTACAAGAACTATCCCATGTTTTTCGACTGTGGCAACGATGCGGGCCTGGCTGTGGCGGGGCTCAACTTTCCCGGTTATGCCGAGTATGCCGAGGGTCCGGTTGACGACAAGACCAATATCGCGGCCTACGAGTTTCCCCTGTGGGTGGCGGCGACGTTCTCGACGGTCGACGAGGTCGAGGCCGCGCTGCGCGACACGGTGATTGTTGCCAAGTCTGCCGGTGAGGGGCTGGGCGTGTCGCTGCTCCATTGGATTATCGGCGACGGCGAGCGCAGCATCGTGGTCGAGATGATGGCCGACGGCCTGCATGTGTACGACGATCCGGTCGATACCCTTGCCAATCAGCCGACCTTCCCGTGGCATATGGAAAACCTGCGCACCTATATCACCGCCTCAAACGATTTTCCGCAGACGGCGACATGGCGCACCGCCGAGCTTAAGCCTTATGGTGCGGGTGCCGGCATGCGCGGTATTCCGGGTGACTGCTATTCGCCGAGCCGTTTTGTAAAGGCGGCCTATCTCAATGCCAATTACCCGCAAAAGGAGAGCGAGGCCGAAAACGTCGTCCGCATGTTCCGCTCGCTCGAGGGCGTGGCGATGATCGAGGGGGCGTCCAAGATGGGCGATGGCAAGTTCGAGAAGACGATCTACACCGGATGCTTTAGCGCTCGCACGGGCAATTATTACTATGCGACCTACGACGACCCGTCGATTCGCTACGTGAGCTTGATGGATGCCGAGGGTGCGAGCCCCGATAGGCTCGTGGTTCCCGAGCCGCGTCGCTCGTAGCCGATAGCTTCACTGCAATGCAAAGCGCCCCTGCGTCTCCTGTGAGGTGCAGGGGCGCTGCGACCTGGGCTTTATCCCGCATGCGCCCCGAGAAAATGTCCCTTAAGCGCGTGCCGCCTGGGCGACACCGGCCTTGGCGTTTGCGCGTTTGCCGGCGAGTTCGCAAAAAATCGCGCCGCCGATGATAAGCGCGGCGCCCATCAGGCGGACCGGTGTTATGGCTTCGCCTAAAAGGACGGCGGAGAACACGACGGCCGAAAGCGGCTCGAGGTAGCCAACGACCGCGACGGTCTGGACGGGCAGCTTGGCGACGGCACTAAAGTAGAGTAGGCAACCGATGCCGGTGTTGACGACGCCGAGCATGACGACGGCGCGCCAATCAATACTGGCGGCGACGCCGGCGGACAGGAATGAGGGAGCGCCCTGCGTGATGAGCGTGGGGACCAGCGCGGTCACAAAGGCGGCACTCACCTGGAGCGTGGAGTTCTCGAGGCCTTCGATGTGTGGTGCACCCTTGCTAGCGATGACCATCAGCGCATAGCAAAATGCCGAGGCGATGCCGCAGACGATACCCGCAATGGGCATATTGCCGCCTAGACCTTGCGCTGCAATGAGAAAAGCACCGCAAGCAACGGCGATAAAGCCGGCGATTTTGCCGCCGGTCAGCTTTTCGCCAAAGATGAGCGGGGAGAGCGCCATAACGATGATGGGGCCGCAGTAGTACAGCAGCGAGGATACGCCGACGCCTATCGTCTGATACGCGCGGAACAGAAAAATCCAGCTGGCGCCCAGTGCGGCTCCCGAAAGGATCAGGGCTGCGGCTTCTCGGGGGCGAGATGGTGCTTGCAACGTATGGCGTTGGGTGATGGCGAGGATGGTGACAAGCGAGAAGGCTCCCAGAAAGGTGCGCAGCAGCACGATATCGGAGCTCGGCAGCGCGATAGCCGCGGCGATGATGCCGTTAGAACCAAACAACAACAATGCTGCTAAATACGTAAACAGTCCGTTGTTCATGCGCTGCCATCCCCTCTATATCCGAACATGTTCACTATGGGTGAACTGGCTTTAGAAGAAAAGCGAATATAATGCATGGAAAACATAACAAAAACTCATGCAAGGGTGGGGACGTGCTGTGGAGACCAATATCCAAAAGATGCAAGTGCTGCTCGAGACGGTGCGTGCCGGCAGCTTTACGCGTGCTGCAGAGCGGCTGAGCTACTCGCAGTCGGGCGTGAGCCGCATGGTGGGCGACCTTGAGGCAGACTGGGGTTTTAAGGTGCTTGATCGCAGCCGCGAGGGCGTGGTGCTTTCTGCCGACGGGCGGCAGGTCATGCCGGCAGTCGAGGCGTTATGCGAAGAGTTTGGCCGCCTGCAGCGACGCGTGGACGAGATGCGAGGGCTCATGCGTGGCAAGATCTGTATCGGTACGTTTTCGAGTGTGGCGACCCATGTACTGCCGCCGGTGATTGCGCGCTTTCGCGCCGATCATCCGGATGTCGATTACGAGCTGCTGATGGGTGATTACTCCGAGATTGAGCAATGGGTGGCGGAAGGCCGCTGTGACCTGGGCTTTATTCCGCGCGAGCCACGCGGCGCCGGCATGGCGTCGCGACCGTTGGTGCAAGACGAGTTGATGGCCGTGGTGCCAGCGGACTCCTCGCTTGCCACGGCGGAGGTCGTTTCTCTTGCCGATTTAGCCAACGAGCAGTTTATTCTGCTAGAACGCGGCACCGATGACGAGATTACGCCGCTGTTCCGTCGGGCGGGACTGACGGTGTGCTCTAAGCTGTCGACCTGGGATGACTATGCGATTATGGCCATGGTCGAGGACGGCCTGGGCGTGAGCATTCTTCCCGCGCTCATCTTGCGCCGCTGTCAGTTCGATGTTGCCGTGCGTTCGCTCGAGGGACATCCCCATCGGCAGATCAATGCGATATATCGCACGGCTGACGTTTCGCTTGCCGCCGCTCGATTCCTTGAATACCTCTAAACGCGTACACGTCATTGTCCGCTTTGGGCAAATCTCGGAGTCCGGTACGTTTTCTTATGAAATTGAACTTTCGAATGAGGTGCCGCGTTATACTGCTTGCTAAATTGAACCATGGTTCAATTCGTGTTCTATAAATTGAACTTTGCCAGCAAGGAGGTTCCTGTGGCCCAAGAGACGTTTAGCGATCGCCTGCGACAGACTATGTCCGATCGCGACGTTCGCCAGTCGGACGTGATCCGCGCATCGGAGATGCTCGGCAAAAAACTCGGCAAGAGTCAGATGAGCCAATATGTGAGCGGCAAGACGATTCCGCGGCGCGATGTGGCTGAGCTGCTCGCCCGTATTTTGGAGGTCGATGTTACCTGGCTGCTTGCCGGCGACGCCGATCAAGGCGAGGCATCATCACCCCGCAACGATTCCAAGCCCGAACCCCATCCCTCAGCTCAAATTGCAAGGAGCACCACCATGCGTACTTTTTCTAAATCCACCAAACTCGACAACGTCCTGTATGACGTGCGCGGTCCCGTCGTCGACGAGGCCGCCCGTATGGAGGACGAGGGAGAGCGCATTCTCAAGCTCAACATCGGCAACCCGGCGCCCTTCGGTTTCCGCACGCCCGATGAGGTCATCAAGGACATGCGCCAGCAGCTGCCCGACTGCGAAGGCTATTCCAACTCGCGTGGCCTGTTCTCCGCGCGCAAGGCGATCATGCAGTATTCGCAGATCAAGGGCCTGCCCAACGTTCAGATGGAGCATATCTACACGGGCAACGGCGTGTCCGAGCTCATTCAGCTTTCGATGAACGCGCTGCTCGACAATGGCGACGAGATTCTGATCCCCAGCCCCGACTATCCGCTCTGGACGGCGTGCGCAACCCTTGCCGGCGGTCATCCTGTGCACTATCTGTGCGATGAGCAGGCGGATTGGTATCCCGACTTGGAGGATATGGAGTCCAAGATCACGAGCGCGACCAAAGCCCTCGTTATCATCAACCCCAACAACCCCACGGGCTCGGTCTACCCGCGCGAGGTGCTCGAGGGCATCGTCGAGGTTGCACGCAGGCATCAGCTGATGATCTTTGCCGATGAGATCTACGACCGCCTGTGCATGGACGGTTACGAGCACGTCTCGATTGCCTCGCTCGCTCCTGATCTGCCCTGCGTCACCTTTAGCGGCCTTTCCAAGTCGCACATGATCGCGGGCTATCGTATTGGCTGGATGGTGCTTTCGGGCAACCAGCGCTGCATGAGCGACTTCATCATGGGCATTAACATGCTCTCCAACATGCGCCTGTGCTCCAACGTGCCGGCTCAGTCGATCGTTCAGACGGCACTCGGTGGTCATCAGTCCGTTAACGACTACATCCGTCCCGGCGGCCGCGTCTACGAGCAGCGCAACTTTGTGTATGAGGCGCTCAACAAGATTGACGGCATCTCGGTGGTTAAGCCGCGTGCGGCGTTCTACATCTTCCCCAAGATGGATGTGAAGAAGTTCAACATCACCGATGACGAGCAGTTTGCCCTCGACCTGCTGCACGAGAAGAAGATCCTGATCACGCGCGGCGGCGGCTTCAACTGGGCTGAGCCCGACCACTTCCGTATCGTGTACCTGCCGCGCATGGAAGTACTCAAAGAGTCCCTCGAAGACCTCGCCGACTTCTTCGATCATTACCGCCAGAGCTAGTGGGATAGAAGTTCCGCACTATGAAAAGCTCCCTGCAGTTGTTTTGCTGCAGGGAGCTTTCTTGAATCGGCGGAACTAAATAACGATTCCGCAACAGTGGTCGATTTCGTGTTGGATGATCTCGGCGGTGTAGCCCGAGAAGTTTTTGATGCGGTGGACGAAGTTCTCGTCCAGATACTCAACCTTAATGCGGCGATAGCGGGTACAGGGACGCTCGCCGATCAGCGAGAGGCATCCTTCGCTCGTCTGGTAGGCATTGACCTGCTCAAGAATCTGCGGGTTGTACATAAGCAGCGACTTGCTGCCGTCCTTTACGCAGATGATGCGTTTGCGCACGCCAATCATATTGGCGGCGAGCCCCACGCACTCGTGCTCATGCTCATGGAGCGTATCCAGGAGGTCCTGCCCGGTCGTGGCATCGTCGGGTCCCGCGTCTTCGGAAGGCAGGCGCAAAAAGAACTCGGATTTCATGATGGGCTTAATCATGGAGGGCTCCTCATGTCTCATGCTTTCGTGGACTTTCAATAATAGCGCGGAAGGAAAGCTGCGCGTTCGCGTTACAATCTTTCAACGTTGGACCATGTTGCCAGACTCGTCGCGTGCGGCGTCTGGCGTAAGTCTAGGGCTCATCCTCGCCCTGGACTGTTCCTCTGGGGCGATACGACTGTCGTTCCGAGAGGAAGGAAATGCATGGGGAGCAAATCTCAGCAACAAGTTCAAGTAGCGCCATCGGCCACTTCGGCGTTTCTCGCCGTAATGTATATCGCGGCCTTTGTTGCCGCGTTTAACGAGAACATCATTAACGTGGCGTTGCACGACATCATGGCGGCCTTTTCGGTGAGTGCCACCACGGCGCAGTGGCTTGTTTCGGGCTACATGATCGTGACGTCGATCTTTACGGCCATCATGGCCTTTCTTTCCGGTCGTTTCTCGACGCGCAGGCTGCTGTTTTTCGCATGCGGATGCATGGTCGCCGGAGAAGTCCTGTGCCTGGTCGCCCCAACGTTTACCGTCTTGCTGCCAAGTCGCATTTTGCAGGCTGCGGGATCGGGCATCTTGTTTCCGCTCATGATGAATGTGGTGCTATCTTGCGCTCCGCGCGAGAAGCTCGGTCTGTATCTGAGTCTGGGCGGTGCCTGCATTACGCTGGGGCCGGCGTTTGGACCTGTGATCAGTGGTCTTATGTGCACGTTGTTTGGCTGGAGAGCGGTGTTCGTAGTGCCGTTGGTGGGCGGCATTGCGGTCGCTGCGGCGGGCGTAAAGCTTGTTCAGAATGTCGGAGAGCGCTCGAACACCACGCTTGATATTCTGTCGGTTGTTTTGCTCGCTGCCGGCATTACGGCATTTGTGTATTCCGTAGGCGAGTTCTCGACCAATCTGATTTCCGGCATCGTGACGCTCTTCGCCGCCCTTGTGCTGCTCGGCTTGTTTGCGGCCCGTCAGCTCGAGCTCGAGCATCCGGTGCTTAACGTGCGTCCCATGGCGAGCGTTCGTTTTTGGCCTGCGTGCCTGCTTGTGGTGGTGTCGATGATGACAACGTTCTCGATGAGTGTTTTGTTGCCGCTCTATTTTGAGGGCGCATACGGCATGACCGCACTTGTTGCGGGCTTGCTCATTTTGCCGGCGATTGCCTGCAACGCCGTGACCTCGATTGTGGGCGGACGTGTGATGGACGCCCGTGGCGCATGGCCACTGCTGCCGGTCGGCTTTGCCCTGATTGCCGTGGGGCAGACTGCCATCTCGATGACGGCGGCAAGCATGAACATCGGAGTCGTCGTGGCGCTGACCGTTGTGGTGTATGCCGGAGTCGGTTTGGTGCTGAGCCCCTCGCAAACGGCCGGCTTGGAGACGCTGCCTGCCGCTGAACATCCTCACGGAACGGCATTGCTCAACACGTGGAACATGATTGCCGCGTCGTTTGGTCCATCGCTGTTTATCGGTTTGCTTTCGAGTTCTTCGGCGGTTGCCGGCGCCACTGGCGTTGCGGCGGACGTTGCCCAGGCGATTGGATTTGCAGCTGCCGTGCGTGTGGCGGCTGTAATTGCCATGGTCGGGTTCGCGGTGTCGCTGGTGTACGCCCGCCGCGAGTCGCACATGTCGCATTAATGTGTGCACATAGATTCTGCAGCTAGATTGGATGGCGACGCCATAAACTAATGGACGTTTTGCCGAGAGGCATGAATGTTTAAAGCGCAAAGAGTGCGCGACGGGCCCCGCGAATGGGGCGATGATGCCCGAGAGGGCCAAGAAGGAGTCTCATGTCCGAGAACGAAGAGATCATGAACGAGACCGAGAACGAGACCATGGCTGCCGAGGTCGAGGCAGTCGAGACCGTGGAGACCGAAGCTGCCGAGGTTGAGGCTGCTGACGAGGTTTCCGCCGAGGAGGAGGCCGAGGTTGTCGAGGCCGCCGCTGATTACGATGACGAAGAGCTGATGGACAAGATGCAGAAGGCCGCCCGCCTGCTGCGTAGCCGTCGCTTTGCTATTTCCAAGGAGGAGGAGGCCAAGGCCGAGCGTATGGCGAACATCGAGCGCGCCATCAAGCTTCTTGACCTCAAGCCCAAGATGGAGCAGAAGGAAATGTCCGACCTGCTGGGCATGCGCCTTCGTGAGCTCGATGGTCTGATGGCCGAGGCCGAGGCTGCCGACCTGGTCGGCCGCATCGACGACGCCGAGGGCGATATGCGCAAGATCGTTGTCTTCGCTGCCGAGGATGCCGCTGAGGGCCTGGTCGAGCTTGCCAATAAGAAGGAGAAGCTCCTGCCCGAGCTTTCTTACGAGGAGGCCACCGAGCTGATGGCCGCTCTCGATAAGGTCATCGCTCCGCTCGTCGCCATGGGCCTGGACGAGGACCGCGGTCCTCGCGGCGGTCGTGACGATCGCGGTGGCCGTGGCGGCGACCGTGGCGGTCGCGGCGGCTTTGGCGATCGCGGTGGCCGTGGCGGTCGTGGTGGCGATCGCGGTGGCCGTGGCGGCTTTGGTGACCGTGGCGGCGACCGTGGCGGTCGCGGCGGCTTTGGCGGCAACCGTGGTGGCTATGGCGATCGCGGCGGCAACCGTGGCGGCTTCGGCGGCAACCGTGGTAACGACCGCGGCGGTCGCGGTGGCGACCG
>UQYE01000018.1:0-33346 GCA_900545145.1 uncultured Collinsella sp. | reverse complement strand
GCAGCAGATTGGCGATCTTGCCCGCCGAGGTGGTCTTACCGGAGCCCTGCAGGCCCACGAGCATGATGACATTGGGAATGCGGTTGCTAAAGACGAGCTTGCTCTCGGTGGAGCCGAGCATCTCGGTGAGCTCGTCGAGCACGATCTTGACGACGTTTTGCGCCGGCGACAGCGACTCCATGACCTCTGCGGTCATGCAGCGCTCCTTGGTCTTGGCGACGAACTCCTTGACAACCTTAAAGTTGACGTCGGCCTCGAGCAGCGCCATGCGAATGTCGCGCATGGCCGAAGTAATATCGGCCTCGGTCAGCTTACCCTTGCCGCGCAGGCGGTCAAATGTGTCGTTGAGGCGATCGCTCAGGGAATCAAACACTAGTCACTCCTTAATTGGACTCGCCCACCAGGGCGCGGCAGAAATCTTTTGCATTAAACTCCTGCAGGTCATCGACCTGCTCGCCCACGCCGATGCGCAGAATCGGGAGCTTGAGCTTCTCGGCCACGGCCATGGCGATACCGCCCTTAGCCGTACCGTCGAGCTTAGTCATGATAATACCGTCCAGGCCCAGCGCCTCGTTAAACTCGAGCGCCTGGTTCAGACCGTTCTGGCCAGTGGCGGCATCGATCACAAGCACGACCGAAACGGGCATGGGACCGGCGGCCATATTGGCGGCGCGCTTACGGGTCACATTGACCACCTTGGCAAGCTCGCGCATGAGCTCGGGGCTCGTGTGCAGACGACCGGCGGTATCAATGAGCACCAGGTCGCTGCCGCGCTTATCGGCCTCGTCGAGCACGTCATAGCACACGCTCGCCGGATCGGAGCCGCGGTCACGCTTGATGACGGGCACGCCGGCACGCTGGCCCCACACATCGAGCTGCTCGATGGCGGCGGCGCGGAAGGTGTCGGCCGAACCGATCACCACGTTCTTGCCGCGGGCGGCCATGGCGCTCGCAATCTTGCCGACCGTCGTGGTCTTGCCGGCGCCGTTAATGCCTACAAACAGCACGCAGCTCGGCGTGTCGGAAAACGGATCGCGCTCAACAGGCACAAAATGGCCCTCGAGCTGCTCGGCCAGGGCGCGGCGAAGCTGCGGGGCGGTCTTGAGGTTCTTCTTGGCAGCGGCGTCGCGCAGGTCATCGGAGACCTGAATGGCGACCTCGGCACCCATGTCACCCATAACGAGGGTGTCCTCAAGGCCCTCCCAAAAATCCTCGTCGACCTCGCCGCCAAAGTAGAAGACCTCGTTGAGGGCCTCGCGGCTGCGCTCAAGTCCGCGCGAGAGTGCGTCAAAAAATCCCATTATGCATTCACGACCTTTCCGGTTTCGCGATCGAGTTTTTGCGAGACGACGCGGCTGACGCCGTCGGCTTGCATCGAGACGCCGTAGAGAACGTCAGCATCCTCCATAGTACGGCGCTGATGCGAGATTACCAAGAGCTGCGTATCGGAACGCAGCACATCGAGGGCGCCGATGAGCTTGGACAGGTTGGCGTCGTCGAGCGCCGCCTCGACCTCGTCCAGCACATAGAACGGCACCGTGCGCGTGCGGTACACGGCAAAGAGCAGGGCGAGCGCCGTCAGACTCTTCTCGCCACCCGACATGAGCATCATCTTGGTAATGCGCTTGCCGCGCGGCTGCGCCACAACCTCAATGCCCGTCTCGGCAGGATGCTCGGGATCGGTCATCTCAAGATGAGCCTGGCCACCCGGGAACAGCATGGCGAAGATCTCGCGGAAATTCGCATCAACCTTCTCAAACGTCACCAGGAAGGCTTTACGCATCTTGCGGTCGATGGCCACGGTGATCTTGGTGAGCGCCTTGCGCGCGCTCTCCAGATCGGCCAGCTGGTCCTCGATGTAGTCGGCGCGGCGCTTGAGCTGCTCGTACTCCTCCATGGCAACCTGGTTCACGGGGCCCAGGTTGTTGATCTGGCGCGCGAGTTGATTAAGCTCGCGCTCGGCGGCGTCGCGATCGGTGGGCGCCGGCAGCATGAGCGCTTCCTCAAGCACCGTGGTGCCATCGGCGGTGATGGCCTTGATGGCAGCCTCGACCTGCACCTCGAGCTTGCCGCGCGCCACCTTGAACTCATTTTGCGCTGTGGCGGCAACATCGACCCGCTCTTTGGCGCGGGCGACCTCGGTCTTGGCGTCCTCGATGGTCTTCTTAAGCGAAGCCGAGTCCGCCTCCTCAAGCGTTGCCTGATCGCGCAGGCGCGCAGCCCAGTCCGAGGCGCGCTCCAACAGGGCGGAATAGCGCTCGTGCATGGGATCGACGCGAAGGCGCAGCAGCTCGAGCGAGCGCGAGGCCTGACGCGTCCCGCGGATACGACGGTCGATACCCTCCAGACGATGCTCAAGATCGGGCACGCGGCCCTTCAGCGAACGCAGGCGCTCGCTCGTCTGAGCCAGGCGTACCTTAGCGTCGGCGAGCTTACCGGCGGCCTCGGAATCGTCACGGCGCACGCGGTCGAGCTCGTCATTGGCCTCGGCAATCTGCAAGCCTAAGTCGCTCGCCTGCGCACGGGCCTCGTCACGCGAACGGGTAAGTTCATCCACGCGCGGGCGTGCGGCACGAACGGCCTCGGCAGCCTGCTCGCGGCGCTTGGAAATACGCACGCGCTCGACTTCGCCATTGTTGGCGCTTTGCTCCAGACGGCCGATCTCGGACAACAGGGAGCGACGCTCGCCCTCAAGACGGGCGATCTCGCCAGCGGCATCGCCCTCGGCGGCACGGGCCTCCTCGACGGCGACGTTGGCCTCAACGACTTGGTCCGAAACATGCTCAAAGATAGCAGCCAGATCGGGCTCCAAGCCCTCGAGCTCACGGATGCGGCGCTTGCGCTCCAAGGCACCCGAAGCCTCGCCGGCATCGAGCCCCACACGCACCAGGCCACCACAGCTCACGCGGGCGCCATCGGGCGTCACGTAGGTCACACCGTCAACGACGGGCGCGGCCAGTGCGGCAGCCAAGTCATCGACAACGTAATAGCCGCCGAGCAGTGCCTCGACGACCGGACCGTAGCCCGCACGCACGGACAGGCGATCGACCAGGCGGGAACCGGCAGCGCCCTTAGCGGCAGCAGAGGCGCTCACACCGCGCGCGACCAGCAGCGCCTCGCCCGAGGCCTTCTTCTGGTCCAGAGCGGCACGACCGGCACGCTCAAGCGCGGACGCATCGTCGAACAGCAGCGCATCGATATCGCCGGCGAGCAATTGCTCAACCAGGCCCTCAAGCTCACGCGGGGCCTCGAGCACGTCGCCCAGACGACCCGAGACATCGTCGCCCAGCGCACCCATCAGACGGCTCACCAGCGGCGAGCTGTCAGCCATGCGGGCATCGAGCTTCTTTTGGCTGGCAAGCTCCGAGCGTACCTCGGACAGCTTGTTGCGCGCCTCGCCCTCGCGGGCACGCAGGTCCTTGAGGGCAGCGCGTGCCGTCTCGGTGGCCTCGCGCGCATCGCTCTGGGCCTGACGAGCCGCCTCAAGGGCGCTCTCAAGCTCCTCGGCACGGTCGCGGCGGCTCTCAAGCGATGCCGTGACCTCCTCGAGCTGGTCATCAATCTGCTCCAGGCGCGAGGCATACATGTTGTCCTCGACCTCGGCATTGGAAAGCGAATCCTTCACCTTGGCGAGCTCG
Source organism: uncultured Collinsella sp. (assembly GCA_900545145.1). Taxonomy (GTDB): domain Bacteria; phylum Actinomycetota; class Coriobacteriia; order Coriobacteriales; family Coriobacteriaceae; genus Collinsella. Next base: position 29,708 of record UQYE01000018.1, on the reverse strand, counting down.
AGCGCGGCGTTATCGGCCACACGCTGCACATCGCGCTGCTCGCGCATGAACTGCGAAATCTGCGCATCAAGCGCCACGCGCCGCTCGTGGAGCTGAGCGGCGGCAGGACCAGCGGCGTCAACGTCCTCCTGGGCCTGCATGTGCGCGCCGGTCACTTCCTCAAGCTGCGCACGCGCGTCCTCGAGCTCCTCTACCACGCGACGACGCTGATGCTCGGAGCTCGAGATCTGGCCGCGCATGTCGGACAGGCGCGACACCATGTTGTGGCCCTTTTCCTCGAGCAGGCGCATATCGGAGTTAATGCGGCCGACCACGTCTTGCATATGGCGGCGCTGCTCGCCCAGATCGCCCACAAACAGGCCCTTTTCCTCGAGCATGACCTGGAGCTTCTCGAGCTCGCGTCCCTTTTCGCCCAAGCGGTACTGCGCAAGCTCCAGCTCGGCGGCACCTTCCTTGGAGCGGCTCTCCAGGTCGTTCCACTGCGACTGCAGCGAACGCAGCTCGTCGACGGCTAGCATCTGCGTAAGCTCGTTCGCGCGCGAGGAAAGCTCTTTGTACTTGCGCGCGCGATCGACCTGACGCTCCAGGGGTCGCAGCTGACGGGCGATTTCCTTATTGATGTCGCGGGCACGCGTCAGGTGCTCGTCCATCGACTTAATCTTTTTGAGCGCACGCTCCTTGCGGCGCTTGTGCTTGGAGATGCCGGCAGCCTCCTCGATGAGGGCACGGCGCTCCTCGGGGCGGCTCTGCAAAATGGCGTCGAGCTTGCCCTGGCTGATGATGGAATGCGTATCCTTACCCAGACCCGAATCGTGCAGGATGTCCTGAATGTCCATCAGGCGGCACGGACTCGAGTTGATGAGGTACTCGCTTTCGCCCGAGCGATACATGCGACGGGTGATGGCGACCTCGTCAAAATCGACGGGTAACACATGGTCCGAGTTATCGAGCACCAGCGTGACCTCGGCGACACCCACCGGCTTGCGAGCCGACGAGCCCGAGAAGATGACATCCTCCATGGCCTGGCCGCGCAGCTGCTTGGCGCTCTGCTCGCCCAGGACCCACAGAATCGAGTCAGAGATGTTCGATTTTCCCGAGCCGTTGGGACCGACGATGACGGTCAGGCCCGGCTCAAACGTCATATGGGCGCGGTCGGCAAACGACTTGAACCCTTTGAGCGTGAGGGACTTGAGATACACGGTTCCTCGCTTAAACAGGCTTCTTGTTGAGAATCACGCCGTTGGTGGTATAGCCCATGCGGTCAAGTGCCTCGAGTGCAGCGGCTCCCTCGGCTTCCTTCTTTGAGGAGCCGGAGCCGCGACCCTGGCGAATACCATCGATCAACACCACGGCGGTAAAGGTAGGCGCATGCGCCGGGCCCTCGGAGCCAACGAGCTTATACGCCGGGGGTTCGTGACCGTCGGCTTGCACGCACTCCTGCAAAAACGACTTGGGGTTTGCAGGATGCTCGGCACGCTCGGAAGCCAAATGCGGCTTGAGCGTACGGTGGATAAACTCCGCCGCGGCATCCCAGCCGGCATCCAGATACAGCGCGCCCACGAGCGACTCGTAGACGTTCTCGAGCGCCGAGTGCAGGCCGCGCGCGCCGGTACCGGTCTCGGAGGCACCAAAGATGATGATGTCATCGATACCCAGCTCGTGAGACACCTCGGACAGCGTGGCGCCCGAGACAAGGGAGACCTTCAGACGTGTGAGCTTGCCCTCGTCAAACTCCGGATAGGACTCAAACAGGGAGCGTGCGACCACGGCGCCCAAAATGGAATCGCCCAAGAACTCAAGGCGCTCATAGCTGGCAGAAACCGGCTGGCCCTCGACTGCCGAGGGATGCGTAAGCGCCGCGCGCAGAAGCACCTTATTATTGAACTCGTGACCCAGAATTTCCTGGGCACGCGTAAGTCGTTCAGACAAAGCCAAGACCTAGGCCTCCCTGGCGTTTTCAATCGCGTCGACGGCGTCGGCGACAGAATTGAGCGACAGCAGGGTCTCGTCATCGATCTCGAGGTTGAACTCGTCCTCGATAGCCGTAACCAGCTGCAGGCGCTCGAGCGAGTTGGCATCGAGATCGTCAAAGGTGGTCTCATCGCTAATTTCGGCAACATCGACGCCCAGAACGTCAGCAGCGACCTCGGCGATCTTGTAGAAGATTTCGGAGCGGTCCATAGCGCTTCCTCTCATAGTGCATGAATACCAAAAGAATGGTACCGCCCGGGCGGTACCAAGACACGGTTCTGATTCTACCCCACGAAGCAGGCCGCGAGGCACATAACAGCGCTCTAACTCGCTCTTACAAAACGATGCCGTCCATGGAGTTGGCGACATTCTCGACCAGCCCGGCGCGCACGGCTTCGGCCGCCGCAAGCGTACCGTTTTTAACAGCTTCGACCGAGGTGGCGCCATGGCCGATCAGAACCACGCCGCGCAGGCCCAAAAGAATCGCGCCGCCCTTGGCGTCGCCAGAGAGCTTGGCCTTTATCTCACGCATCTGCTTTTTAATGAGCAGCGCGGCGATCTTGGTGCCAAGCGAAGACATAAAGACGCCCTTGAGCTCCTGCAACAAAAACTTGGCAGCGCCCTCGGTGGCCTTGAGCGCAATGTTGCCCGACATGCCGTCGGCGACCACGACGTCAAAATTGCCCGACGTAAGATCGGTGCCTTCGCAGTTACCCACAAAGCCGGGAACCGCGGCTTTCATGGCCGGGAAGCAGGCCTTGGTAAAGTTGGAGCCCTTCTCGTCCTCGGTGCCATTGGCAAGCAAGCCCACGCGAGGATGTTCGATGCCCAGGACAACGCGGGCATAGGCGCTACCCATCTGGGCAAAACGCACCATGTCGTCGACCTCGACATCGGGGTTGGCGCCCATATCGCACAGCACCGTCAGACCGCCGGCGCGATTGGGCAGCGCATTGGTCAGACAGGGGCGCACCGGCTGCTTCTTGCCTTCGGCTTGATACCTAAACGGTGTGACGTAGGCGGTCGCGGCAGCGGTCATGGCGCCGGTGGAGCCGGCGGAGAAAAACGCGTCCGCGTTGCCCTTTTTGATGGCGCGGCAGGCAAGCACGATCGAGGACTTGCGCTTGGTCATCACGGCGCGAATGGGATCGTCATCCATGGCGATAATGTCAGGGGCTTCCAGAGCCTCCACACGCGCATGGGCCGCGGCAAAGGGATTGACGATTTCGGCGGGACCGACTGCCAGGACCTCGATATCGGGATCGGCGGCAAGTGCGGCCTCGATACCATCGAGAACAACCTGAGGCTTCTCGTCTCCGCCCACAACGTCTACACAAACGCGAACGTTACTCATATACATGCTCCTTATACAAAAATGGCCGACTCATTGAGCCGGCCATTGTGGTTCCATTTGGAACGGCATCGCATCCAGAGTATACCGTTACTCGGTAACGATAACCTCGCGGTCCTTGTAGAAACCGCAGCTGGGGCACACGTGGTGCGGAAGCTTGACAGCGCCGCAACGGGGGCACGTGGACTGAGCCGCAGCCGAGATCTTCATGTTGGCGGAACGACGGGTGTGAGTGCGGATACGACCCTGCTTTTGTTTAGGTACGGGCATAGTGACCTTCCTTATGAACTATCCAGTGTGGCGATTACGCGCAAGTAGCGATACTACCACAGTTTTACTCGTCGAGCTTGAGATTCTTCAATGCTGCAAATGGATTTTCCGTGGCAGCGGCCCATTCTGCCTCTGCCTGGGCGGCGCAATCGCATTGCTCGACGTTGAGATTGCAACCGCAAGTGGGGCACAGGCCGCGGCAATCGGGCTTGCACAGAACGACAAACGGCGTGTCCATGACGACCGCGTCGTTGATGGGCTCACCCAGATCGACGATGCGGTCCTCACCCAGGAGCTCGTAGCCGTCCTCGTAGGCCTCGGGATCCTCGGGCTCCTCAAAGAGGTAGAACTCCTCGATCTCGCCGGCGATATCAAACGAGGCAGGCTCCAGGCAACGGTCGCACTCGCCGGTGGCGTGCGCGCGGACCATGCCCGTGAGCAAGACACCGGTACCGGCATTGGTAAAGACAACGTCGTAGTCGATGCCGTCCTGTAGCTGGTACTCCTTCTCGCCCACCGTGTAGGTGGCAACATCGACCTTGCCGGTCAGCGGATACGAATCTCCGGGAAACTCGAGCTGCTCGGAAAGATCGACGGTAACGCTCGGGAACTCAGCCATTACCACTGACCATTCTGTTGGGCGGCACCCTCGTTGAGCTGCTGACGGCAACGGGTAACGGTGCCGGTCAGGCTCTTGAGGTTCTCCTCCAGGTGCGTAAAGACCTGCTCTGCGTAGTCCTCGGCAGCATAACGCGTCTCGCGCTCGTACTGCTGGGCACGATCGCGGATGTCGTCAGCCTGCTGCTGGGCTAAGCGGACGATCTCCTGCTCACCGGCAATGGTGAGGGCCTGCTGCTGAGCGTCGGCGATGATGGAATCGGCCTGAGCGGCGGCGGAAGCCATAAGCTCCTCGCGCTCCTTAAGGATACGGCGGGACTTCTGCCACTCCTCGGGATAGCTCATGCGGATCTCGTCGAGGATGTTGAAGAACACGTCGGCGTCGATGACCTTGAACTGAGCGTTCTTGCCGAAAGGCGGCTTGGCTTCCTCGATCAGCCCTTCGAGCTCATCGACCAAGCTGACGATCCTATCGCCAGGAAAATTCTCGCCCGGCATCCGGTCTCCTTTCATAGGTAACATATCATCGTGCTAGTTTACCACATGCCACCAGGCAATAAAAAACGTCACGAAAAGCGGTGTCTGAGCGCTTCGACCACGTTGGGCGGGACAAACGTCGATACATCGCTGCCGAGCGAGGCGATCTGGCGAACGACCGAACTCGAGATATAGCCGTACTGCGGCGCACTCATGACAAAGATGGACTCCAGCTCGTTATCCAAGCGATAGTTGAGGTCTGCCTGCTGCAGCTCGTACTCAAAGTCGGTCATGGCGCGCAGGCCCTTGACCACGGCCCCCGCCCCCTGCTCGCGAGCGAAGTCGACCAAGAGGCCGGTAAAGGGCAGGACATCGACGCCGTCGATATCACCGAGCGCCTCGCGAGCCAGCGCCACGCGCTCATCGAGCATAAACGTGGTGCCCACACCGTTTTTACCCTGCGACTCGGCAACAGCGACGATCACACTGGGAAAGATGCGGCGGGCGCGGCGGATCACATCGATATGGCCAAACGTGATGGGATCGAAGGTGCCCGGGACGATCACGCGGTTGATGGTGTCACTCATGGGCGTTCTCCTGAACCGTCGTGGCATCGTTGTTGTGAGCATCGGTGCCGGCGCAATCTTCCTCACCATCGTCATCGCCGACCCAACGAAGCAGGTCGACCGAGGTAATGCCGTAGCGCTTCTCGCGCGCGATCTCAAAGCCTGCCGGATGCGCGCCCGCATCGGCGGCGGCATGCTCAAACAGGGCATAAGCGCCAGGTGCAAGCAGACCCTGCTGAGCCAGGTTCTGCAGCAGCTCCTCGACCGGCTCGGCACCAAAAGCATAGGGCGGGTCGAGCAGGACCAGATCAAAGGGGCCGCCCGGCACACGACCGCGCGAGGCACTCGCCAGCATGTCGCCCGTTATCACGCGCCAACGCGCACGGTCACGGCAGAGCGACTCGATATTCTTGGTAATGAGCCGCGCGGCATTCCGATCGATCTCGAACGTCGTGAGCGAGCGGGCACCACGTGAGAGCATCTCTAACCCTAAGGCACCGGAGCCGCCAAAGGCGTCCAGCACGCGGACCTCGTCCAGATCGAAGTCAAATGCCGACATGACCATAGATGCGCATGCCTCGCGCACGCGATCGGTCGTGGGGCGGGTGACATCGCGACCACGGGGCTCCTCGATCTTACGACCGCGCCATTCGCCGCCGATGATTCTCATCCTCCGCTGACCTCCTTAAAAATGTGTCGATATCGCATGGCGACCGCATCGCGCAGGGGGCGCGTCGCCACGGAGTCAAGGTTGCAAGCATACCGCAAGAGCTCGACCGCGTCCAAATGGGCCCACTCGATCAGCTCCTCGTCGGCATCCAGGTCGACAAAGCGCAGAGTCACACCGCCATGCTGGCGGTACCCCAGGATTTCGCCCTCGTGGCGCAGACGAAGGTCCATCTGGGCGAGCGTAAAGCCGTCCGAGGTCTTCTCGAGCGATTGCAGGCGGTCTTGCGCCGCCGACGCGCCGCCGTTGCCCTTGGAGTGCGTCATGACCAGGCACGTGCCCGACACACTGCCACGGCCCACGCGACCGCGCAGCTGGTGCAGAGCAGCCAAACCAAAGCGCTCCCCGTTCTCGATGACCATGACGGTGGCGTTAGGCACGTCGACGCCCACCTCGACCACCGTAGTCGAGACGAGCACGTCAATCTCGCCACGCTTAAAGGCATCGATAACCTGGTCCTTCTCCCCCGCTGGCATGCGGCCGTGAAGGCGCTCGATGGCAAGACCCGGCAACGCCAGACGCAGGCGATCGAGCTCGGTCGCCGTATCGTGCAGCGGCACGGGGACCGTCACGCGACCCTCGTCGTCGCGGGCGATACCGGGCACGTCCTCCAGCTCATCGGCCGAGTCGCTCGGCTCCACGAGCGGGCAAATCACGTAGGCCTGCTGACCCTTTTCATGCGCCTCGCGGATGGCGCCATAGGCAAGGTCGCGGCTCGACTCGGTAAGCACGCGTGTCGTCACGCCAGCGCCAGGGACGGGCCGATGGCGGATGATGCTCGTGTCCAGATCGCCGTAGACCGAAAGTGCCAGCGTACGTGGGATGGGCGTTGCCGTCATAACGAGCAGATCGGCACCAGGGCCCTTCGCACGCAGGGCGTTGCGTTGGCCGACGCCAAACCGGTGCTGCTCATCGATGACCACGAGCGACAGATGCTTGAACGCAACGTTATCCGAAAGCACCGCTTGGGTGCCAAAGAGGACATCGAGCTCGCCCGATTCCAGCTGCGCATGGATCCGCTCGCGCTCGGCCGCCGGCGTGGCGCCCGTCAGGAGCGCCCAGGTCATGCCAGCCTGCGAAAGCAAGGGGCCGGTCTTATCGGCATATTGACGCGCCAGCACGCCCGTGGGCGCCATAACGCAGGCCTGCGTGCCGCTATCGGCAGCCACAGCCAGCGCGCAGGCGGCAACAGCGGTCTTGCCGGTACCGACATCGCCCAGCAGCAGGCGGTTCATCACGCGCCCGCCATCGCACATATCGCGCAGGATGTCTTGGAACGCGGCCTCCTGCTCGTCGCTCAGCGAAAACGGCAGGGCCTGCTTGAGCGCGGCCAGGTGCTCGCCCGCGGCGTGGGCATAGGGCACCACATCGACCAGGCCGCCGTCGTTGCGCAGGCGCAGCGCCAGCTGCAGGTAGAGGCACTCCTCGTAGGCAAGCCGTGCGCGCGCGATATCGCGCTCAGCCATGCTCGAGGGAAAATGGATCGATCGAAGCGCACGGGCATTGCTCATCAGGCGGCGCTTGACGCGTAAGCGTGCGGGAATCGGGTCGAAGGGATTGCCGACGACCTCGAGCGCGCCACTTACGATGCGGCGCATCCACGCCTGGCTCACGCCATCACTCACGTAATGGACCGGCAGGATAGTGCCCGCGGCGCGCCCTTCCTCAAGCTTTTCAAAGTGCGGCGAGGCCATCTGCTTAAAGCCGTAGGCAAACTCGACCTTACCCATCACGGCCAGGCGGTCGCCCTGCTTAAGCTGCTGGGCAATCCAGGGCTGGCGGAAAAAGGCGACCTGCAGCACGCCCGTCTCGTCAACGAGTGAGACCTCGGTCACCTGCATGCGCGGACGCGGCTGCTTTTGGACGATACGATCGACCGTGGCGATGATGGTACACACGGTACCGATGGGCGCCATCTCGATGGACCAGGAGCGCGTAAAGTCGAGGTATCGATGAGGGATATGGAGAAGGAGGTCCCCCACCGTCCGAATACCCAGACGGCGAAGGGCCTCCTCACGTTTACCCGAAACATATTTGAGTCGCGCGATATCCTCATCGAGCGCATTGCTCTGGGCAAAGCGCTCCGAGACGCGCGGCACGGAGCACAGCTCGGACATGGGCAGTTGCCTACTCGATCGAGAAGATAACGGGATAGAGCGGCTGCTCGCCACGATGGGCGTCAATCTCCAGATCGGGCTGAGCCTCCTCAATGGCGTCGACAATCTCCTGGAAGGCCTCATCGGACAGTTCCTCGCCTGCCAGAATCGTCAGCGCGTCACCCTCCTCTTCCTCCTGCATACGGTTGATGCAGTCGAGCGTGACCTGCTTCACGTCGGAGCCGACCACATCGATGGAGCCGGCGATGATACCCATGACGTCACCGGAGTGAATCGGCGAGCCGTCGGAGGCACTGGAATCGCGCACGGCACGGGTGACCTCGCCATCGCGAACCTCACTGATGGCGTCGACCATAGCGGCGACGGCATCCTCAAGCTCGGAATCGGGTAGGACCGCGAACAGCGCGGAGAAGGCCTGCGGAACGGTCTTGGTGGGAACGACGGCGACCTTCTTGTCGGTGCAGGCAGAGGCAGCGGCCTCGGCGGCCATGCGGATGTTGCCGTTGTTGGGCAGAATGATGACCGAGGTCGCGTTGACCTGGTCGACGGCGCCCAGCAGGTCTGCAGTCGAGGGATTCATGGTCTGGCCACCGGACACGATCACGTCAACGCCGAGGGACTTGAGGATGTCTGCCTCGCCGGAACCGGCGGCAACGGCGACAAAGCCCAGGGCCTTCGCGGGCTCGGCGGCCTTCTCCTGGTCCTCGTGGATCTTGGCGGTACGGTCGTGGGCCTCCATCTCCATGTTGTGGATAAAGACCTCGTAGATCTGGCCAAGCTGCAGCATGTGCTCGAGCACCAGGTTTGGGGTGTTGGAGTGCACGTGGATCTTGTAGTCGGGATATGCGCCCACGAGCAGCTCACAGTCGCCCATGGAACCCAGGAACTTAAGGCACTCGTCCTCGTCAAACGGGGCGTCGGCCTTAAACAGGAACTCATTGCAGTAACGGAATTCCGAGCCCTCCCAGTCGTCGTTAGCCTCGATCTCAACGCGGCCAAGAGCGGCATCACGGGCAGAGCCGGCGGAGTCAAACGTAGCGGAGAAATCCTCGACAACGGTGCTGCGGCCAAGAGCGGCAGCTACGAAGTTCTCGAGGAAGATGGCAAAGCCAAAGGCGCCGGAGTCGACCACGCCGTTCTCCTTCAGAACGGGCAGCAGGTCGGGCGTGCGGGCGACGGACTGGTAGGCCTCGACGACGATGGCGTCGAGCGCGTCCTCGGCCGAGAACTTCTTCTTTTCGCACTCGTCGGCCTTGGTCGAGACATCGCGCAGCACCGTGAGAATCGTGCCCTCGATGGGCTTACGGACGGCCTGGAAGGCGACCTTGACGGCACGACGGAAGGCGAAGGCGATATTGGCGGACGTAATGGGCTCATCGGCAGAGACGAGGCCCTCGGCCACACCACGCAGAATCTGCGAGGTGATGACGCCGGAGTTGCCGCGGGCGCCCATCAGGGAGCCGTGGGTGATGGCGCCGGCAATGGCCTCCATGTCGGCGTCGGCGGGAAGGGCGGAAAGCTCCTTAGTCACCGAAGCGAGCGTGAGCGACATGTTGGTGCCGGTGTCGCCGTCGGGTACGGGGAAGACGTTGAGCTTGTTGATCTCCTCGGCCTTGTCGGAAACGGCAGCCGCAGCGATCGGAAAACAGGTGCGAATGGTCTTTGCAATCATGGGTATTTGAATCTCCGTTTTCGGATGCTAGTTCAGACGGCTCTTAAGCGCGTCGATGTGGATGCCGATCTTAAGGCTGGCGGGATCGATCTGGGCGATCTCCTGCAGAGTGAAGGCAACGGAGCTCGAAAGATTGTGGCAGACGGACTTCATGTTGACGCCGTTCTCGAGCACGACGTGAAGATCGACCGTAAGGCCGTTCTCGTCGGCGGAGACAAGCACGCCCTTGCGGAGGCGCTGACCGGCAAGCAGGCGCACGCTCTCGGCGCCCTGGAGCTGCTCAGCCATTCCGACAACGCCATAGCACGTCATCGCGGCATAACCGGCAATATCGGCAATAACGTCGTTCGAGACGCTCAGGCTGCCGTTAATGGTCTCAGACACAAGAATCTCCTTATCTGGTGCTCGCGGCACCATCTCGTGGGAGCAATCATTGCAATATTCTACAACGAGCGCGCCATGTTGAGGTGGTGGGTCGCGGGATTACATCCTCGACACGAAATGTTGATATGGTAACGTTCGCGCCAGGCGATCGCGGTATGAAAAAACCCGCCGCATAAGCGACGGGTTTTAAAACCTGGCTCCCCGGGTAGGACTCGAACCTACAACAGCGCGGTTAACAGCCGCGTGCTCTACCATTGAGCTACCGAGGAATAGGTGCGTGCTCTCAAGCAACGAAGTTTATTATACGGACGAATCAGCTCAGGGCAAGAACTTTTTTGAGATTTTTTCCGACCTAGTCATTGGGGACGTCCCCAATGACCACATGAAAGCGCCCCCAAGCGGATGTGCTTGAGGGCGCTTCTTGCTTGCGAGGTTAAGACTCGATGTAGTCTTTGAGCTTGCTGCTGCGGCTCGGGTGGCGAAGCTTGGCCAGGGTCTTGGACTCAATCTGGCGGATGCGCTCGCGCGTGACGCCAAACTCGCGGCCGACTTCCTCGAGCGTACGGGGATGTCCGTCGACAAGGCCAAAGCGCAGCTCAATAACCTTGCGCTCACGATCGGCAAGCGAGTCGAGCACCTGGGTGAGCTGCTCCTGCAGCATTGAGAAGCTGGCGGCATCGGGCGGAACGATGGCCTGGGAGTCCTCGATAAAGTCGCCCAGCTGGGAATCCTCTTCCTCGCCGATGGGGGTCTCGAGCGAAACGGGCTCCTGCGAAATCTTCTGGATCTCGCGGACGCGATCGGCACTCATGTCCATCTCGGCACCGATCTCCTCGGGGGTCGGGTCGCGGCCCAGGTCCTGAAGGAGCTGACGCTGCACGCGGACGAGCTTGTTGATGGTCTCGACCATGTGCACGGGAATACGGATGGTACGGGCCTGGTCGGCGATAGCGCGCGTAATGGCCTGACGGATCCACCACGTGGCGTACGTGGAGAACTTAAAGCCCTTCTGGTAGTCGAACTTCTCGACGGCGCGGATCAGACCGAGGTTGCCCTCCTGGATCAGGTCCAGGAACAGCATGCCGCGGCCAACATAGCGCTTGGCGATGGAGACGACCAGACGCAGATTTGCGCTGATGAGTGCCTGCTTGGCTTCGAGGCCCACGTTCTCAATGCGCGTAAGACGACGCATCTCGGCACGCGTGAGCTCGAGCTCACCGGCATCGGCGGCCTCGAGCTTCTCGGTGGCCTCAAGACCGGCCTCGATCTTCATGGCCAGATCGACCTCTTCGGAGGCGGTCAGCAGGTCGACCTTGCCGATCTCCTTGAGGTACATACGAACAGGATCGCCGGTCAGCATCACCGTGGAGGCATCGATGCCACGCACGCGCGAGCGTGAACGGGACGTGCGCACGGTGCGCTTCTTCTTACTCTTGGAAGAACCCATCTCGGCGTCGGCCTGACGGGCCATCTTGAGCTCGTGATCGTCGAGCGAGCCGGAATCGTGCTCGTCGTCGTCATCAAAATCGTCGGTATCGGTATCGTTATCGTCATCGTCGACGTCCATGGGGGCGTCGTCGTTACCGCTCGCGGAGATAATCTGGATGCCGCTGTTGCGCAGCGCGGAATACACCGCGGTGAGCTGCTCGTCAGAAACATCGATATCCTTCAGGGCGACCTGAATCTCGTCCTCGGTTACCGAAGTCCTGTTTGAGCCGTTGCCCATGAGCTTTGCAACGTAGGATTCCAGCCCAGTACCCGTGCTCTCAGTCTTTTTTGGCACAGATTCTCCCTTCATAGTCCACAGGACTCAATACTTTAGCACACACATAGACGTCTATACCCAAAAAGAGGACTGGATATAGGCGAGAATACGCTGGTTGACCACAACATCTAGGCTTGCTCGATGCCCGCGGCCTCCAGGCCGATCAAACGGAACGGGTCCGCCACGCCGCCGATCGACTTTTGCAGCTCGCGTTGACGCTGCGAATCCTGCGCGGCCTGCACGGTCAGCGCGCGACGGGCCTCATCGTCGAGCGAACGGTCTTGGCGCAGCTTGGCCTGCGCGGCACGCATACGGCGCTTGATGGTGTAGAGCTCGAGCGTATCGAGCATGAACACGATGTTCGTCTCGGTAGGGTGTTTGCTCGTCGCCGAGATGCGCCCGGCGCTCACAAGCGTTGCCGCCTCGGGACACACCGAGCGCGCCGCATCCATGCAGGCTGCAGGATCGGTTCCCGGCGGCGTTGCCAGCACGGCCCATGCGATGGACTCGTGACGTGGGTCAACCCACTCGATAGAGCAGATGCGGTCGGCATACGTGCGGAACAGGTCGGGGTAGCTCGTGAGCATGGTCAGCAGCTCACGCTCCCCTGCCAAGGACTTGCGCTCAAGATCGGTAAGAACCATCGGCGCAGCCGCAGCCGGTGCGCCCGAACCGTCAGCCGCAGGCACAGCGCCCACACCATCGGGCACATCGATTGGCGGCAAGTCGTCAACGACCTCCACTGGTGCAGCGCCATAGGCATCGAGCGGGACGTAGTCGTACGGTTCTTCCTCGACCGGCGCCGCTACGGCCGGAGTCGCGCCCGATGCCCAAGCACCACGAGATGTCCCCTGCGAACCAGACGACCGACCGCCCGCGCTACCAGATCGCTCAGCCTGCGCCCGCTGGCGTTCATAGTTCTGTTCGCGGCGGCGCTCCGCATCCTCGCGCTTGGCGACGTCGCGAAACACGCGGCCCGAGCTCGCGCGCACGGTCTCCAGATCCAAACCCAACAGATCGGCAATCTGAATAAAGTACGTATCGATCATGTAGCTATCGCGCAGCGGATAGATGAGCGTGAGAGCGTCCTCCAGCGCCTTGGCTCGACCACCCGGAGTGGTGATGTCGCTCGACTCCTGCAGCGAACGGTAGACAAAGTCCATAAGCGGCTCGGCAGCGTCGATGCGCGCCTGCAGTTCCTGTCCACCATGCGCCGTGATGAACTCCATGGGATCGTTGCCGTCGGGCAGCACCACGCAGCGCAGGTCCATAGAATCCTGCTCGATAAACTGAATCGCGCGACGGGCGGCCTTTTGACCGGCGGCGTCACCATCGAACATATACACAATGCGCTTGGCAAAGCGAGTGAGCGTCTTGACGTGATGCTCCGTGAGCGCGGTGCCCAGCGTGGCAACAACGTTTTTGATCCCCGCCTCCCAGCAGGCAATGCAGTCGGTATATCCCTCCACCACGATGGCAGTATCCTGCGCGACGATAAACTCCTTGGCCCAGTTAAAGCCGTAGAGGTTTCGTTTTTTATGAAACACGCTCGTCTCGGCGGTATTGAGGTACTTGGGTTGGCCGTCACCCATGATGCGACCACCAAAGGCAATGTTGTGACCCTGCTCGTCAAAGATGGGAAACATCACGCGGTCGTAAAAGCGGTCGGCGAGCTGTCCGCGCCCACGGCTCACGGCAACGTTAGCGTCGATCATCTCCTGCGGGGTAAAGCCCGCCTGAGACAGGTGCGACACCAGCGCGTTGCGGCCCGGTGCAAAGCCCAGGCAGTAGCGACGGCAGACGTCGCCACCCATGCCGCGGCTGGCAAAGTACTCGCGCGGACGGCCGTCCTTACCGCGCATAAGCATGGTGTGATAGAACTGGGCGGTCTCGGCGCACAGATCGTAGATGCGGGCACGCTTGGTACCGCGCTCGCGGCGATCTCCGGTGTCGTGCAGCTCAATACCTGCACGATCGGCCAAATAACGGATTGACTCGGGAAAGCTCAGGTTCTCGCGCTTCATGATATAGGTGAAGACGTCGCCACCCTCGCCGCAGCCAAAGCAATGCCACACCTGCGTGGCGGGAATAATGTGGAAGGACGGAGTCTTTTCGCCATGAAAGGGGCAGCAGCCCCAAAACTCATGGCCGCGGGGCTTGAGCTCAACCGTTTCCTGCACGATGGCAACTAGGTCGGACGCAGCGCGTACCTGGTCTTTTTCCTCATCGCTAATCACGGATGCCCACCCCCTGCTCACCCAAGTTGTGACGAATGTCCTCGATATTACCCTCGACGGTCGCAATCAACTCATCCAGCGAATCGAACACACGCGAGGGACGCAGCCAGCGCGTAAACGCCAGCGAAACGGAAGCGCCGTACAGGTCGCCCGTATAACCAATTAAGTTAGCCTCGAAATGCGATGAAGCGGCATCGTCGGCATACGTCGGCGGCAGTCCGACGTTGACGGCAGCGGGCCACACGATGTCGTTGACCAGCACCAGGCCCTCATACACGCCATCGGCAGGCACCTGAATGCCGTCGGGAACCTGCAGGTTAGCCGTGGGAAAGCCCATGTCAGAACCCTCGTGACGGCCACGAATAACACCGCCACGCAGCATATACGGGCGGCCGAGCAACTCAGCAGCAAGCTCCACATGGCCCTGTCCCAGCTCATGACGAATGCGGGTGGCGCAAATGGCCTCACCGCCCTCGCAAAGCAGGTCGTGCCCGTATACGTCAACGCCGCGCTTGGCACCCCAGGTGCGCATCTCGTCAACACCAGAAGCACCGCCACGACCCAGCCTAAAGTCGCTGCCAACGCGAATCGAACGAATGTCGACCAGACGCGACACCAGCGAGAGAAAAGCAACATGGTCGAGTGCCGCAACCTCAGGCGTAAAGGGGACGGCAACCACCGCATCGACCCCGGTTTGAGCCAGGGCATGCAGACGGTCGGCCGTCGTCATCAATTTTTGAGCGGGCGAAGGACTCACCACAACGTCCGGATCGGGATCGAAAGTGACCACGACCGCCTTGCAATCATGGGCGCGCGCATCGCTAACAAGCGCCGCAATGAGCTCCTGGTGTCCACGGTGCACGCCATCGAACACGCCAACGGCGATCGAGGCAGCACCCAGGTGCTCACACTTATCAAACGCATCGGCAGTAACGATGTGAGCCTCGTCCGACTCGCCCGCGAAAAAAATACGCGCGAGCTCGTGAGCGGACAACATCATCGAACACCGCCGATGGCCTGCGGAAAGACATGCTCCATGACAAAGCGGCCACCCTCGATGCGGGCGAGCGCCTTGAGTCCCCCATCGAGCACCAACGCAAACGGCGCCTTCGAGGCATCGAAATCGGCAAGCGCACGCTCAACGGGAATGCGTCGGCCGCAGAGCAAGTCGTCGGCAAGATTGCCCGGCAAGTCAACACGCGTGGCGCCCAGGGCCGCAATGGGATCTAGGGCAAAGCCAGCCGCGGACTCGGGAGAAAGCTCCTCGACCGCATGACAAGCGCCAATGAAAACAACACCGGAGGCCGTGCGGCGCAGCGCGGAAATGTGCGCGGCGCTCTCGCAGGCGCGGCCCAAATCGCGAGCGAGCGCACGGATATAGGTACCCTTGCTCACTGAGAACGCCACGGTCCACACACACGTATCACCTTCGCCTCCCACGGCGATCAGGTCGGCGGCATAGACCTCGACGGGGCGCGGAGGTAGGTCCACCGCATTGCCCTCGCGAGCAGACTTGTAGGCGCGAACGCCATTGACCGAGATAGCCGAAAACGCCGGCGGCACCTGCATCTGCGGACCCAGCATAGCGGCCAAGCGCTCACGGGCATAGGCAGGATCGCGGAGCTCGTTGGCAACAGCCACCGTGCGGACCGCCTCGCCCTCCGCATCATCGGTATTGGTCTCGGCGCCAAACGAAATGTCGGCGACATAGCTTTTGGTATCGAGGGCTAGCATGCCCAGCAGACGGGTGGCCTGGCCCACACCCACCACCATGACACCCGATGCCATGGGGTCGAGCGTGCCGGCATGGCCGACGCGCCGCTCATGGAGGGCGCGTCGGCATTTCGAAACCACATCGTGGGACGTGCAGCCCACCGGCTTATCGACGGCGAGCAGCATATTCAGTTGAGAAGGCGTACGACGAGCCATGTACCATCCAAAAAGTTAAAGCTCGACGGTCACCGAAGCGGGATCCTCCCCCACCAGCTCGGCCAGCATGGGAAGCGCCACGGTAAGCGTCTCGAGAATCGTTCCGTTGTTGGAGAAACCGGCGGCAGCGGGATGTCCGCCTCCGCCAAAGGCAGCAGCGATCTCGGACACGTTGAGGTCGCCCTTGGAGCGCAGGTTGCCGCGCACCTTGGTATCGCCCTCAATGCCCTTCAGGAACAGACAGACCTCGACGCCCATCACCGAGCGCACCACGTCAACCAGACCGTCGCACTCATCCGAGGTGACACCGCAGGCCTCAAGGTCACTCTGGTACGCGTAGCTATACGCGACGCGCCCGTGGGCCACCGTCTTAATGCGGCCCATAACGATGGACTTGAGGTGCAAAAACTCAACGCGCATGCTCTGGTAAACCTCGAGTGCCACACGCGCCGGATCGGCACCGTGGGCAACCAGACGCGAGGCTGCATGGAACGCGGCTGCATCGGCGTTTTGGTACTGAAAACGGCCGGTATCGGTAACCAAGCCACACAGCAGGCAGGTCGCAACGCCATCACGTGCGACAATGCCGCAATTGTCCAAGAAGCGGTCGATGATCATGGCGCAGGCTGCAGCTTCGACGCGCCTCAGGCTGAGCTCGGCAAACTCCTCGCGCGCCGGATGGTGATCGAAGCACACCACATGCTTGGAGCGACGAAGCACCTCGGCGGAATTATTGAGACGCTCGACGACCGGCACGTCCACCGAGATGAACAGGTCCGGATTGCCGGTATACGCAGATGCCGGTACCAGGCGATCGGAGCCTTCCATAAAGCGGTAGATGCGCGGAACCGGATCATCGTCTGCCAGCAGCAGGGCAATGTCCTTGTTAGGGAAAAACTTCATAAGCGAGAGGCCCAGACCCAACACGGAGCCCAGGGCGTCGCCATCGGGAGAAGTGTGTCCCGAAATCGCAATGGAGGACGCATCCTCGATGAGCTCGAGGATGCGTCGCTGAATATCTGCAGACTCGCACGAGGCGAGGTCGGCGGAATTAGTCATCTAAAGCTGCCTCCTGGGCGGCATCCGCTATCGGATAGCCGTCCTCGTCCTTTTCGATCGCAAGCGTGGCGGGAACGTTTTCCAGCGCACGCGTGATGCGCTCGGCGTCATCGGTCGAGCGATCGATGCGAAAATCGAGCTCGGGCGTAACACGCCAATCGAGCGAGCGAGCCAACAGGCTGCGAATACGGCCCTTAGCGCTTGCGAGCGCCTCCATGACCTCGTCGTAGCGGCTCGCATCGCACGACACGAACACACGCGCGAACGAACGGTCCACCGCGACCTCAACCGCGGTCAAAGTAACCAGGTCGAGACGCGGATCGGAAACCTCAAAGAGCAGGATATAACCAAGCTTCTCGCGAAGCTGCTCGCCCAGACGGCGGGTTGCCTGCGTTTGCTTCATAGCGCTACCCCCTACTCGGTACGGGCAACCTGGTCGATGCGGTAACCCTCGATCTGGTCGCCGGGCTTGATGTCCTGGAAGTTCTCCAGGCCAATGCCGCCCTCGGAACCGCTCTTGAGGCTCTTGGCCTCGTCCTTGTAGTGGCGCATCGAGGCGATCTTGCCGTTGAAGACCACGATGCCGTCGCGCACCAGGCGCACGGAATCGGTCGCGGCGATCTCGCCCTCTTCGACGCGGACACCGGCGGCGATACCGACTTTGGGCACCTTGAAGGTGTCCAGAACGGTCGCGGTACCCGTGGAGACCTCGACCTCGGTGGGCTTGAGCATGCCGATACGGGCAGCGTCGAGCTCCTCGAGGCACTTGTAGATGACGTCGTAGCAACGGATCTCGACGCCCTCGCGCTCGGCGGCGGAGCGGGCCTTACCGTCGGGACGGACGCCAAAGCCGATGATGATGGCGTTGGAGGCGTCGGCCAGGACGACGTCGGTCTCGTTGATGGCACCAACGGCGGAGTGGATCGTGTTGATGCGGACCTCGGACTGATCCATCTTGTCGAGCGAATCCTGAAGGGCCTCGATGGAACCCTGCACGTCGGCCTTGATGATCAGGTTGAGCTCCTTGACCTCGGCGTCGGCAATGGTCTCGAAGAGGTTCTCGAGCGTGACGTGCTTGACGCGGCTCTGCTCCTCGATACGGGCCTTGAGCGAACGCTCGTCGGCGAGGGCACGAGCCTCGCGCTCGTCCTCGAACACGCGGAACTCGTCACCGGCGTTGGGCACGGACTGCAGGCCCAGGATCTCGACGGCGTCGGAGGGACCGGCCTCGGTGACGGCGCGACCCTTGGGGTCGAGCATAGCACGGACGCGGCCGTAGGTAAGGCCGGCGACCAGCGTATCGCCCACGTGCAGGGTACCGCGGGTCACGAGCACGGTAGCGACCGAGCCGCGGCCCTTGTCGAGCTTGGCCTCGAGGACGTTGCCGGAGGCAAAGGTGTCCGGGTTGGCCTTGAGCTCGAGCACGTCTGCCTGGAGCAGCACGGTCTCCAGAAGGTCGTCGATACCGATCTTCTGCTTGGCCGAGATGTTGACGAACATGTTCTGTCCGCCCCACTCCTCGGGGATGACGCCATACTCGGTGAGCTCCTGACGCACACGGTCGGGGTTAGCGCCCGGCTTATCGATCTTGTTGACGGCGACGACGATGGGTACGCCGGCGGCCTTGGCGTGGTTGATCGACTCGACCGTCTGGGGCATGACGCCGTCGTCGGCAGCCACGATCAGAATAACGATGTCGGTCACCTTGGCACCACGGGCACGCATGGCCGTAAAGGTAGCGTGACCCGGGGTATCGATGAAGGTGATCTTGCGGTCGTTGATCATAACCTGCGAAGCACCGATGGCCTGCGTGATGCCGCCCGCCTCGCCGGCAGCGACGCCGGTGTGACGGATGGCGTCGAGGAGGCTCGTCTTGCCGTGGTCGACGTGGCCCATGACGGTGACGACCGGTGCGCGCGGCTTAAGGTCGGCGGGATCGTCGTAGAACGAGAAGGTGTTCTCCTCCTCGGGGGTGATGATCTTGATCTGACGGCCCAGGTCGTCGGCAACGAGCTCGACGAGGTCGTCGGACATGGACTGTGTCATGGTGAGCGGCGTACCCAGCAGGAACAGGCGCTTGATGATGTCGTTGGCCGGAACGTCGAGAGCCTCGGCAAGCTCCTGGACCGTAACACCCTGGGAGACCTTGATGGCATCGAGTTCCTCGGGGTTCACGCCCTGGGCCAATGCCTCCTCTATCTTGCGCTCCTCCTGAGCCTTGGCAGCCTCGCGCTCACGCTTCTCCTTACGCTTTTTGCGACGACCAGTGGACTCGCGAGAGGCCTCCTCGACGGCGGCACGAGCCTCCTCGAGCACCTTCTCGCGGCTGTACTCCTCGGCCTCGCGAGCCATGCGGCTGTAGTGGTCCTCTTCGTTGTTGTGACCGCCCTTGCGCTTCTTGCCCTTGCCCTGCTTGTCGGGGTTGGGGAAGTCCATACCGGCAGCGACGTTGTTGCTGGCATTGGTGCGATGGCTGTGCGGGCGGTTCTCGGAGGCGTTGCGCTCGGAGTTGTTATCGGAGGCGTTGCGATCGTTACGACGGCCACCGCGGCGGTCGTTGTTGCCGCCACGACGGTTACCGCGCTCGGCGGCGCGCTCGGCCTTGGCCTTGTCCTCGGCGTCCCTCTTCTCCTTGAGCACGGTCTCCTGTGCGGCGATCTGGTCAAGCAGAGAGCGGAAACGCGAACCGGAGTCGGAAGCGGGAACGGCGCGGCGCTGGGCCTCGCGGGCGGCCTCCTCCTTCTCGCGAGCAAGACGCTCCTGCTCGGCCTTCTTCTTGGCCTCGGCCTCGGCACGGGCGGCCTCCTCGGCAGCCTGGGCGGCGGCGAACTGACGGCGCTCCTCCTCGCGTGCCTTCTCGGCGGCGATGCGCTCGCGCTCGGCCTCGGCAGCGCGTGCTGCCTCCTCGGCGGCAGCGGCCTGCTCCTCGGCCTGCTTGGCGGCCTCGACTTCCTGGGCGCGGGCCTCGATCACCGAGGCGAGCTGCTTGCGGACCATAGCGACGTAGGCGTCCTCCAGAGCGGAGGAAGCGGACTTAGCGGGAATCTTCATTTCGGCGAGATGACCCATCAGTTCCTTGGAGGTCATGCCGAACTCTTTGGCCAGGGTGGACACACGGACTTTTGCCATATGACTTCACCTACCCTTTCTGGCACCTTGGGTGCCTAGAGACTGAACGAGCGTGGGGTATGCGCTGGGACCTGCCCGGCGCGACCGCGCGCTAGATCAGGTCCTCCGCATCATCGAAGGCGTCGGTGTCGTGGACGCCGCAGAAACGGGAGCCGGGACGAGCCTGGTTGCGGCACTGGATGCCGTCCTCGGACACGAACTCGCAGCGACGGACGTCCTCGTCCTCCTCGTCACCGATCAGGTCGGCGGCGGGCTCCTCGTGAACGGGAACGTTCTTGAGGATGTCGGCGGCAAGGGTCTCGGACTTGATGTCGATGTGCCAGCCGGTCAGGCGCGCGGCGAGGCGGGCGTTCTGGCCCTCCTTGCCGATGGCGAGGGACAGCTGGTCGTCGGGCACGATGACGCCGGCGTAGGCCTTCTCCTCGTCGATAAGGACGCGGGTGACCTTGGCGGGCGACAGGGCGTTGGCGACGTAGACGGCCGGATCGGCATCCCACAGGATGACGTCGACGCGCTCGCCACGGAGCTCGCCCACGACAGCGCGAACACGGCTGCCCTTGGGGCCGACGCAGGCACCCACGGGATCCAGACGGTCGTCGAGCGAGTGGACAGCGACCTTGGAACGCTGGCCGGGCTCGCGGGCGATCGACTTGATCTGGACGGTGCCCTCATAGATCTCGGGCACCTCCTGCTCAAACAGACGACGCATGAGCTCGGGGTGGGTACGGGAGATGACAATCGGCGGACGGCTGTGCTCGCCACGAACCGGCTGCAGGTTGGAGTTGGGGTCGCGAACGTCAATGATCACGGCCTTGATATGCTGGTTGTGCAGGTAGCGCTCGCCCATCGGACGCTCGTTGCGCTCGTTCTCGTAACGGCGCTGATCGAAGTGCGGAAGCTCGGCCTCGACGCCTTCGCGAATCTTGACGATCGTGAAGTCGGGCGTGGACTGCAGCACGGTACCGCTGATGAGGTCACCGATGCGGCCGGAAAACTCCTCGTAGATCTGCTCGCGGGCGGAGTTGCGCACGATGGCGTTGATCTCGGCCTTAGCGTGCTGGGCGGCGATGCGGCTCGTGTTCTTGGGGGTGACGTCGATCTCCTCGAACTCGGTGAAGTTGCCCTCCTCGTCCATGGAATCGTCGATCGGCTCCAGGCGGTAGACGTAGATCTTGCCGGTGGTGCGGTCGATGGTCACCTTGGCGCCCCACTCAAGATGCAAGATCTCGGCATAGCTCTTGGCGAGCGACTGCTCCAGGCGGTCGATCAGGTAGAGCTGGTCGATGTGCTTCTCCTGGCAAAGCTCCATCAGGGCGGACATCATGTCGGATGCTGCCATCTTACTTTCCTTCCTTCGCGGGCTTGAAGTCGTAGGTGGGCTTCAACTTGCACTTTTTAACATCAGAGAAATCGAGGGTAACGGACTCGCCGTCCTCGAGCTCGAGGGTCACGTTCGACTCGGTGGCGGCGGCAATCTTGCCGGCGTACTTGCGACGGCCCTCGGTGGCGGTGGAGGTGAGCTCGCAGTTTTCGCCCACAAAGCGGGCAAAATCACTCGGGCGGCGCAGCGGGCGCGCCATACCCGGGCTCGACACCTCGAGCGTATAGCTCGAAGAGATGGGGTCGAGCTCCTCAATCACATCGCCGACCCACTTGGTGTTGGCCGTGACGTCGTTGAGCGACAGGCTCTGACCCTCGGCACCCTCGATACGCACGCGCACGCAGGGGGCCTTGGTGGCACCCACGAGCTCGACGTCGACGATGTCGATATCGTGCTGGGGAGCGACGGCCTCGAGCGCGTCGATGATCGCCTGCTCGGTCTTGGTCTTGACCATTGCGGCACCTCCATCCATACAAAAAAGAAGCGGGGCCGAAACCCCACTTCTTTCAATTACAACTTCATTTGCAAGCAAACTATACCAATACCTGCACAAACGTGCAACCACAACACAAACCCGCAGGTCAGCGTGAGCACAGGTTCTCCACAAGAAATGGATAATTGGGTGTTGTCGCAAGTGTCCTTAACCAAAAAGAGGGGCGACTCCCTACGGAATCGCCCCTCGCTTTTAGATGTCAGCTATACGCGCAGCGCTTACTTGACCACCAGGTTAACCAGCTTGCCGGGCACGCAGATGGCCTTGACGACCGTCTTGCCCTCAAGCCACTTGGCAACGGCGGCCTCGGCGGCAGCCTGCATCTCCTCGTTGGAGGCGTCGCGGGCGACGTCGATGCGGCCACGGACCTTGCCGAGCACCTGTACGACGATCTGCACCGTGTCCTCGATGGACTCGGCCAGGTCAAACTCGGGCCAGGCGGCGGTGTAGGCGTTGCCCTCACAGCCGAGCGCCTCATGCCACAGCTCATCGGCCCAGAACGGGCAGATGGGGGCAAGGACGCTCACGATATCCTTGGCCACGCCGTAGCACAGGGCCTTGTCACGGGAAGCGCCCTCAGTAGCGTTGAGGTAGGCGCTCGCGGCATTGACGAGTTCCATGACGGCCGAGATCGCGGTGTTGAACTGGCCACGATCGAAGTCCTCGGTGCACTTGGCGATGGTGCGGTGACGCTCGCGATAGAGCTTCATCGCGACCTCGTCGAGCGCGGACTTGTCGAAGGCCACGTTGGCGTCGCCGGACTGGACAAGCTGCCAAACGATACGCCAGGCGCGCTTGATGAAGCGGTTGGCGCCCTCGACGGCCTTGGGATCCCAGTCGAAGTCCTTCTCGGGCGGGGCGATAAACAGGATCGCCAGACGCATGGTGTCGGCGCCGTAGGGCTCGATGACCGAGCTCGGGGGCACGACATTGCCCTTGGACTTGGACATGGTGTCGCCGTTCTCGTCCTTGACCATGCCCTGGCACAGCAGGTTGGTGAAGGGCTCGTCCACACTCAGCAGGCCCAGGTCGCGCAGTGCCTTGGTAAAGAAGCGGCTGTAGAGCAGGTGCAAAATGGCGTGCTCGATGCCGCCGATGTAGTTATCGACGGGCATCCAACGATCGGCGGCCTCACGGGAGAAGGGCAGCTCGGTGTTGTGCGGGTCGGTATAGCGCAGGTAATACCAGCTGGAGCAGGTGAAGGTGTCCATGGTATCGGTCTCGCGCTTGGCCGGGCGACCGCAGACCGGGCAGGTGGTCTCGTAGAACTCCTTGCACTCGGCGAGGGTCTCGCCGGCGCCCAGGTCAAGGTTCTCGGGCAGCGTCACCGGCAGCTGGTCCTCGGGCACGGGCACGATGCCGCAGTGCTCGCAGTGGATGGCCGGGATGGGGTTGCCCCAATAGCGCTGGCGGGAAATGAGCCAGTCGCGCAGACGGAACTCGACCTTACGACGACCGCAGCCCATGGCCTCGAGGTCGGCCACGATCGCAGCCTCGCCCTCGGAGTGCTTGCCGCCGCGCATACCGGTGTACTTGCCGGACTGGACCAGCGTGCCCTCGGCAGCATGGGCGCAATCCCAGTCGACGGTCTCGGCATGGAAGGTATCGATGGTCTCACCGTTAGCCTCGACGGCTGCGCGGTCGTCATCGTCCAGGATGATCGGCACGATCGGCAAATCATACTTGCGTGCGAACTCAAAGTCGCGCTGGTCGCCGCAGGGAACGGCCATGACGGCGCCGGTGCCGTAGTCGGCAACAACGTAGTCGGCAACCCACACGGGGACCTTCTCGCCGTTGACCGGGTTCACCACGTAGCGGCCGGTAAAGGCACCGTGCTTCTCGAGGGTGCCCTGGGCACGTTCGACGGCGGAGATATGCTTGGAGTCCTCGACGATCTTGGTCACGGCCTCCTCGTACTCCGTACCCTCGACGAGCTCGTGCAGACGCGCGTACTCGGGAGCCAGGACAAAGAAGGAGACACCGAAGAGCGTGTCGGCTCGCGTGGTGAAGACGGTGATCTTACCCTCGTCGTCCTCGATGGGCTCGCCATCCTGGTCGCACAGGGTAAAGTCGACCTCGGCGCCCTCGGAACGACCGATCCAGTTGGCCTGCATCTGCTTGACGCGCTCGGGCCAGCCGGGGAGCTTCTCCAGGTCATCGAGCAGCTCCTGAGAGTACTCGGTAATCTTGAAGTACCACTGCTCCAGGTCGCGCTTCTCGGGCTCGGTGCCGCAGCGCCAGCACTTGCCCTCGGTGACCTGCTCGTTGGCCAGAACGGTCTTGCAAGTGGGGCACCAGTTGACCGGGTTCTTCTTGCGGTAAACCAGGCCCTTTTCCCACAACTTCTCAAAGATCCACTGACCCCAACGGTAATAATCGGGGCTGCAGGTCTTGACCATGCGATCCAGATCGTAGGAGAAGCCCATACGCTTCATCGTGGCGAGAGCCTGGTCCATGTTCTTATACGTCCAGGCGGCAGCCTGCGTGTTGTGCTTGATGGCGGCGTTCTCGGCAGGCAGGCCAAAGGCGTCAAAGCCGATGGGGTGCAGCACATCGTAGCCGCGCATGCGGGCCTGACGGGCCATGGCATCGCCGATGGTATAGTTGCGCGCGTGGCCCATGTGCAGGTCGCCCGACGGATACGGGAACATCTCGAGCACGTACTTCTTGGGCTTGCTGGCGTCGGTGTCGACGGCAAAGAGGCTGGAGTCCTCCCAGGCCTTCATCCACTTGGACTCAATGGCCTGTGCGTCGTAGGCAGGGATCTCATCCTTATGATCTGTGCAATCGCACATATCAGCTCCTTTAATCTTTAATGGAGTCGGTCGGCTTAGCTTTATTCGCTACTGCGGACAGTCCTGCGCAAGACGAAGAGCACATTAAGTGCTCTTCTTTGCGTGCGGAACTTGTAGCAAACAAAGCTAAGCCGCCCGACCCTAAGGTTGACTCGCATGATGATAGCAAATACAACAAGCGAGATGTCTGCGACTTGCAGGCATCTCGCTTTATCTAAATAACGTGGTTGAGGCTCAACCTTTATGTGCAGGTCTTATCTTATCGATACGTTACGCTCTGTTGGGAGTCCTTGACTACGACGTCGTGGGCTCCGCCTTCGACGATCGAGGTCGAGGAGACCAGGGTCAGGCGTGCCTTTTCCTGGAGCTCGGGGATCGAGAGGGCGCCGCAGTTGCACATCGTGGACTTGACCTTGTAGAGCGTGCCGCCCACGCCGTCCTTGAGGGAGCCGGCGTAGGGAACGTAGGAGTCGACGCCCTCGACGAAGCTGAGCTTCGCGGCGCCGCCCAGGTCGTAGCGCTGCCAGTTGCGGGCACGCGCAGAACCCTCGCCCCAGTACTCCTTCATGTACTGGCCGTTGACGTTGACGCGCTCGGTCGGGCTCTCGTCAAAGCGGGCGAAGTAGCGGCCCAGCATCATAAAGTCGGCGCCCATGGCAAGGGCGAGCGTCATGTGGTAGTCGTAGACGATACCGCCGTCGGAGCACACGGGCACGTAGACGCCGGTCTCCTCGTAGTACTCGTCGCGAGCGCGGCAGACATCGATCAGCGCGGTGGCCTGACCACGGCCGATACCCTTGGTCTCGCGGGTAATGCAGATGGAGCCGCCGCCGATACCGACCTTGATGAAGTCGGCACCGCAGTCGGCCAAAAAGCGGAAGCCCTCGGCGTCGACGACGTTACCGGCACCGACCTTGACGTCCTCGCCGTAGTTAGCGCGGATCCACTCGATGGTGCGCTTCTGCCACTCGCTGAAGCCCTCGGAAGAGTCGATGCAGAGCACATCCACACCGGCGTCCACCAGTGCAGGGACGCGCTGGGCGTAGTCGCGGGTGTTAATGCCCGCGCCAACGACATAGCTCTTGTTCTCGTCCAGCAGCTCGTTGACGTTCTCCTTGTGGGAGTCGTAGTCCTTGCGGAAAACCATATACTGCAGGCGACCTTCCTCGTCGATCAGGGGCAGGGAGTTGATCTTGTTGTCCCAGATGATATCATTGCAGTCGTGCAGGCTGGTGGTGGCGGGGGCCGTGACCAGCTTGTCCAGCGGGGTCATGAACTCGGTGACCTTGAGGTCCATCGTCATGCGGGACAGGCGGTAGTCGCGGCTGGCCACGATGCCCAGCAGCTTGCCGTGGGCGGTGCCGTCGTCGGTGATAGCGACGGTGGAGTGACCGGTGCGGGTCTTGAGGTCGAGCACATCGCCCAAGGTAGCCTCCGGGGGCAGGTTGGAGTCGGAGGTGACAAAGCCCTTCTTGTAGGCCTTGACGCGGCGGACCATATCGGCCTCCTGCTCAATGGTCTGGGAGCCGTAGATGAAGGAAACACCGCCCTGCTTGGCCAGGGCAATCGCCAGCTTCTCACCGGAGACGGACTGCATGATGGCGGAGACCATCGGGATGTTCATTTCCAGCGGGCAGGCTTCCTCGCCCTTGCGGTACTTGACCAGCGGGGTTTTCAGGCTGACAGCCGTAGGGACGCACTCCGAGGAGGAGTAGCCGGGGACCAGCAGATATTCACCAAAGGTACGGGACGGCTCGGAAAAATAATATGCCATAATACACGCTCCTGACTTTCCTGTTTCGATGTTATTTGCTTATTAAAAAGATTGTACCACAACCGCGGACAAAATACAAAGTTTTCTGCGGAAATCTTTCTTGCACTGTCAAAACGAAAGTTGTGGATTTTGAACAATGGATTGGGTGTGTAGTATGACTTTGGGGCAGCCGGGCGGGCCGTTGCGAGCATCGGCCCCTATAATACGGGATTACTGCGTCGTCGTCAGCACCACATCGCCCATCGGCGCGGTAAGGGTCACGCTGCGGGGCGCGGCGGCTGTTTGGGTGTAGATGCTGCTCATCGTCCTGCCGTTGAACATCACATTCCCCATGGACGTTTGCAGGTCAAGCGCGTAATCGTCGGGCCTGCCGTCCACCGTCAGGCCAATATCGCCCATGGCAGCTTCGACTTTAGCGGTTTCAACGCCCGCCAGCAGCCCCAAATCAAAATCGCCCATTGAGATATTCGCCGTAAACTGCTCTGCCTGCACGGTGCTACCGGTAAAGTTGCCCATCGCCAGGTCTAAGTCGATGCTGTCGGCGGCGATGGTATTGCTGTTGTCAAATTCTGCATCGCCCATAGCGACAGTGATGGAGAGCCTTTTAAAATGGAAGGTATTCGCATCCGGCACGGACAGGACAAACTCAGGCTCGGGCCCCGGCTCTTTGCCGAGGTTGTAGTTGGCGGGCACCTTGTAGCTGACACGCACCGGGCTTGTGTTGTCGCCCGTGTTGGTAAAGGTGAACCAGTCCTGACGCAGGTTCGTGCAGAAAAGGGTCGGCTCCGCCGCACCACTGTCCACAACGACTGTGACCGCGCCGTAGTCGATGTCGAAGGTTATATTTTTGGCGTCGGCCAGACCGGTGGTGAAATCCATCTTCTCCAATGGGCTGCCGCTGTCCGCGTCCTCGGCGGCGGTGGCCTCGTTGTAAAAGTCCTCGTTGCGGACAAGGACCGATGCAGCGGTTTCTTCCTCCTGCGGAATGGTCATCATCGACGCCGTGCCGCCGCTGGGCTTTGCGAAGCTCAGGGTCAGAACCGCCAGTTGGACAAGCAGCGCTGCCACAATGACAATAGCAAAAATCAGCCACATCGTTTTTGCTCTGGGACTGCGGCGCGGCGGCGCAGGCTGTGGGTCGGCGGCGGGCGGCTCGGGTGCAGTGGGCGGGGTAAGGGGCGTTTCCTCGGGCGTGGCATCGTCGGGCGTCAGCCCCTCCCCTTCCAGAATCTTGCGGGCGGCCTCGGCAGGGTCGCCCAGCTCGGCGGCGGTGGCGTCCTCGTTGTCGGGGCCTGCGGCGTCGAAGTATTCCTCATAATAATTCAGTGCGTCGCGGCGCGCATCAGCAGGCAGGGCAGACAGCCGCTTTTCCAGCTCGGATAAGTACTCGTATTTTTTCATTGCTGCTCCCCCTTAAAGAGCTTGTTGATCTTTGTGGTGTAGGCTTCCCACTCGGCGGTAAACTCTGCCAGCCGTGCGCGGCCTGCGGGCGTGATTTGATAGTAGCGGCGGTTGCGGCCATTGAAGGCTTCGTCATGGACGGTCAGGCAGCCGTCCTTTTGCAGGCGGCGCAGCACCGGGTACAGCGTGGATTCCGACAGGTCCAGTACCGTGCGGACCTCCTGCGTGATCTTATAGCCGTAGGTGCCCGTTTCCTCCCGCCCGACGACAGCCAGCACAATGGCATCCAGCAGCCCCGCCGTGGTGTTGATGGCCATAGGGTGCCCCCTTTCCGGGTGTATGGTGTATAGGGTTATATATTATATAGCATATAATATTGTAGATTGCAATAGGCTGCCGCAACAAAATTATGTAGGGGCGGATTCCATATCCGCCCGTGGACGTTTATCTTGCCGCAAGCTCCCCGGGCGCATATAGAATGCGCCCCTACGATTCCGCCTTCACTTTTCTATTTCCTTATATAAATACCCCAGTGCGTCCGCCAGGCCGCCCAGCTCGTCGATCAGCCCTTCCTCCACAGCCTGGGTGCCGTCCAATACGGTGCCCATGTCCATGACAAGCTCGCCGGTATTGTGCATCAGCTGGGTGAACCGCCGGGCCGTGATTTTGGAGTGCCCGGTCACAAAGCTGACTATGCGCTCCTGCATCTGTTCAAAATAGCGCAGGGTCTGGGGCACGCCCAGCACCATGCCAGAGTGGCGCACCGGGTGCACCGTCATGGTGGCCGTGGGCACAATAAAGCTGTGCCGCGCCGCCACCGCCAGCGGGATGCCAATAGAATGCCCGCCGCCCAGCACCAGCGTGGCGCTGGGCTTGCTGACGCCCGCAATCAGTTCTGCCAGCGCCAGCCCGGCTTCCACATCGCCGCCCACCGTATTCAGAATCACCAGCAGCCCTTCTATCTCGGGATCCTCCTCAATGTCCACCAGCTGGGGGATGACGTGCTCATATTTTGTCGTCTTTTGCGCGTCGGACGCCAGCGTATGGCCCTCGATCGTGCCGATGACCGTCAGGCAGTGGATGGCGTGGCGGCCCTTGGTGGCAGGTACAATGCCGTCCTCCTTTATCAAATCATGCTCCAGCCGCTTCAGGGCGGCGCTTTCGGTGGGGTTGTGCCTGGTGTCGGCCTTTTTATCCTTTGTTTCCATCATTGCTCTCCTTCTCTGCGCAAACTATACACAAAAACAGTCTGTCCTGTGGCCCTGCAAAATATGCGCGGTTTGGGCCAGGGGTGCCGTTTTGTTTTGTCTATACCGCCAGAATTTCCCGTTCTATTTTTGTACAACCGTATAATAATTTGAGAAATCAGCCAAAAAACTTAGACAAAAAATTGACAACCGCCGTACTTCATTTTATAATAAGCTATAAACAAGTATTGCAATGTGAGGGATACGATCATGGCTGTTCAAAATAAGGTGTCGCTCCCGGTCATCAAGCGACTGCCAAAATATTATCGTTATCTGACCAACCTTTCCGCCGACGGCAAGGATAAAATTTCTTCCAGCGAGCTGGCCCACATGATGGGCACCACC
>UQYE01000017.1:0-34740 GCA_900545145.1 uncultured Collinsella sp. | reverse complement strand
TTACAGATCGAGACAAACCGCGAAGGCTCATCTGAAAATCTCAATCTGTAACAACTAACGGCACATTTTGTCCCCAGCTGTTACAGATCGAGAAACAAACGGACCACCACAAAGGGGACAGGCACCTTTGTGGTGGTCCCAGTCTATTTTTAGCGTCCCACAAGATCCAACGAGAACACAGCGACGAAATCGAGAGCCACCGATAGCCCGTTCGCGCAGATATAGATGGAGATTCAAGACAAGGGTGCCGGCTTAAACGGCTTGGTTATCGTACGCCACAATACTCTCGTCATCGTCCCCGTCGTTTTTATAGTGCTTATAGTGAAAATAGCGGGTTTAGTGAGAATAGTATTGCGCAAAACTCGTGAACTCAATTTTTGACCCCTCGCCCAGAATGAGGGGAGGCAAATATTCCTATTAGAGATCGAATCGAAGCCCAATAGGGCCTTTTAGCCCTCTCATTCCGGGCGGTCGCTTTCTTTTGAATATTGTCGTAAGCTGGCATCATTTATCTTAATGATTGCATATTGCATGAGAGGTGCCCACCGTGAAACGCTCCACCTATATCGGCCTGCTCGTCTTAGCGTTTGCAATTACCGCAGTCGGCGTGGGCATTATCTATCTCGCATTTCTCCCCGCCTCTGCAACGCAGGCGGTGATTGAGACCGTAAGCTATCCCATCGAAATCCTCACCGATATCGTCAAACCCGATTCGATCACCGTCGATTTTGACGGTACGCCCGCAGCGCTTGGGGTCAGCAACTATCCCCGAATCGAACTTGGGGCCACGCGCTATACCCAAGATGAGCAGCTTATCGGCAAGGCAACCAATTTACTCAAAGGCAAAACGTTTACGCGGTGGTACGGCGCCGCAATATATCGAGCCAAGAAAGGCCAAATGAATGGCGGGTATTATTCGACCCTTGAACTCGATGCGGCAAACGGGAGCAGACTGTGCAACGTCTCATACGACCCCGGCTACGTGGACAACGAAGGGCCGGGGGTCTATATCTCGGATGGCGACGTAATCTACGTCATGGAAGGCGACCAGACGGCAGTCGTCGATTTTATGGATCGGTGTACCGAGGATGCCTACGAACAAACCTGCGAGCCCGATCCACAGACAGCGCGCGACAGCGGCTCAGCACGCACTTGGCTATTTGACGATGAGATAACCTGGACCCCATCGAAATAAGAACCCGCCGGACAGGCACCTTTGTGGTGGTCCAAAAAGAAGCCGCCCCAATAAAAAGAGGCGGCATCAAGCAAGTCTATTTATTAGCGTCCCTCAAGACCCAACGAGAACGCGGAAATGTCGCCCGGGGCTTTTCCTTTCCCGAACGCGACCCTCGCGAAGCGCGTGAGCGGGCGGGAAAGGGTAAGCCCCGGGCGGACAATTAAGTGCGTCACTCGGCAGCGGCCTTGAACTTGTTGTAGTTGATCAGGCAGCCGGCCTTGACGATGGCACGCTCCTCTGCCGTCATATCGGCAATGTAGAGCTCAATCTGCTCGACCGCACCGTCGGCACGCACCACGTAGGCGGCGATGTTCTGCAGGTCGCCGTCGAGCGCGGCACGGATGCCCGGCACAAAGACGTAGTCGCCCACCTCAAAGTTGGGCTCGGCCTCCATCTGGAAGGGCACCATGCCCCAGTTCATGACGTTGGAGCGATAGCGCTTGGTGGCGTACTCGTGAACGATGTTGGCCAGGCCGCCAATTACGCGCTGGCAGCTCGCAGCCTGCTCGCGGGCAGAACCGTCGCCCGGCTTCTTGGCATAGAGCATGGAGCCGTACTCGGTCGCCCTGGCATCGGCCGCGACGCCCGCGCCGGTCAGCGCCTCAAACACACCGGCAAGCTCGGCATTGAGCGCCGCCAGGTCGCCCGTGGCCTCGCCGGCCACGCGGCGCTTCTCCACGGCGTCGACCTCCTTGGAGCGGCCCACGTAGGCCGGATCGCGACGGCTCAGCGTAAACTCGGCCAGGCCCAGCGGGTTGGAGCGGAAGGAACTCGTCTCGCCCGAAGGAATGAGCTCGTCGGTCGTGGTGACCGGGTCCATGATCTTGGAGCACACCTTAAGCAGGATGTCGTCGCCGAGCGGCTCCATCGCGGGCCACGGCTTGATGTTGGGACCCTCGACCAGCTCGTCTGCCGGCTCGGCCTTGCCAAAGCCCCAGTACACGCGCTTCTTGTAGGGAGCGTCGTCAAAGGTGTACTCGCAGGCCTCGTCCCAAGTCTCCTCGGGCAGGTCGGTCGCCGGCGTCAGGACGCCGCCGTTGGCAGCCGTCGCCGCGATGGAGCGGGCGTCCATCAGAGCCACAGCGCTCAGCTGGCCATTACCCGGCTTGGAACCCTCGCGGTTGGGGAAGTTGCGCGTGGTGTGGCGGATGGACAGGCCGTTGTTGGCAGGCGTGTCGCCGGCGCCAAAGCACGGGCCGCAGAACGCCGTGCGCACGATCGCGCCGGCCTCCATAAGGTCGTAGATATAGCCGCGACGCGTGAGTTCGAGCGCCACGGGCTGGCTCGTGGGATAGACCGACAGCGAGAACTCGCCGCAGCCGGTGTTGGCGCCCTTGAGCACGCGGGCAGCCTGGACCACGGAGTCGTAGTTGCCGCCCGAGCAGCCGGCGATAACGCCCTGCTGCACGTGCAGTTTGCCGTCGACGATCTTGTCGAGCAGGCTAAAGTGCGTCTTACCCTCGCCGATCTTGGCGGCCTCGAGCTCCACCTCGTGAAGGATGTCCTCGAGGTTCTCATTGAGCTCGTCGATCTCAAAGCCGTTGGAAGGATGGAACGGCAGGGCGATCATGGGCTTGATGCTCGACAGATCGACCTCGACGCAGCCGTCGTAGTAGGCGACATCGGCGGGCTTGAGCTCGCGGTAGTCGTCGCCGCGGCCGTGCATGGTCAGGAATGCGTGCGTGTCCTCGTCGGTGGCCCAGATGCTCGACAGGCAGGTGGTCTCGGTGGTCATGACGTCGACGCCGTTGCGGTAGTCGGTCGTCATGCTCGCGATACCCGGACCCACAAACTCCATGACCTTGTTCTTGACGTAGCCCTTGGCAAAGACGGCACGGATGATGGCGAGCGCCACGTCGTGCGGGCCAACGCCGGGACGCGGGGTGCCCGTGAGGTAGATGGCGACGACGCCGGGATAGGCGACATCGTAGGTGTCGCGCAGCAGCTGCTTTGCCAGCTCGCCGCCGCCCTCGCCCACGGCCATGGTACCCAGAGCACCATAGCGGGTGTGCGAGTCGGAACCCAGAATCATCTTGCCGCAGCCGGCGAAGTTCTCACGCATAAAGGAGTGGATGACGGCGATGTGCGGCGGGACGAAGATACCGCCGTACTTCTTGGCCGCGGAAAGGCCAAAGACGTGATCGTCCTCGTTGATGGTGCCGCCCACGGCGCACAGCGAGTTATGGCAGTTGGTGAGCACGTAGGGCAGCGGGAACTGCTCCATGCCCGAGGCGCGCGCGGTCTGGATGATGCCGACGAAGGTGATGTCATGGCTCGCCATGGCGTCGAAGCGAATCTTGAGCGCCTCGGGATCTCCGGACGTATTGTGTGCCTGGAGGATCGAATACGCGATGGTGCCGCGCTTGGCATCCTCGGGCGTCTGCGTAATACCGCGCTCGGCAGCCTCGGCCGCAGGCACAACCTCGCTGCCGCCGCGCAGGTAGATGCCATCCTCGTACAGCTTGACCATACTGTCTCCCACTCTGCCCAAAAGATTTGGGCGCATAGCATACATTCGTTCAATATCGTGCCATAGAACGGTTGCGAGCGGGTTACGAATCTACACGTTCACTTTATCTCAGTAAAGCAGAGGACGAGCCCGGTATGGGCCGGCAGATTTGGTGCAAGAGTGCCCCTTGCGACTAGCCATTTAAGAACGTCCCCAATGACTACCCTACCGCATCCGGAGCAAGGCAGCGCCGCAGGTAGAGGACGGACAGCGAGCGACGTCCAGAGCGAACAAGTTGGCATGAAAAAGGCAAGGCATAGACCTTCTGGTCATGCCTTGCCCTTTGAATGACAAATTGTCGCTCTGGGCGGCGCGCAGCGTCAACTGGTCCGCCGTTCGGTAGAACGGCGGAACTACTACTCATTTAAGTCTGTCCCCAATGAGTGCCTAAAGGTCGCCGCCCGTGCCCAGCAGTTTGCGCATGACTTGCTCGGGGTTGACCGAGCCGTCGCGCGGGGCCAGGGCGGTGATCTTCTTCTGCATCTTGTACTCGTGCAGCTCGTCCTCGAGCTGGCGCACGCGTGCGCGGAGTTTTTCGTTCTCGCGCTCGCGCTCCTCGGCACGCTCCTTCATATCGAGGATGCGCACCACGCCGGCAAGGTTGATGCCCTCGTCAGTCAGCTGGTTGATGAGCTCCAGGCGCTCGATATCGGCACGCGAATACAGACGCGTGTTGCCGCCCGAGCGCTGGGGGTTCACCAGGCCCTTGGACTCGTAGACGCGCAGAGTCTGCGGATGCATGCCGGTCAACTCGGCCGCCACGCTGATCATGTACAGCGGTTTATTCCTATTGTCCTCGGCCATGCTACCTGACCCCTTTCCGTCTCGTTATCGTCCATCATAAGCCCGCGGGCGCGGGTGTGCGCCACGACCGCCCTAGTACGTCGCCTTGTAACGGTTGACCTTCTCGCGATAATCGCGCGTGTCGACCTCGCGCAGCTTGGTCATGGCATCGCGCTCGTCATCGGATAGGTTCGTGGGGACCTGCACCTTGATCTCGACGAGCAGCGCGCCCGTACGGCCACGGTGCTTAACGTCGGGCGCCCCCATTTCCTTAAAGCGGAACTTCTTGCCCGTCTGGGTACCCGCGGGCACCTTCAGACGAACCGTCGCACCGCCGGGCGTCGGCACGTCCACCGTGCAGCCGAGCGCCGCCTCGTAGACCGAGATCGGCACCTCCATGGTCACGTCGGCGCCTTTGCGCCTAAACAGCGGATGCTCCTCCACATGCGTGGTCACGACCAGGTCGCCGCGCTCGCCGCCGGCAACGCCATACTCGCCGCGACGTTTGTAACGCAGCTTGCCGCCGTCGACCGCGCCTGCAGGCACCGAGACCGTAATGGTCTGCTGCTCGCCTGTCGAGGGAATGCGGTAGGTGACCTTGTGCGTCACACCGCGAAACGCGTCCTCGGCCGTCACATCGACGGTCAGCGACAGGTCGCCGCCCTTGCGAGCGCGGCTGCGGCCAGCGCCGGCACCGGCAGCGCCCGCAGCCCCGGCAAAGCCCGAGCCCCAATCGCTGCCCCAGGCGCCGTTGCCGCTAAAGATGCTGTCGAAGATGTCGCCCCAGCCGCTGGCACCAGCGCCGGCACCGTAGCCGCCGCCATACGCGCCGCCCGCGCCCGGCATGCCGCCAAACATGAGCATCTGGTCGTACTCTTTGCGCTTCTTCTCGTCCGAAAGCGTCTCGTAGGCCTCGCTAATCTCCTTGAACTTGGCCTCGTCGCCTCCGGCATCGGGGTGATATTTTTGCGCGAGCTTGCGAAACGCGCTCTTGATCTCTTTGTCGGAGGCGCTCTTGGATACGCCCAGGATGTCATAGAAGGTTTTGCCTGCAGCCATCGTAGCTCCTCTCCTGTTTCATCCGCCGCCCAGCGGGCGGCGGCTCATGCTTTCATATGGCACTAGGCCAGAAAGGGCCCCGGGTGTTGCCCCGGGGCCCTTCTCAATTACTCCTCGGTGCTCTCAGCCGTATCGGCCGCAGCATCCTCGGGCGCCGCTTCGGGCTCCGGTGCGGGGCGCTTCTCGCCACCGTAGGTCACCGTCACCATCGCGGAACGCAGGATGCGATCCGCCATGCGGTAGCCCTTCTGGTACACGTCGTTGACAGTCTCGTCGTACTGCGATGCGTCCTCGACACGCCCCACGGCCTGGTGCTCGAGCGGATCGAACGCCTCGCCCTTGGGGTCGATGGGCTCAACGCCCTCGTGCGCAAACACATCGAGCAGCTTGGCATGCACCGCATCGACGCCATCGACGAACTGCTTAAAGTCGTCGGAAAGCTCCTGGCTACGGGCATGGTCGATCGCGCGCTCGATATCGTCAATCACCGGCAACAGCGCGGTGACAAGCTTCTCGGTCGCGCGCTCGCGCTCGGCGATACGCTCATTGGCGGTGCGGCGACGGAAGTTCTCCCAGTCGGCCTGCAGACGGGCGGTACGCTCGGTGGCGTCCTTTGCCTTGTCCTCGGCGGCCTTCTGAGCCTCTGCCGCAGCATCGAGCTCATTGCGCACGTCGGCAAGCTCTTTCTGAGCCTGCTCGAACTTGAGCTTAAAGTCGTTGTCGGCGGCTTCCTCACCGGCGCGGATAGCGGCTTCCACCATCTCGTCCTCGGTCATCGTCGCCTCCTTGTTGGAATCCTCTACCTGGTTCTCGGCAGCCTCGGCGGCCGGGGCCTCGTTGGCCACGGTATCGTCAACGGCCTCTACGGGAATCTTCACGTCCTTCTCCTCAGAGTCAACGGGGGCGGCGCCAGCGGCGGCCGCCTCCGTGCGAGCTTTACGGGCGGACATGATTATTTGTCCTCGTCGTCCACAACCTCGTAGTCGGCGTCGACAACGTCATCGTCGGCAGGCTGGGCGCCGGCGGCACCGTCGGTCTGCTGCTGAGCGTCGGCGTAGACAACCTGGGCCAGCTCGTAGGCCACGGACTGCAGGGACTCGCCAGCGGCCTTGATGGCCTCGACGTCAGAGCCCTCGAGCGCCTTCTTGGCGTCGGCGATAGCGGCCTCGGCCTTGGACTTCACGTCGGCGGAAACCTTGTCGCCCAGCTCGTTGAGGGTCTGCTCGGTGGAGTAGCACAGGCTATCGGTCTGGTTACGGACCTCGACCTCTTCCTTCTGCTTCTTGTCCTCCTCGGCATGAGCCTCGGCGTCCTTGACCATACGATCGACTTCGTCGTCGGACAGGGCGGTGGAGCCGGAGATGGTGATCTGCTGCTCCTTGCCGGTGCCCTTGTCCTTAGCGGAGACCTTGACGATGCCGTTGGCGTCGATGTCGAAGGTGACCTCGATCTGCGGCACACCGCGGCGGGCAGCCGGGATACCGGTCAGCTGGAACTTACCGAGCGACTTGTTGTCGCGGGCAAGCTCGCGCTCGCCCTGGAGCACGTTGATCTCGACGCTGGTCTGGTTGTCGGCAGCGGTGGAGTAGACCTCGGTCTTGGAGGTCGGGATCGTGGTGTTGCGGTCGATCATCTTGGTCATGATGCCGCCCATGGTCTCGACACCCAGCGACAGCGGGGTAACGTCGAGCAGCAGGATGCCCTCGACGTCGCCGGTGAGCACGCCGCCCTGGACGGCAGCGCCGTCGGCAACGACCTCGTCGGGGTTCACGGACATGTTGGGCTGCTTGCCGGTCATGGTCTTGACGAGCTCCTGGACGGCGGGCATACGAGTGGAGCCGCCGACGAGGATGACCTCGGTCAGATCGGAGAGCTTGAGCTTAGCATCGCGCAGGGCGTTGGTGACAGGCTGCTTGCAGCGCTCGAGCAGGTCACGGGTGATCTTCTCGAACTCGGCGCGGGTCAGCGTGTAGTTGAGGTGCAGCGGGCCAGACTGGTTCATGGTGATGAACGGCAGGTTGATGGTGGACTGCTGGGCTGCGGAGAGCTCCTTCTTGGCGTTCTCGGCGGCCTCCTTCAGACGCTGCAGGGCCATGGGGTCCTGACGCAGGTCGACACCGTTCTCCTGCTGGAACTTATCGGCCATCCAATCGATGACGCGCTGATCCCAGTCGTCGCCGCCCAGGTGGTTGTCGCCCGAGGTGGACAGAACCTCAAACACGCCGTCGGCGAGGTCGAGGATGGAGACGTCGAAGGTACCGCCGCCCAGGTCGAAGACCAGGATGCGCTGGTCGGTGCCCTGCTTGTCCAGGCCATAGGCAAGAGCAGCAGCAGTCGGCTCGTTGACGATACGCTTGACGTTGAGGCCGGCGATCTTACCGGCGTCCTTGGTGGCCTGACGCTGGGCGTCGTTGAAGTAGGCCGGGACGGTGATGACGGCGTCGGTGACGGTCTCGCCCAGATACTTCTCGGCGTCGGCCTTCATCTTTGCGAGCGTCATGGCGCTCACCTGCTCGGCGGTATAATCCTTGCCCTCGATATCGACGACGGCACGGCCACCCTGGCCCTCCTTGACCTCATACGGCACGGTCTTGATCTCGGAGGTGCACTCGGAGTACTTGCGGCCCATGAAGCGCTTGATGGAGAACACGGTGTTCTTGGGGTTGGTGACAGCCTGGTTCTTAGCGGCCTTACCCACGACGCGGTCGCCGTCAGCACGGAAGCCCACGACAGACGGGGTGGTACGGTCGCCCTCGGCGTTCACGATAATGGTCGGAGAACCGCCCTCGAGGACGGCCATAGCGGAGTTAGTAGTACCAAGGTCGATACCAAGAATCTTACTCATTAGAAATTCCCTCTCTCTTTTGCGTTCGCGCCGCTCGACGGTCTGTCGTGTGGCGCTTCGGCTTGTCTTTCAGGATGTAGTGTATCCCCTTATGGGCCGGAATATACAAAATCTAAGTCAATTCATATAAGATTTCTTATCTCTGAGAGTTTAGGTTCTCAAATGTGCAGGTAGATGCACTGTTTGAGTTCTCGGCAGATCTATTGAGATCTATGTAGAGATGGCTGAGGCTTGGGTCCGAAGGTGTCTGGAGCTGCCTTGCGGAAAGCTCGTCCCGTTTTGAGAGCTGATGCCGGCTCGCAGTTTCCGCTAGCGGGCCCAACCGGAAACTGCGACCCGGTTTTCGGCCAAATAACGGGATGCCCTTTCCGCAGGCGCGCTCAATAGGTCAATATTACAAGTCACCTATAGCTAACATTTGCGCAGCTCAACGGCCCCACCTGCGCGTTTTTTAGTAAACCTTGGCATACTCGGCGAACGGTATGAAGATGCCGGCCAGAGGGTATTGCAAACGGTCGCTCCCGTGGTATGTTTTTGCCCGAATCAAACCGACGCGCATCGCCTGTAGCGTCGGTCAACAGAGAGGAAACTACCATGGCTCATCCCGTAATTGATGCCGACGAGTGCATCGCTTGTGGCGTTTGCGTCGACTCCTGCCCCGCTGGCGTTCTGGAGCTCCAGGACGTCGCTACCGTCGCCGACGAGGACTCCTGCGTCGCCTGTGGCGCTTGCCAGGACGCTTGCCCCGCTGGCGCGATCACCGAGATCGTCGAGGAGTAACAACTCCCCCACTTGCACACTCAAAAGTACACCGTGCACAAAAAAGGAGGCTTCCGCATCGCCGCGGAGGCCTCCTTTTGTTTGTACAGGCAGCTAATTGGGGACGGGGCTACCTTGGCAGTTGCGGTGGAATAGTTCCTGGCTCATTGCTTAGGTGCCGATTGTAGGAACTATTTCACCGCAACTTATAAAGACAGTATCGGGTTAGGACAAATCATCCTCGTAGGGCATTAAATCGGCAAGGTAGCCTTTCTCCTTGAGCATGGCCTCGATCTCGTCGAGGGTCTGCTCGTCTTCCGCCGCGATGCGATGGAAGTGGTAGCCGCTCGTCACCGTCAGCAGCGGGAAGCTCTTGCCGCTGGCGATGCCCTCTAGGTAGCGCTCGACATCGCGGCGGTTGCGGATGTCCAAGTCGGCCGTGATCTTACCGTACACGCGGTGATTGACGATCACGTTGAGCACGGCGCCACCCGCGTCGACGATACTCGTAAGCTCGTCGCCCGCCTGCTCCACGCTGTGGCGCACCTTAACAAGACGCGTGGGCACGGCGGGGCTACTCGCGGCTTCCTGCAGCACGTAGCCGCGGTTGGTCGCCACGATATCGTGCCCATCGGCACGCAACAGGGCAATATCCTGAACCACGACCTGACGGCTCACGCCAACCTCGCGGGCAAGTGCGCTGCCCGAAACGGGCTCCTTGGCTCCTTCGAGCACGCCCATGATGGCACGGCGACGCTCGCGGGCGTTCATTATTTACCGTCCAGCAGACGCAGGTGCTTAAGCGAGAGGTCGAGGATCGGCGCGGAGTGCGTCAGGGCGCCCGAGCTAATGTAGTCGACGCCCAGGTCGGCAAGCGCGCGGATATTGTTAGCGTCCACGTTGCCCGAGCACTCGGTCTTGGCGCGACCGGCGATAAGCTCGATGGCGGCGGCCATGTCGTCATGGGTCATGTTGTCGAACATGATGATATCGGCGCCGGCCTCCACGGCTTCGCGTACCATGTCCAGGTTCTCGCACTCAATCTCGACCGTCGTGGTAAACGACGCGTGGGCGCGCGCCATCTCGATCGCGCGCGTCACGCCACCGGCGGCATCGATGTGGTTGTCCTTGAGCATGACGGCTGTCGACAGGTTGTAGCGATGGTTGCTGCCGCCGCCGATCTCAACCGCCGCCTTCTCGAAAACGCGCATGCCCGGCGTGGTCTTGCGTGTGTCGACAAGCACGGTCTTGGTACCCTCGAGCGCCGCTGCCATTCTGTGCGTATAGGTAGCGATACCGCTCATGCGCTGCAGGTAGTTGAGCGCCACGCGCTCGCCCGAAAGCAGCACGCGCGCATCGCCGCGCACCTGGCCCACGTGGTCGCCGGCGTGCACCTCGTCACCGTCGGCAACATCAAACAGCACCGAGCTCTGCGAATCCAGCAGCTCAAAGGTGCGGGCGAACACATCCAAGCCCGCGATGATGCCATCGGCCTTGGCGATGAGCTCCACCGTGGCGGGGCGCGCCGTGGGGCACACGCTCGTCGTGCTCACGTCCTCAAACGTAATGTCCTCGCGTAGAGCCTGCAGAATCAGATCATCGACGACGAGCTTCATGGTAATGGGATTCATGGTCTACTCCTCCACGGCCTGCGTGCCGGCGGCACGGGCCAAATCATCGATCGCCAGGGAGTCGGCGCTCAGGGCGCGATGACGCCCGTCGAGCGCGGGCTCGCCCGCCCGCTCCACGGCGAGCGACTCGCCGGTGCGCATGTACCACGCGGCGCGACGACCCCAGACCAGCGCCTCGAGCAGGCTGTTGGAAGCCAGGCGATTCTTGCCGTGCACGCCGTTGCAGGCCGTCTCACCGGCTGCGTAGAGCTCGGGCATCGAGGTGCGGCCGTCCTTGTCGACCCACACGCCGCCCATAAAGTAGTGCTGCGTAGGCGTAACGGGGATGGGCTCGTCCAAGATGTCGCGGCCGTCCTCCAAGCAGCGTGCGCGAATGTTGGCAAAGTGCCCGGTCACTACATCGCGCTCGACGGGGGCAAAGCTCAGCCACTCGTGCTCAGTACCGTCCTGCTTCATCTGCTCGCGAATAGCGGCGGCGACCACATCGCGCGGCTGAAGCTCGTCGGTAAAGCGCTCACCGGCGGCATTGAGCAGAATCGCGCCCTCGCCGCGGCAGCTCTCGCTGATCAGGAACGTGCGGCCTGGCTGCGGCGAGAACAGGCCCGTGGGGTGAATCTGCACGTAGTCCAGGTGCTCCATCTTAATGCCATGCTCCTGAGCGATGTAGCAGGCATCGCCCGTAAGCTGCGGATAGTTGGTCGAGTGGTCGTATACGCCGCCGATGCCGCCCGTTGCCCACAGCGTGTGACGGGCATGGATCTTAAACGGCTCGCCGGCATGCGCGCCCTCGGCGGCATTTACCAGCTCGTCGGCGGGACGAACCGAGTTGTCCTCGTCCACGGGAACGGCGACGACACCGGCACACACCGTGGCGCCGTCACGCTCGCCCGTCAGGATGTCGGTCATGGCCACGTGCTCCAAAATCTGCACGTTATCCAGTTTGCGAACGGCCTGAAGCAGCTTGGTCGTAATCTCCTTGCCCGTAATGTCGGCATGGAAGGCGATGCGCGGGCGGCTGTGCGCGCCCTCGCGGGTAAAGTCGAGGCTGCCGTCGGCCTTGCGCTCAAAGTCCACGCCCATGGCCAGCAGGTCGTTGATGACCGAGCGGCTCGAGCGGATCATGATGTCGACGCTCTCGCGGCGGTTCTCGTAATGGCCGGCGCGCATGGTGTCCTCAAAGAAGGCATCGTAGTCAGAACCCTCGGGCAGTACGCAGATGCCGCCCTGAGCGAGCATCGAGTCGCACTCGTCGACCGCGCCCTTGGAGAGCATGATCACGCACGTGCTCGTCGGCAGATTGAGAGCCGCATACAGGCCTGCCACGCCGCAACCGGCAATGACGACGTCGCACTCCATATCGGGGTATTGTTTGGTTTCCACAGGAATCCTCTCCCTTGAATGTGACATAAGGGACCGTCCCTCATGCCGCATTGTTCTAGCGCGCTGCGTACTCGAGCATGCGGTCGAGCGTGAGCTTGGCCTGATCGGCGGCCTCGTCCGACACGCCAATCTGCACCTCGCCCTCGCCCGTCTCCAGGCAGCGCACGAGCTTTTCGAGCGTGATGAGATCCATGTTGACGCAGGCGGGCTGCACCGCGGGGAAGTAGAACTTCTTGCCGGTGCCCTGGCAGCGGCGCTCGAGCTCGTAGAGCACGCCACGGACCGTCACGATAATGAACTCGCTCGCGTCGGACTCCTCGGCGTACTTGATGATGCCGGCGGTGGAGCCGATGTAGTCGGCCTCGGCCAAGACGTCGGCCTTGCACTCAGGATGCGCCAGCACGAGCGCGTCGGGGTGGGCCTCCGTCGCGTCGACGATCTGCTCGACGGTGATGATGTGATGACGCGGGCAGTAGCCGTTGTTGAGGATGACGTGCTTTTGGGGCACCTGCTCGGCCACGAAGCGGCCGAGGTTTTGGTCGGGAATGAACAAGATGTGCTGCTGCGGCAGCTCGGAGACGATCTTGACGGCGTTAGAGCTGGTAACGCACACGTCACTCCAGCTCTTGATTTCGACCGTCGAGTTGACGTAGCACACCACGGCAAGGTCGTCGCCATACTCGGCGCGCGCCGCGTCGACCGTCTCACGCTTGACCATGTGCGCCATAGGGCAGTCCGCGCCCGGCTCGGGCAGCAGCACGGTCTTGGTGGGATTGAGCAGCTTGGCGCTCTCGCCCATAAACTCCACGCCGCACAGCACAATGGTCTGCTGCGGCAGGCTCTTGGCGAGCTTTGCCAGATAGAAGCTGTCGCCGACGAAATCGGCAACGGCTTGGACCTCGGGCGCCACATAGTAGTGCGCCAGGATCACCGCGTCACGTTGGGTTTTTAGTCGCTGAATGGCCTCGACGAGCTCTGCGGGCACCAGTGCCGCGCGCTCCGTTGCCGTCGTTGCCGATGCCAGGCCGGCCGCGATATCGCGTGCAAGCTCCGATGCATCCATGTTCGCGCTCTGTGCCATCAAGGCCCCTCTCTTTTGGCGAATCTTGAGGCTTTAGTATGACACCTAGGTTTACAGCTGACAAGACAGCTGTAAACCTAGGTGTAAAGTTGAAATAAAGATTCAATCATGCGGCAGGTCCATTTTCGAACTGGCAAGCTGAGGATAGCCGAGCTCTCGATAGCGCCGGAGGCATCTTTCGCCACCGCAATACCGCTTGGCGCGAGTTGCACGCCGTGGGGCGCAAACGGTGCGCACCCCCGCGAGCGGTACGCGCCCAATGTGGCAAAATCGAATTACTAAGGGGGCCGAATGCTCAAGATTATTGCCTGCGACGACGACGTCGCTTTTCTAGATAGACTGCACCGGATGATCGACCGTTGGTCGACCGAAACGAGCACGGCGGTCGATGTTGCGCTCGTCACGCGCGGCGAGGACCTGCTGGCCCGCCATGCCGCATCGCGCGCCGACATCATTCTGCTCGACATGATCATGCCGCTCGTCAACGGCATGGACACCGCGCGCGAATTGCGCCAGGCCGATACCGCCGTGCGCCTGGTGTTCCTTACCTCGTCGCCCGAGTTCGCCCTGGAGTCCTACGAGGTCCGCGCCTTCGACTATTTGCTCAAGCCTGTGACCTACGAGCGCCTCGCGCAATTACTCGACGAGCTTTCGAGCATGCGCCCGGCGGCAACCGACGAGCTCGTGATCAAAACGTCCTTTGGCTACCACGCCCTGCGCCTGTCCGACATCGAATATGCCGAGGCGCGCAACAAGCACGTGGTCTTCCATCTGCGCGACGGACGCGATATCGAGGCACTCGAGTCGTTCCGCAGCGTCGAGGACCGTTTGGCGCAAAATGCCACCTTCTTTAAATGCCACCGTAGCTACCAGGTCAACTTGCGCAACATCGACCACTTCGATCGCACGGACATCGTCATGCGCTCCGGCGCGTGCATTCCGCTGTCGCGCAGCAGCAAGCAGGGGTTCCAAGACGCCTACTTTGCGGTGCGCTTCGAAGGCAGGAAGAGCTGATGATCTCCTCGGTCGAAATAATCCTTTGGGCAATCCACCACGCCACAACGCTACTATTTGGCGTCTTTGCCTCGGCGGCGCTGTGCGGTATCGAAATCAATCGACGCCATGCACTCGAGTTGGTGGGGGTCGGAGCCGCAACCGGCGCTGCCTTTTCGATCGCCAATGTCGTTGGCGGAGAGCTTTTTGCCCGTCAGGTCTATCCGCTCGTCGTGCACCTGCCGCTTACCGTCTACCTGTGTGCGCGCTACCGTCTGAGCCCGCTGCTCGCGGCATTGGGCGTCACCAGCGCCTATCTGAGCTGTCAGTTCAGCAACTGGATGGGCATCGCCGCCTTTGCCGCAACCGATTCGCAGATCGCGTACTATCTGGCGCGCATCGCGACCACGCTCGGCGTCTTTGCCGTCCTGCTGCATT
This sequence comes from uncultured Collinsella sp., assembly GCA_900545145.1. Taxonomy (GTDB): domain Bacteria; phylum Actinomycetota; class Coriobacteriia; order Coriobacteriales; family Coriobacteriaceae; genus Collinsella. The sequence goes on along the minus strand of UQYE01000017.1, from coordinate 20,025 downwards.
GGGCCGGCGACATTGGACCCCGCCTGGCGATTAAAAGCCCCACCGAGCTGGGCATCCTATTAATCCTGCCGCTCGTCTATTACGTCTTTGACTATGCCACCAACGTCTACACCACGCTGTTCCACTCGGGCTCGGTGGTGACGGTTGAGCTTTTGGCATTTGCGCTCTGTGCCTTCTATCTTATGTTTCTTGCCGTTTACCTGCGCGAATACGAAGAAAAGGAAACCGCCGAGCGAGAGCGTTGGATGCTCGAAACCCGCGACAGCGCCGCCATCAAAGAGCTCGAGGCTTGGCGTCAATCTGGGCGCGAGCTGTCGATTCTTCGCCACGATATGCGCCACTTCCTACGCGGCCTGGCGGCTTTAATTGAGGAGGGCCACACCGACGAGGCGCTCAAACGCATCGACGAACTCTGCGAAGCCGGCGACCGCACCGCCGTACGCCGCTTCTGCGCCAACGAGACCGTAAACATCGCGCTTTCGTCATTCAACTCAGATATCAATAGAAACGGCATTACCGCCAACCTGCGCGCCGCCGTACCCGAAACCGTCCACGTAGGTGACGCCGACCTGTTTAGCGTGCTCTCAAATGCCTTGGAAAACGCTATCACCGCCGCAAGCGCCGCACCCCAAGGAAAGCGATTCGTCGACCTTGACCTGCGACTTGAGGACGGCCAGCTGTTGCTGTTAGTTTCCAACACGTTTGACCGCGCGCCGCGCATGGTCGACGGCATGCCCGTGACCCGGCATGCGGGCCACGGCTTTGGAACCAAGAGCATCAAACTTGCCGTGGAGCGCATGAACGGCAACTGCCAGTTCCGCATTAACGGCGATCGGTTTGAGCTGCGCGCTGTGATGTAGAAGTACGGCGCCGATCTCGCGGCGCGCCTCGCCCGCCAGGCAATCGCTCGCCGGTTCCGATCCGCTACAGTGGAGCGACCGCCGGGGTCAGCTGCTTGATGTAGGCCCACATGCGCTGCTTGGCCGCTTTGTCGGTCAGCGCCGCCTCAAAGCCATCGAGCGCGAGCACGCGGCGGCCCTGCACATGGGCGACCAGGCCGGGCTTGAGCATGGCGGTGTCGAAGTCATCAATCGCCACGAGCATATCGGCGTAGGTTTCGCGCATGACATCGGCCGCGCTGTTATCGAGCAGCAGCACCGCCTCGGGATCCAGAGCCTCAAGCGCCTCGCGGAACAGCTCGCACGGCAGAGTCTCGCCCACCGCGACCGCTCCGTCACCTGTGCCGGCGACGCTTGCCAGCACGCAAAAATCCTCGGGCGCGTAGCCGATGGCCCCAAGCGCCTTGCGCAGCGCAGCACCGTCCGGACCGGCAGCCAGCTCGCCGCCCGAACGCTCGGCCTCGTCCAAATCGCCTTTGACCAGCACGATCGGCGAGCACGCGTTACCCACGATGCGCACGCCACGGACCGCAAGCGATGTGAGCTCCTGCTCGGCCGCCTGGGCGATGGCTTCTTTTTTCTGGCTTTGTGACGTGGACATGCGCTCTCCAATCGTTTGCGTGCCCACCATTATATAAAAGAGCTGCCCGCGAGTGGTTGCTTTGCGGGCGGCTGGGTATAAGCACGGTCGTACTGAGTTTTACGCGGCCGAGCCGCGTCGTATTATGGAGGTCACCATGGCTGACATTAAGCAGATTACCCCCGAGAACTTCGATTCCATCGTTAACGACAGCCTGCCCGTGCTGGTCGATTTTTGGGCGCCCTGGTGCGGGCCCTGCCGATCGCTCTCGCCCATCGTGGACGAGGTAGCCGATGAGCTGGCGGGCAAGCTTGCCGTTGCCAAATGCAACGTCGACGACAACCAGGACCTGGCCATGAAGTATGGCGTCATGAGCATCCCCACGCTGATTGTGTTTAAGAACGGCGAGGAGATTGACCGCTCGGTTGGCGCTCTGCCCAAGGCGAGGCTGCAGGCGCTGCTGGAGAAGCATCTGTAATACGCTTGTTACTTGCCCGCCGTCCATGAGCGGTTTTGCACCGCTCGCCGGACTGCCGGGTGCGGCGCGTGCGACCATGGATAGTATGGTAGTTACAAACAGCCCCCAGTGAACGGGTGCGAGTCGCACAGACTCGCACCCGTTTTCTTATGCAGCGGCGCGCAGAGCGGGCGTAGTAAAATCTGAATCACTGGATTACCGTCCACACAAGGAGATTTCCCATGCATGATGTTGGAATGAACATGAGCCAGCTTGCCATGAGCGTCAAGCAGGTCGACGACACCATCGAGCTCGCTCACGAGTGGAGCCATCAGTTGCTGCATGCGACCGAGAATTTTGACATGGAGCGCATCGGCGCCAAGCTCGAGGCAGCCATGGCCGCGCTGCACGAGGCCCACGACGCACTCGAGGGCTACGAAGAGGCCATCGAGGCCGACCACAACTCCGTCGGCTCCGTGAAGCTGGTGTAACGTGGCCGAACACGAGCACGGCTGCGGGTACGAGCACGAGCATCCGCACGGGGCGGACGGTGACGCAGGCTGCCACTGTAGTGGCTCCGGCTCCGAGCTGGTCCGCTTTTCGGTTACCGCACCGGACGACCTGCTGCGCCGTTTTGACGAACAGATCGCGCGCCGCGGCGACGTGGCCAACCGCTCCGAGGCCGTGCGCGACCTGATTCGCGCCTCGATCGCCAAGGAGCAGATGCGCACGCCCGATGAGCATGTTATCGGGTCGCTCACCATGATCTACGACCACCATACCGGCGACCTGACGCGCCGTCTGGACGAAGTGCAGCACGACTACACCGACGAAATCGTATCGACCATGCACGTGCATCTGGATCACCACAACTGCTTAGAGATTCTGGCGCTCAAGGGTCGCGGCGAGCGCGTCTACGAACTAGCCGACCGCCTGCTGGGCCTGCGCGGCGTTAAGCACGGCGAGCTCACGTGCGCCGCCACCAAGCAGAGCCTGGGGCTGTAGCGCACCTGTCCCTATTTGGTCGGTTTTGATGAGGGGTGTCGCATGCGACATGTGCATATTCATGTGACGGGCATTGTGCAGGGCGTTGGCATGCGGCCGTTTGTGTATCGCGAGGCCATGGCGCATGGCATTTGCGGATGGGTGCTCAACGCGGGCGACGGCGTGCATATCGAGGCGCACGCTCCGGCCGATGCGCTCGATGCTTTTGTTGCCGCGCTTTCTGCGCATGCGCCTGCGGCGGCCCGCGTTGAGCGAGTCGATATTGCGGATTTGGAGCCTGGCGGCTGGAGCGCTGCCGATGAGCAGGGCTTTCGCATTGTGGCATCGCAGGACCAGACCGCGCACACGACGCTCGTCTCGCCCGATATCGCCACCTGCGACGATTGCCTGCGCGAGTTGTTCGATCCCGCCGACCGACGCTATCACTACCCCTTTATCAACTGCACTAACTGCGGACCGCGCTTTACCATCATCCGGTCGCTGCCTTATGACCGAGCGGCCACGTCGATGAATTGTTTTCCCCTGTGTCCCAAGTGCGCCGCGGAGTATGCCGACCCACTCGACCGGCGTTTTCACGCGCAGCCCGATGCCTGCTTTGATTGCGGGCCGCATATTACTTGGCGCGAGGCTGTGAACGGCGATGCGTGCGGGAATTCGTCCGCGACACCGGCCGTCGGCACCACACGCGAGGCCAGCGACGCTATCATCGAGCGCTGCGTCGAGCTGCTGGCCAGCGGCGGCATCGTCGCCATCAAGGGTCTGGGCGGATTTCACTTGGCATGCGACGCCTCCAACGAGCAGGCGGTAGCCGAGCTGCGCCGTCGCAAACGCCGCAGCAACAAGCCGCTTGCCGTTATGGTACGCGACCTTGCCGACGTTGAACGCCTGTGCCATGTCAACGACGTTGAGCGCGGCTTGCTGGCCGGCAGCATTCGCCCCATTGTGCTGCTGCGCCGGCGTGCTGTTTGCGGGAGCGACGGCGATTCTCCCGACGCCCTCGTACTCGCACCGTCCGTCGCGCACGACCTGCCCGAGCTTGGCGTTATGCTCCCCTACACCCCGCTTCAGCATCTGCTGCTTGCCGTGGCAGAAGCCCGCGGTATGCACGCGCTCGTCATGACCAGCGGAAACCTGAGCGAAGAGCCCATCGAGACCGATGACGATCTTGCCTGGGAGCGCCTCGTTGCCGCCGGCATTGCTGATGCGCTACTCGGCAACGACCGCGCGATCCTCTCGCGCTACGACGACTCCGTGGTGCGCGTGGTCAACGGCGCCATTATGCCCGTGCGCCGTGCCCGCGGATATGCACCCCAGCCGCTGCCGTTGCCGGCGCTCGACGGCGCTCCGTCCTGCGTGCTCGCCTGCGGGCCACAACAAAAGGCCACGATTGCGCTCACGCGCGAAGGGACGAACGGCGAGGCAACCTGTTTTGTGTCGCAGCATATCGGCGATGTTGAAAACGGCGGGACCTTCGATGCCTGGAACGCCGCGCGCACGCGCTTGGAACATCTCTTTGACTTGGCGCCCGCCGCCTTGGCCTGCGATTTACACCCCAGCTATCTATCGGACCAGTGGGCGCGCGAGCAGGCGCGAAAATGCAATCTGCCGCTCGTCGAAGTGCAGCACCATCATGCGCATATCGCGAGCGTAATGGCCGAGGCCATCGCCGCGGGCCAGCTTACAACCGACACGCGTGTCCTTGGCATCGCCTTCGACGGCACCGGCGCCGGCACCGATGGGACCATTTGGGGCGGCGAGTTTCTTGTTGCCAGCCTTGACGGCTTTGAGCGCACCGCGCATTTGCTCACCTGGGCGCTCCCCGGCGGGGCGGCCTCCGTACGCGACGCTCGACGCAACGCCTTTGCCCTGCTCAGCGAACTCGGCCTACTCGAGCACCCAGGCGCCGCTCAGCTTTTGGACAGCCTCGACGAGCAAACGCGTAGCGTGACAGCCACCATGATCGAGCGCGGCATCAACAGCCCGCGTACCAGCAGCATGGGACGTCTCTTTGATGCCGCGGCAGCAATTCTGGGCATCTGCGACAAGGCAACCTACGAGGGCGAACCCGCCATAGAACTCGAAGCCGCCGCCTGGCGCGCGTTCAGCAGTGAAAGTGCCTGCCCCACCGGCAATATGGTCAGCTTTTCCGTAACCGAATCATCCCGTCCGGACGACTGCCATGTTCTGAACTCCAGACCGCTTTTTGAGGCGCTTTTGGAGGGAATCAGGACCGGCGTGCCCGCCGGCAAGCTCGCGCTCGACTTCCACGTCACCATCGCGCGCTCCTCGGCACGAATCGCACGCGAAATCTGCGCCCGTGAAGGCCTCGACACCGTCGCGCTCTCGGGCGGCGTGTTCATGAACCGACTTTTGCTTCAGCTCCTCACCCGCGAGCTCAAAAGCATGGGTCTCACTGTCTTGATTCCCCGCTCCGTGCCCGTCAACGACGGCTGTATCGCCTACGGTCAGGCCGTCATCGCTCGCGCTCGCCTCGCGCAGACAGCATCGCGATAGGCTGTTTTGCCAGCCTGCGCGCCGCCGTCTCACAGGTGTAACGCGTTTGCTCGTGACTCCTGCGAGCGCTACCATCAACTGATGGGTAATTAGGCGCCTATCCAGCGCAAAACGTATAAAAGGGGAACATTATGTGCCTTGCCGTTCCCGGTAAAGTGGTCAAACGCGACGACGACCTTAAGGCGACCGTCGACATGATGGGCATCGAGCGCCCCGTTTCGCTGCGCCTCGTGCCGACGGCACAGGTAGGCGACTATATTCTCGTGCACGCCGGCTTTGGCATTCAGATTGTCGACGAGCAGGAGGCGCAGGAGACGCTCGACCTGGTCAACACCATGACCGAACTGGTCGAAGAAGACCAGCTGGCCACCAACCCGACCGAGGCTTACTAGTGGCGGCCGGACAGCCGGCTCGCTCCGGTATCGACTTCTCGGCATTCCGCGATCCCAAGCTGGCTCGCGAGCTCATCGAGCGCATCCGTGAACTCGTCGGCGACCGCACCATCAACCTTATGGAAGTCTGCGGCACGCACACCGTGAGCATCGGTCGCTATGGCTTTCGCTCCATTATGCCTGCCGGGCTCAAACTGCTGAGCGGTCCGGGTTGCCCCGTCTGTGTTACCGCCAACCGCGATATCGACCATGCAATCGCGCTCGCCAAGATGGACGGCGCCATCATCACCACCTTTGGCGACATGATGCGCGTGCCCGGGTCGTCTACCTCGCTCGCCGCGCAAAAGGCGGCGGGGCGCGATATTCGCATTGTGTACTCCCCGCTCGATGCACTCGATATCGCCGAACACAACCCCGATCGCCCGGTCATCTTTATGGGCGTCGGCTTTGAGACCACGACGCCCACCATCGCCGCCGCCATTTTGGAGGCCGATGCACGCGGACTCCAGAACTTCTCGGTCTATTGCGCCCACAAGACCACGCCGCCGGCGCTGCGCGCCATCGCCAACGATCCCGAGACCACTATCGACGGCTTTATCCTTCCGGGACACGTCGCCACCATCACGGGCTTAGCCCCCTTTGACTTTTTGGTCGATGAGTTCAATACCCCGGGTGTGGTCACCGGATTTGAGCCGGTCGATATTCTGCAGGGCATCTGCATGCTGGTCCAGATGGTTGTTGAGGGGCAGCCCGCAATCGACAACGCCTACCGCCGTGGCGTCAACGCAGACGGCAACCCCGTGGCGCGCCAGCTGGTCGAGCAGGTGTTTGAGCCATGCGACACCACGTGGCGTGGGCTGGGGCCGATTGCCAACTCGGGCCTTTCCATCCGCCCCGAGGGCTCGCGCTTTGATGCCCGCACTCGCTTTGACGTACCCGTTGAGACGACGGTCGAGCCGCGTGGGTGCCGCTGCGGCGACGTGCTGCGCGGGGCCATTACGCCGAGCGACTGCCCTCTGTTCGGCCGCGCTTGTACACCCGAGCATCCCATCGGCCCCTGCATGGTGAGTTCCGAGGGCAGCTGTGCAGCATATTTCCGCTACCGAGGCTAATGGGTTCCGCCGCTCTAACGAACGGCGAGCCGGTCGACGCTGCACCTCACCCATATAATTCCGTCCTCGATTGGAGTTTTCGATATGTCCCGTACTGCCACCGATAGCACTGTCCTGTTGGGCCACGGCTCTGGCGGCCAGATGATGAAACGCATCATCGATGAGGTCTTTTTGGATGCCTTTGGGTCGCCCGAACTGCTCGAGGGCAACGATGCCGGCGTCGCTGCGCTGCCCGCGAGCGGGCGCATCGCCATGTCGACCGACAGCTTTGTAGTCTCGCCGCAGTTCTTCCCCGGCGGCAATATCGGCCGACTCGCCGTGTGCGGAACCGTCAACGACGTCGCGACCTCGGGCGCTAATGTGCGCTACCTCTCATGCGGCTTTATCCTCGAAGAGGGCTATCCCATGGACAAGCTGCGCCAGATTGTGCAGACCATGGCCGAAACGGCACATGAGGCAGGCGTGAAGATTATCACCGGCGACACCAAGGTGGTCGAGCGTGGCGGTGCCGACGGCGTCTACATCAATACCGCTGGCGTAGGCGAGGTGCCCGCAGGCGTGACGCTCAGCGGTGCCAACTGCCGGCCCGGCGACGTCATCCTGGTGTCGGGCACACTCGGCGACCACGGCATCGCCATCATGAGCCAACGCGAGGGCCTGGCGTTTTCGAGCACCATCGAAAGCGATGCCGCGCCGCTCAACCACCTGATTGCCGATGTGCTTGCCGCAGCACCCGAAACACGCTGCTTCCGCGACCCCACGCGCGGTGGCCTGGCGTCCACGCTCAACGAATTTGCGCAGGCCAGCGGCGTTGCCATGGAAATCGACGAGGATGCCGTGCCCGTGCGCCCCGACGTGCAGGCAGCCTGCGAGATGCTCGGCTACGATGTGTTGCAGGTGGCAAACGAGGGCAAGATGGTCGCTGTGGTGCCGGCCGAACAGGCAGATGCGGCACTGGCCGCCATGCGCGCCGCCCGCTACGGCGAGAATGCCGCGATTATCGGCCGCGTGCTGCCGCTTGTCGAGGGCGCCCGTCCCGCCGTGCGCGTACGCACCGGCTGGGGCTCGACCCGTATCCTCGACATGCTCGTGGGAGAGCAGCTGCCGAGGATTTGCTAACGTCATCTGTGTGCCACCGCGCTTTGAGCACTGAGCTTTTGACCCGCTCAGCACAAGAGGCCCCCGCGACCGAGTTGAATCAGTCGCAGGGGCCTTGCATTAGCGAGCTTTGCCGCTATCTACACCCTGAACTTTGGATACGTCAGCAGTGCGAGCGCGGCGCTCGCGCCCAGCTGTATGAGAATCTGGCGCACATCGCCGACACCTCCAAGCGCCATAGCGCGAGCCAGGTTGGCGACGCCGAGCGGCATGCCGCCGACAAACCAGAGCGAAAGACCCAGCAGCACCTTGTCGCCCATACCGGGCTCAAAGGGCACCGATGCCACCACCGCCCGATATGCCCGCACCTCAAAGAAGATCAGCGCCACGATAAGCAGCAAGGTAACGAGCATCGACGCGACCGATGCGGAGGACGCCGCAGAACCCGTAAGCTCGCCCACGGTCGCGTCCATAAGCAGAACGCCTCCCGCATAGACCAGCGACATGACTCCCAGGGCTGTGAGAGCCGAACGCGCCCCGGCGCGCCCCGCTCCCCTAACACCAACGTTTCTTGCTGCCATCGTAAACCTCCCTAAAGCAAGGGGCCCACCGGCGCGCACCGGCGGGCCCATCTTACTGTGGCCAGCCCACCCCAGGCGGCCCCAAAGCGCATCGGCACAGCTTTTGCCTGCCTACTCCCCGCAGCCGCTCTCGATAAGCGCCGCGAGGGCATCGACGGCGGCCGCCTCATCGGCGCCGTCGGCTGCAATCTCGATCTCGCAACCGCAGGTCATTCCCAGGCTCATGACCATCAGGATCGACTTGGCGTCCTTAGCGTCTCCGCCCACCTTACCAACGGTGATCGAGCTCTCGTGCTTGCTCGCCTCCTGTACGAACAGCGATGCAGGGCGCGCGTGGATGCCGCTCGGATTCTTGACGACCGTCGTCTTGGAAACCATCTCTACTCCTTACTCCACCACGATGTTATCGCTTGCGGTGTCGGCACCGTTGCTGGCGATGAGTTTCTTGTAGTAGAAGAAGCTCTTCTTCTTGCCGCGCTTACCGGTGCCGTTGCCGTGGTCGTCCTGATCGACCGAGATCTGGCCGTAACGCTTGGTCATCTCGGAGGTGCCGGAGCTGATCAGGTCGATGGGGCCCCACCAGGCATAACCAAAGACATCGACACCGTCGAGAATCGCCTGGTGCATTTGCTCGACATGCTCTTTCATGTACTCGATATGCGCGTCGTCGTCGCAGTAGCCGTTCTCGTCGCGGTTCTCGGTCATGCCGTTGCCGTTCTCGGCGAGTGAAGATCGGCAGGTGGTAGCGGTCGTAGATGTGGTTGAGCGTGATGCGGAAGCCAACGGGGTCGATCGGCCAGCCCCACTCGGTCATCTCGAGGTACTGGTTCTTGATCTCGGTAAGCAGCTTGCCGCTCGGCTCGGGGGAGATCTTGCCCTTATAGCGCATGATATAGGTCATGTAGTAGCTGATGGAGATGTAATCCACCACGCCGGCCTTGAGAGTCTCGAGATCGCCGTCCTCCATCTTGATATCGACACCGTAGTCGCGGAAGAAGCGCTTTACGTAGTAGGGGTACTCGCCCTTGGCCTGGACATCGGTGAAGAACCAGTTGAAGTGGTCCTCAAAGAGCACCTGGAGCTGATCTTCCGGCTTGGAGGTCTCGGCGTAGTTCTCAAGACGGCAGAGCATGTTGCCGATGTGGGCCTCGGGGTCGATCTCGCGCAGTTTGATAACGGCCTTGGCGGAAGCCACGAGCTGGTTGTGAGCGACCTGGAACTTCTCGGGCCAGCGGCCGGCATATGGGTTGGAGCCGTCTTCCTTCTCATCCCAAATCACGCCGCAGCAGGTGCAGGGGTTGGCGTAGACGTGGTTGATCTCGTTGAAGGTCATCCAATACTTGACCTTGCCCTTGTAGCGGCGGAAAAGTGTCTCGGCATAGCGCTCAAAGGCGTCGACCACATGACGGCTTGCAAAGCCGTTGTACTCCTCGGCCAAGTGAAGCGGCATGTCAAAGTGGTTGAGGGTAACCATGGGCTCGATACCGTGCTTATGGCACTCGTCAAAGACCTTGTCGTAGAAGGCCAGGCCCTCCTCGTTGGGCAGAGCGTCGTCGCCGTTGGGGAAGATACGACTCCAGGAGATGCTCATGCGAAAAACGCCAAAGCCCATCTCACCCAAAAGCGCGATGTCCTCCTTGTAAGTGTGGTAGAAGTCGATGCCGCGACGCTTGGGAAAATCGTAGGCCATCTCGTCTGCCTTGCGGGCCGCGAGTGACTGACGCGTGACGGAGTTGAGCGGGCCGCCCTCGACAATGCCTTCGCGAGCGCAAGTCTCGCGGTCGAGCAGGATCACGTAGTCGGAGACCGCCGGGCCGCGGCCACCCTCGTCCCATGCGCCCTCGATCTGGTTGGCAGCGGTAGCGCCACCCCAGAGAAAGCCCTCGGGAAAAGCCTCTCCATAGTCATAGGTAGAAAGGTCGATCATGGTATGTCCTCATCTCTCTTTAGTTGGGTTGGGATGCGGGCCGCAGGGAGACGGCCCGTGATCGGGGGACGTATTAGCGGGCGGCCAGTGCGCGCACCACGGGCATCATCTTCTTGGCCATGTGCAACTCGGCGCTAATGGTCATGAGCGTGTCCTGGGCGTGCACGAACAGCAGGGAGTACTCGATCTCCTCGCCGCCCGCCTGGCGTTGGATCATCTCGGTTTGCGCCTTGTGCGCCTCGAGAATCTTGGCGTCGGCCTCAGCAAGGTGCGCGTCGGCCGCATCGAAATCGAACTCCGCCAGAGCGTCCATCGCCTTGTCAATGCAGGCGCGGCCGTCGCCGGCGTTGATGATGACGCTCATCGCGACTGCGGGAACGTTGATTGCCTCATCGGCCATCATGGCCTCCTTTTCTTGGGTGTCGGCCGCCTCCACGGCCGACACCAGATCATCTGGTAGCAACTAGGCGACGGACTCCGGGTCGCCCGTAGGGTCTTACTCGGCGGCAGCTACGGCAGCGGCCTTGGCGGCCTTCTTGGCCGCCTTCTTTGCGGCTTTCTCAGCAGCCTGCTCTTCCTCGATCTTGCACTGGTAGTTATCGGCAGCCTTGAAGAACGGGAACCAGAGAATCGCGGCGATCAGCAGGTTGACGCAGACCAGCGCTATATTGCGTACGTCCCCGCCCGACATAAAGAACGCCGAGACCGCATTGGGCAGGAAGTTCATGTCGAAGTTCTCGACATGCAGGCTCGCCCAGCCCATACTCATCCAGAGATAGGCGTTGGCAGACAGCAGGATGGACTGCAGCACCATAGGGATGAACATAAAGGGGTTGGCGACGACCGTGGAGAAGACCAGCGGCTCGTTGATGTTGAACAGCGACGGAATAATCGTTGCGCGGCCGAGCGTCTTGTTCTTCTTGGACTTGGCGAAAAGCATGTAGAAGGCCAGCGGAAGCGTTGCGCCCTCGCCGCCGATCATGATGTAGCGGGTGATACCGTACGCGTTGATGTTGGTAGGAGCGAGGCCCGCGGCGTAGGCGGCCATGTTCTCGGCAAGAGCAGATTTTTGGATGGACTGCTGGATCGGCGAGAACACCCAGCCGGAGATGCCGAAGAAGTAGAAGGTGTCCATGACAAGCGGAATGGCGATGGTGCCGGGCAGCGTCTGGGCAAAGCCAGTAACGGGCGAAAGGATGATCGCGACCGCGCCAAAGACGTCGACCTGGAGCATATTGGTAAAGAGCCAGGCCACGAAGAGCGACAACAGCACCGCGATGATGTTGTCGAACCAGTTCTTGACGAAGTCGGGCACGAGGCTGTCCTCGGAGAAGAATGTCATGCGTGCCATGCGCTTGTAGATAAAGCCAACGACAAAGCCCACGACCATAGCGGTGAACATGCCACCTGCGCCAAACTTGGCCATCTGGAAGACATAACCTTCATCGGTGATGGTGGGGTTCATGCACAGCATGAAAGCGCCTATACCGGTAAAACCGGCAATCATGCTGCGGTCTTTGCGGTCTTCCTTGACCGCAACGTTATGCGGGATGATAAACGCCATGAACATGCCCACAAGGCCAAACGAAAACGTAGTGAGCGGCGACAGGTCGGGCAGGGTCGGGACAAAGCGACGGATGATGTTCCACATGCTCGGGATGGCCGAGACCATGGAGAAGGGGACGATGTAGAGAACAGCGTCGGAGATGACGCCAAACCAGTAGGTTGAGGTAAGCTTGTTCATCACGGGGACGACATGCTCGGTGATCCACGCCTGGATCGCTTCCATGAACTTTTGCAGCATGTTGTCCCCTCCTAGTCTTCGTCAAGCAGGTCGTAGGCATCCTCGAGGATGCTCTCGCCGTCGAGCGCCGCATAATAGTCGGGGTCGATGGCCATGACCTTCACGCCGTGAGATGCCACCTGAGACTGGATCTCGGGCACCTCGGAGGCGAAGTGCGGGCCGAGCAGGAGGACGTCGATCTTGTCGGCGTAGTCCATGATCTCGGACTTGCTGACCGCCTTGATAGTGCAGTCAAGGCCCTTGGACTTTGCGACCTTGCGCATGCCCGCCGCCATAAAGCCGGTCGAGGCGCCGATGCCGCAAGCGAGGAGAATGCGGACGGTACCGTTCTCATCTGCCATGGGGTACTCCTTTCCCAATAAGCGGGCCCAAGGCGGCTCCGATGCCACCACGGTCCCCGCCGTGTTCTTGGGCGCCCGTGTCGACCCGGCCGCCCTTGACCGTAGCTGCACTATACGTGGCGGAAGGTTCTTGCCGCCAACCGTCTTTTTTCCGCATGGCGGCAAGGCGGCAATTTTTCCGCTTGCGCGGCAAGCCGGGCGATTTTCCGCTTGGGCGGCAAATTGGAAAAGCTGCTCCACACGGAGCTGAGATACCATGGGGCGGTACGCCCCATCTGCCGTTCATCTCTTGGAGGAAAGCCATGGCGAGTGCCAAGCAGAACCGCATCAACCGCATGATCGACGTGCTCGAAAACAGCAGCTCATGGGTATCCTCCTCGATGCTTGCCGGCCTTTTAGGCGCAAGCGAGCGAAGCATCCGCAATTATGTTGCAGAGGTCAACGAAGCTGGTACCCGGCATATTGAATCGTCTAAAGAGGGCTATCGCCTTGCCGCGGCGGCACCGGCCGCCGCTAGCGCTGCCGCAAGTCCTCGCGAGAAGGTCGACGCCATCCCCGCGAGCGCGGACACCAGACGTGACTTTACCATCTCCCGCCTTGTCAACGCATGCGGTGGACTCTCCGTCTTTGATATCTCCGATGAGCTCTTTATCAGCGAGAGCACGTTTCAGAGCTCCGTGATGCCGCAGGTGCGCGCGCTCGTGCGACAATTTGGCCTCAATGTCGAGACGCACGACTACCGTATGACGCTCACGGGGCGCGAGGCCAACAAGCGCAAGCTTCTCGGCCATATAGCCACCCACAATTCCTATGGCTACTTCACCTCGACCAAGACGCTCGAGAACATGTTTCCCGGCTTTGACGTGCAGGCGACCCTCTCGAGCTTGGTCGAGATCTGTCAGCGCTCGGACCTGTTTATCAACGACTACGCACTCTCCAACCTGCTCATGCACCTGCTGGTGATCATCATCAGGCTCACCTCGAACAACGAGCTCAGCGAGGTAGACGGCGTCATCGACGGAGACGGCCTAGTGGAGCAGCTCGGGCAGCGCGAGCAGATCACGCACTGTGCCCAGCGCATCGCCGCCTACTTTGAGAAGCAGTTTGGCTGCGCGATCCCGCGCACCGATTTTCAGCAGATCCTGCTGCTTTTGGCGCTTTCCGTCGAGCGGTGCGATTTTGGCGACCTCAACCGCGAGGAGCTCGCGGGCATCATCGACCGCGATTTTGTGGACATGGTCCTGGGAATTCTCGACGAGTGTGGCGAGCGCTACAACCTACCACGCTTTATCGACGAGCCCATGCGCCTGCAGCTCGTCCTGCATATGTTTAACGCCTACCAGCGCGCTATCTACCACGTAAGCTACCCCAACCCGCTCGCCGCGCAGATCAAAAGCGAGTACGCACCGGTCTACGACATGGCGGTCTATATCGCCCACCGCTTTTCGACCGCCATGGATGTTGAGGTGGGCGAGAACGAAATCGCATTTATCGCCTTTCACATCGGCGCCTATTTTGAGAAGTTCTCTGCACCCGATGGCGCCATCACCTGCACGGTGATTATCGAGGAGTACCACGATTTTGCACGCAGGCTCGTCGACGACCTCAAGGCCGAGTTTGGCGACGACATAAGTGTTGTTGCCGTGATGAGTTGCGATAACTACCTGGCCGATCCTCCCGAGTGCGACGTGGTGGTCACTACGATCGACGTGCCGGTTTGCGGAGGCAGCACCAAAATCTTGATCGGACCCATCCTCACTAAGCAAAACGTGCGAAAGATCCGCGACCGGCTTTGCGCCATCCAAGAGCGGCGGCGGCGCCTCTATGCCCAGGGCCTTTTGGGACGCCTGCTGCAGCCGGGGCTGTTTATGCGCAATGTGGACGCAGACGACGCCACAAGCTGCATCGACCGAATGGGGAAGCTTTTGGCTGCCCAGGGGCTCGCAACGCCTGAGTATATCGCTGACGTGCATCTGCGCGAGAGAGTCTCGTCGACGGCGTTTACCGACAGCCTTGCCATACCCCACGCGATCTCGGTGTATCCAGAGCGTTCGTTTATCGCCGTGGCCCACAATGACGCCCCGATTCCTTGGGGACGCCACGACGTGCGGTTTGTGCTACTTATAGGCATCGCACAGGAAGACATGGGGCTCTTTAGAGATGTGCTCGATCTGATTATCGAGGTGTTCTCCTCGGTAGAGACCACGATGAGACTCATGCAGACCGACACATTCGAGGAGTTTCTGGCTGCGTTTACGCACGACATCGGATAGAAGGCTCGACCCGCATCCTCGACATGCTCGTAGGAGAACAGCTTCCGAGAATTTGCTAGGGCGGAACCGCACGGTCGGCGCGATGCGGCTTGATATCCCTGGAGATGTTCAGATTTCGAGCACGCCCGACGCGGAAGCCCAGTATTATGGGGTGCGTTTTAAACCCAATGACGGGAGCTTTCATGGCAGCAGCTTTTTCCCATGTGATTTTTGATTTTGACGGCACCATCCTCAACACGCTCGAAGACCTGGCGGCCGCCGGCAACCACACCTGCGAGATGCACGGCTGGCCCACGTTTGCCGTGGACGAGTACCGCTACAAGGTGGGAAACGGCATGCTTAAGCTGGTCGAGCGCTTTATGCCCGCCGAGTACGTGGGCGACGGCCGTATGTTTGAGCAGACGCTTGCCGAGTTTAGGGCCTATTACGGCGAGCACAAGGAGGACCACACCTCACCCTACGCCGGCACGATTGAGATGCTCGACCGTCTGCGCGCCGCGGGCGTGCAGCTTGCTGTGCTCACCAACAAGGATCATATTTCGGCAGCCCCGCTTATCGAGAAATACTTTGGTTCCGAGCGCTTTGCGCTGGTGCAAGGCCGTGTCGATGCGTTTCCGCCTAAGCCCGAAGCGCCCGTCACGCTGCACGTGATGAAGGAGCTGGGCGCCAATCCGGCAACCACGCTCTATGTGGGCGATTCGAATGTCGATGTTCTGACCGGCCACAACGCCGGCCTTAAGAGCGCGGGCGTCAGCTGGGGCTTCCGCGGCCGCGCAGAGCTGGAAGCCGCCGGCGCCGACTACGTGGTGGACACTTCGCAGCAGCCTCCAAATTCTTTTCAAACGATTTTTTGCCGTCATCGCCCTTCAAATCAAAGTCAATAACTATGTGATTCTCTGGAACCTTGACATAATGAAGTTTCGATGGATCGATGTCTTTGAGTGTGGTTGTGACTCGGTTCCAAGATTTACTTGGGGTTTCTTTGTCCGTTGCATATTGAGCTGGGCATGATTCACATTCCATATCAAAGCTCTTTGTTGTTTCTGCTGCATTCATGAATTGCAGCCAAGATTCTGAGTTAGTCACATTTTTTTCCTCTCTTTTTCTGTGACTAAAAGTCTCAAATTTCTCGGTTCGAAATCCGTGATAAATGTTTCTTATCTTAGATCCATCCTCATCAATCTCCTCGTCAAAATCCCAAAAATAGTTTTTAAGCTCTTCTTTAAAACTTCTCTGAGAAAATGGATATGGAACTTTTGCCTCATCACAATATGTTTTGTACATTTCCCATGCTGCCTTTAACGTTGTTCCGTCTTCTTTTTTGAATACATGAAACGAATCAATAATGAAGTTGTAGAAATCATTTGATGCACTCATCATTGACATTGGAAGATATGTGTCATAATACCCAGGATCTTCCAAATATACATCTCTGCAATGACAAGCAATAGCACCAAGCTCAAACTTAACCTGCTCCATTAAAGTGTTGTATTCTTTAGGGCTAACTTTCTTTCCGGAAGGTGACACATCAATCAATCTTCGTATAAGACCTGATTTTGCATCTGTGATCCGTACTGGCTTGTTTGTACCCATGAATAGAAAACACTTAAACTGGCTGGCATAGGTTGACTTGAATTTCTCATTCACAGTCATCATCTCATGAGATACAAGACTATTTAATCTCGTATTATCTTCGATCTTAGACAGATCTCCATCATGCTGAATTGCAATCAGCGGGTTCGACTTAAATGCCTCTAATGCAAAAGAGTTACTACTCGACCCCAATGCCTTCGCATCAAATACCGAATAGTAACCCTCAAATAACTGTTGGATAATGTTCAAGATGGTTGATTTACCTGTACCAGCAGCGCCATACAATACAAGAAACTTCTGTATTGTCTTGGAA
The DNA here is from genome assembly GCA_900545145.1 of uncultured Collinsella sp. Taxonomy (GTDB): domain Bacteria; phylum Actinomycetota; class Coriobacteriia; order Coriobacteriales; family Coriobacteriaceae; genus Collinsella. Next base: position 3,136 of record UQYE01000017.1, on the reverse strand, counting down.
TCGCCGGTAACAATAGACCCGATTGCCCATTCAATCTTATGTCTTTCTTCCTCCGAATATATCGTTGATATAATCTTCTCATAAGCTGGACATTTACCAGGTTCCAATGGATAATTCAATCGTTTGCTGGCATAATCTTTCTTGTTTGTCTCACTATTGGAAAATATAAGTTTTTCATCCAACATGTGAAATGAGTCCCTTTGTTGTTTCTGACAATACTTATGCCATCGGTCAATCGATCCAGATTCTGCATCCCACATATATTTAATCTTTGTGTTCGTATCGAACCTTGGACTATTATCTGTGACATACTTATCCAGATCTCTGTCGATCATTCGAATGACGTCTTGCTCATCAGTAGACCACAGACCTTTGTCTTCCAACCATACAGCATAAAAATCGCCACCTCGTATCATAAGATCGGAGCTATTCCCAATAATGAATTTAGGAAATATTTCTATCATGCCTTGCTTATTCTGATAAGCTATTCTATAAAAATCAGCCATTATATAAGCTCCTTTCCTATTATGTTATTGTGTCTAAATACCAACAGAGCTGAACCCATATCTCAACATCTCTTAAATCGTACTTGCAGTTCTTGATGGTAAACAATCCACCGGTTCCGTCCGGAGCATAGCTTCTACTTAATAATCTGGATATAATTCGATCGACTTTTTCGCAATCAAAACGAGAATCAATCATTCCTCCAAGACCGAGATTGTTGATCATATTCCAAAACCACTGTGACGTTCGATCTCCTACATCCGGATCATCCATGATTGTTTCTTCACACCGAATAGATAACGCAATCAACATCTCAAGAACACTACAAGGCGCGTCCAATGCGTCCAATACGTCTTCAGATATGTCCTCGTATTCATACTCATGTGCAATAATAAATCTGAAATGCATGTTCTCTCCGTCTTCAGCTCTGTTGCGATCTCTTGGAATACTATAAGTGAATTCAAGTTCATGAAGATGTTCCAATAATTTCCGAAAAGAATTATCTGTCGAAAATTTACCGGCACACACATACTCATAAAGCCACTCGAAGTATTCTCTTCGCACATCTTCCTTAAATTCTCCTCTCAATATTATTCCTCCGTTGCTTCATATTCCTCGTCAACACGACAGATCTCATATTCTCTCTGAAGCTCGTCGTTTCTTACGTGAATAATATCCGGCTCATACTCACCGATACGATCGATAGCATAATTACCAATAAGCAGTTCTGCGTCTTCAATCACTTCGTCGTCGAGATCATCCACCAGAACGCCGTTCGAATATAATGTGAGATTTACAAGGTCGTAACCAGTGTCGCCAACAGCTTCTGGCGGAATAACATAAGGAAACATTTCGTCGTCATTATCCACTGATTTTTTCCGTTTTTTTTTACTTCCGCCGTTGGAATATGTTCGATATTTAAGGTCTTTGATTACCTTTTCGCCTTCTTTTTTCTCTTCAGCCGAGAATGTGGGTTCTCCATCATTGTCTTCGGTTTCCAGATTCTCTTCGACTGTTTCCTCTGGCTCTTCCGCGTACTTTTCCTCGGCAGGATATACTGTAATCTCGCCGTTTTCTACCAGCTCATACTTTGATTTAATGATTCGCCATGTTACAAAGGAGCCTGTTGCGGCTCCAATGACAAACATAGCAATTTTTTCAATCGCATTGTTCATTTTACTTACCTCCTTCTGGTAACCAGATATATATTCTGTCATCAATTGTAGTATAATTATATCTTCCAAAACCACACCACGCTTCAACAGTTGCTTTACCAACATTGTTCAAAGCTGCCACTTCTTCAACAGAATATAATCCAAGATTCTTCAAATCACTTAACACATCCACATCTTCGAGATGATTCTCAAGAATATAAATAATTAAATCTCTTCCTTTCATAGGTGCCCTCCTTATATAGCAAACTGTGGATAATCATACGTATCTCGATATGGATTTCCTGACCCGATACTATCGAGTCCTGTCATTCACATCATATCCAGAATGTCACCATCACAATTGAAATCAAGAAGAATTGTTCTCTCAAGACCATTTACAAATCTTCTATTTGCCTCACGATGAGTGTCATAAATTCCGAAATCGATATAGTTATCTCCGACTGGATTCTTTTCATCATAAACCCAACCTGCAATCTGACCAATCTTTGTCTTCTGAATACCAAGTGCATCATACACATCATTCAAGAACAGATAACCCTCAGCCTTTAACCGATCATTCAAGAAGTCCTGCTGTTTTCTAAGAAACATCAAATTCAGCTCTGGGTCTTTTGTCCATCCAGTGCAACCGCAATCATAGAACTTTGCGTACTCGCTGCAATCATCAAAATCAGAAACGTTCACGATTTTTTTCTGAACCTTTTCTTTACCGGTCTTCTCGTCCTTAACTACTTCTTCGATTTCCTTCGCCTTGATGTTGTAACGAAGCTCCTTGTCCAGCTCTTCACCGAAACGTTCCTTTACTCTGCCACGATATTCCTTGAAACTCTTATCTACTGCTGCATATGCCGCTGCAAGTGATACGTTTCTCTTTCTGAGAATATTGTTAGATGTCAGCATGGCTGTGATTGATAATCCGCCAAGGATAACAGCTGGTGCATACAGCTTTACAACCTTTAATCCAGTCTGAACCTTTGTGATTCTGAGATCCTTCTTGCCGTCTTCCTCTGTGTATTCCTGATCTGCGATATATCCACTTTCCATTCCTTCAGAGATTGTCTTCTCTGTCTCTTTCGCCTCATCGAGAATCTTACTCAGCTTTGTTGTAGCGCGACATGCCATCACAGCACTTGTCACCGTACCAATCACGCCTGCAACAACCAAGATCTCTGGGCTATGCTTTTTAACCTTAAACTTTGCCTTACATAATGACCGAGTCATCTTATTTTTCAAATCATTCTTCATAATATTAAATCTCCTTTTCCATATTTATTGGTGTACCAACTGTTCCGACACTTCCGCTCGAGTCTGTCGGTGTAAAATGATCTCCCGGCATAGGATACTTAAACCGGAACATCAAATAATTTGCAGCATCGATCAAATGCTCACTGTTATGATCTTTCTTAAATGCGTCCAGACATAGCTCGGCAGTAGCAAGTGCGTCCACTCTGCCACTTGCG
>UQYE01000016.1:0-35940 GCA_900545145.1 uncultured Collinsella sp. | reverse complement strand
CTGATGAAGGACGTGGTTGGTGGGGTGCCTTGTCCCGGTCGCTGTTTCGCGGCTTTGCCGCGAAAGGCGCGCTACTTTGGGATGGGTGGGGAACGCGGCTGCTGCGGCAACTGATCCCCGCCACAAATTAGCCTTGGCATACTTGCATGAACGATTGCTCGTGCTACACTTGCAATTGCTGTTTCAGGGCGGGGTGAAATTCCCCACTGGCGGTAAATCGGGCGGTGCCAAAGGGGTGCCGTGGCGTAGGCGAGGCGTCTGCGACCGAGCCGATGAGTCCGCGACCCGTGTGTGCGTTGGTTCGCATGCCGGCTGAACTGGTGAGATCCCAGTACCAACGGTTAGAGTCCGGATGAAAGAGGCAGGTGATCTTATGTCTGAACAGTCGCAGCATATCCATTTTGAGAACACGAATAGGTGGAGCACCAAACAGCTCGTTACCATGGCGTTGATGTGTGCCTTGAGCGCGTTGTTTATGTATGTGCAGCTACCCATCCTTCCCTCCGCGCCGTTTTTGACGTATGACCCGTCGCTGGTGCCGGCGATGGTGTGCGGATTTGCGTATGGCCCTGGTGCCGGCACTGCCGTTGCCGCCATGGCGATCGTTATCCATGCGCTCACCACGGGTGACTGGGTCGGCGCGCTTATGAACCTGGTTGCCACGCTGGGCTACATTCTGCCCGCGGCTATCGTCTACCAGAAGATGCATACCTATAAGGGTGCCGTGATTGGCCTAGTGCTCGGCGTTATTGCCGCTACGGCGTTGTCTATGGTCGCAAACCTTACCATTGGCGTATGGTTCTGGTATGGCTCGGTCGATGTGATCGCCCCGCTCATGATTCCTGCCGTGCTGCCGTTCAACCTTATCAAGACCGTCCTTAACTCGGTGTTGACGCTTGCGGTGTACAAGGCGGTCTCCAACCTCATCACGCCTAAAAAGGACCAGGTCAAAGGCCGCGCATGATTGAGTGTCGGGGCGTTTCCTTTAGCTATGACGGTGCCGTGTCGGCACTCGACGGCGTCGATCTGAACATCGAGGATGGCGAGTTTTTCTGCATCCTCGGTGGCAATGGGTCGGGCAAGTCGACGTTTGCCAAGCATCTGAATGCGCTGCTGCAGCCCGATGCGGGCACGGTACGCATCAACGGCATGGATGCGTCCGATCCCGAGCTGGTCTACGACATTCGTTCGACCGCGGGCATGGTATTCCAGAATCCCGATGACCAGCTGGTGGCAACGCTTGTCGAAGATGATGTTGCGTTTGGTCCCGAAAACCTTGGCGTGCCATCTGCACAAATTGCGCAGCGTGTACGCGAGGCGCTGAAGGGCGTGGGCCTGGTGGGCTTTGAGCGCCACGAGACCCATGCGCTTTCGGGCGGTCAAAAGCAGCGTGTGGCGCTTGCCGGTGTGCTCGCCATGGAACCGCGCGTGCTCATTTTGGACGAGGCGTCCTCGATGCTCGATCCGCGCGGGCGCAAGGGCCTTATGAAGGCCTGTCACGTGCTGCACGAACGCGGCATGACCATCGTGATGATTACGCACTTTATGGAAGAGGCCGCCGAGGCCGATCGTGTCGCGGTGTTTCGGGCGGGGCGCGTTGCCATGCTCGGTACGCCCGAGGAGATTCTGACGCGGGCAGATGGGCTCGTGGAGCTCAACCTGGATATGCCGGCGTCGTGCTGCTTGGGCATGGCGCTTCGTGCGAAGGGCGTGCCCGTTCATGCGCAGGTGCGCGAGGCGGATATGGTCGCCGAGATTGCGCAGGTATATGCCGACCGGAGTGGGGAAGACACCGCAGGGCGGCCTTCTGCATCCGATTCTCGTGTGCTCGACAACGCCTCCTCTGCAACCGACGGGACAGCCGCGTCGGAGCCCGTCATCGAGATTTCGCACCTCTCGCATAGTTACTCGCTGAGCGCCCGCGAGCGCCGCCGCTGGCATAAGCGCTCGGCCGTTGCAGGCAAATCGAGCAAACAGGCTCTCTGGGGAAACGACCCCAGCAGCCCGTGGGCGCTGCGCGATGTATCGCTGACGGTGCGTCGCGGCGAGTTCCTGGGCTTAGCAGGTCATACCGGTTCGGGTAAGTCGACGCTGGTCCAGCATCTCAACGGTTTGATTCGCCCCCAGGAGGGTTCCGTTTACGCGTTGGGGCTCGACCTGGCAAACAAGAAAGACGCCGCCGCGGTTAAGGCCAAGGTCGGCGTGGTGTTTCAATATCCTGAGCGTCAGCTGTTTGCCGAAACCGTGGCGCAGGACGTGGCGTTTGGTCCGCACAACCTTGGCTTGCCGCAAGATGAAGTCGACCGTCGCGTCGAGTCGTCGCTCTCGCGCGTGGGCCTCGACCTTTCCACGGTCGGCGACAAGAGTCCCTTCGAGCTTTCGGGCGGTCAGCAACGGCGTGTGGCATTCGCCGGCGTGCTCGCCATGGAGCCCGAAGTCCTGGTGCTCGATGAGCCCATGGCGGGGCTCGATCCGGCGGCGCGCAGGGATTTCCTAGGGCTCATCGGTCGACTCCATCGCGAGGGCCTGACCGTTGTCATGGTTTCGCACAGCATGGATGACCTGGCCAATTGCTGCGATCGCATCGTCGTGATGAACGAAGGTGCGGTGTTTGCCGAGGGAACCCCCGCGCAGGTGTTTGCACATGCCGATGAGCTCAAGTCGATCGGCTTGGGCGTTCCCGCCGCCCAGCGCATGGCTTTGGCGCTCGCGGAAGCGGGCGTGCCGCTGCGTTGCGGCGGGCTCTATACGGTTGAGTCGTTGGCCGACGAGTTGGCAAATTTGCTGATCGGTCGCTCAGACGGTTCTTCTAACGTCTCGGACATTGCTAAATCCAAGACGGTCGCGCGAGAGGAGGGCTGCTAATGGAGGCGTTTTCGTTTGGCAGTTACTATCCCGGCGATAGTGCGATCCATCGCCTGGATCCGCGCACCAAGCTGCTCCTGGGCTTTGTGTTTTTGATCACGACGCTGACCGTCGGCGGCTTCCGCGGACTGGCCCCGGTCGCAATTTTCGTCGTGCTGATCTATGCCGTGTCCCGGGTGCCGTTGCGCCGGGTCCTATCATCGATGGCACCGCTGCTGGCAATCGTCGTCGTGGTCGCGGTGCTCAACTTGTTTACCGATCAGAGTGGGCGCATCCTGTGGCAGCTCGGCTTTTTGCAGATAAGCGAGGGCTCGCTGCATTCCGCCGTCTTTATGGCGTGCCGCCTGACCTTGATGATGGCCGGCATGAGCGCCATTACGCTCACCACGCCTACGCTCGACCTCACCGCGGGCTTTGAGCGCCTGCTCGCACCGTTTGCGCGCGTGGGGCTCCCTGCGCATGAGCTCGGCATGATCATGGGCATCGCGTTGCGCTTTATGCCGCAGTTTGCCACCGAGATGAAGCAGACGGCGGACGCGCAGGCAAGCCGCGGCGCACGCGTAACGGGTGGCCCGCTCGGCGGCGTGCGTATGCTCGGCAGTGTGGCGATTCCACTGTTCACGGGCGTGTTCCGTCATGCCGAGACGTTGTCTGCCGCCATGGATGCACGCTGCTATCACGGCGAGCAGGGCCGCACGCGTCTGCATGCACTTGCATTTCGCCGCGGGGATGCGCTGGCTGCGGTTGTGACGATGCTGCTGCTTGCGTGTGTCATCGTCGTCAACCTTCAACTTGTTTAGGCGCGATTCGAGCGCAAGAAAGGGGCCCCTATGACCGACAACGACCGCACGGCTCAGCTTGAGCGCGCCTGTTCGTATCTCAGGCGCATTCCGGCGTGGTATCTGGCCACGACCGATGTGACCGACGGGCATCAGCCTCGCGTGAGGCCGTTTTCGTTTGCCATGGTCGATGACGGTAAGCTGTGGTTTTGCACGTCGCGCGACAAGGATGTGTGGGCGGAGCTGAGTGCGAATCCCAAGTTTGAGCTCTCGGGCTGGAAGCCGGGGGAATGTTGGATCGTGTTGACCGGCGAGGCCGCACTTGAGGACGACGCGGTTGCGAGCGACAAGGTGCGTCAAGCGGGTTTTAAGCACATGGTGGGCATCGGCGAGGAACACGAGAGTGCCAACGACGGCCGCCTTGCTTTCTTTTCGGTCCGCAACATTGCCGCGCGCTTCTGTGATATCGACGGCAGCGAGGAGCGCCTGGAGCTCTAACGTTTACCAACCAGTCAAATGAGCTAGCGGCAGGAGGAACCGTGGACGGATTGAATACGGTGTTGGAGTATCTGACGTCGGTGCCGGCATGGTATTTGGCGACGAGCGTTGACGGACAGCCTCATGTGCGTCCGTTTTCGTTTGCGCAGATCCAGGATGGCAAGCTGTGGTTTGTAACAGCGCGCACCAAAGATGTGTGGCAAGAGCTGCTGCAAAACCAGCGCTTTGAGGCCACGAGTTGGTGGCCGGGCCATGGCTGGCTTATCTTGCGCGGGCGTGCCGGCTTGGATGACCGGGCTTTAGGCGAAATGCGCGAAGCCGGGTGGAAGCATCTAGAGCACCTGGGCGAGCACTATGAGGGGCCTAACGACCCCACGCTCGTCTTCTTTAGCGTCGAGGATCCCGAGGCTTTTATCTGCAATCACGACGAATGGGTGCCGGTCGAGCTCTAGCCAGCTGGCTCATCCTAACAACTTGGTTTTCGCATGGGCGGGCCCCGTATTGCCCGGCGCCGTTAGGAGCGCCGGTCAATACGGGGCCCGCTCCATTTGTCAATTCCTTCAAGCGAATGTGTCGGGAATGTTTCAATGCATGAATATGCAAGCCATTTACGTAATCATGCATCTTTTGGTGCTAAAGTTTCAACCCACTTCATAACGACCGCTGCGAAATGCGCATCGGTGCATAAATCGCAGACAAGGAGTCTGATATGTCTTTGAAGGTTGGAATCGTCGGCGCGGCTGGATATGCCGGAGCCGAGCTCATTCGCCTCGTCCTCGGTCATCCCGAGTTTGAACTTGTTGCCATTACGTCCAACGCCGATGCCGGCCAGCCGCTGTCCGCGGTGTATCCGAGCTTTGCTGGTGTGAGCGATCTGGTTTTCACCACGCATGACGCCCCCGAGCTCAAGAGCTGCGATGCGGTTTTTCTTGCCGTGCCGCACACGGCTGCCATGGCACAGGTGCCCGCGCTGCTTGCATCGGGCGTCTCCTGCTTTGATCTTTCGGCCGACTACCGTCTGAACGACGCGTCCGTCTTTGAGACATGGTATGCCGCCGAGCATACGAGCCCCGAGCTGCTCAAGACCCGTGCCTTCGGTCTGCCCGAGCTGTTCTGCCAAGACTTGGAGACCGCCGCATCCGACCATGCCGACGGCAAACCCGTGCTGGTCGCCTGCGCCGGTTGCTATCCCACCGCAACGAGCCTTGCCGCCGCGCCCGCCGTGCGCGTCGGCTGGGTGGCCGAGAACGGTCCCGTGATTGTCGATGCCATTAGCGGCGTGACGGGCGCCGGTAAGTCCTGCAACGCCCGCACCCATTTTTGCAGCGCCGACGAGAACTTGGAGGCCTACGGCGTGGGCAAGCATCGCCACACGCCCGAGATTGAGCAAATCCTTGGCCTGACCGATCGCGTCGTCTTTACCCCGCACCTGGCACCGCTCAAGCGTGGTCTGCTCTCCACGGTGACGCTGCCGCTTACGCCGCAGGCTATCGATACCTTGACCCTTGAGGACGTTGTCGACCATTACAAGCAGTTCTACGCCGGTCGCACCTTCGTACGCGTACTCGATGCCGGTCAGCAGCCCAAGACGGCTTCGGTCGTCGGCACCAACGCCGCCCAGATCGGCCTCGCGCTCAACAAGCGCGCGGGCGTGCTGGTGGCGACGGGCGCCATCGACAATCTGTGCAAGGGCGCTGCGGGCCAAGCAGTCCAGTGCGCCAATATCGTCTTTGGCTTTGACGAGCGACGAGGCTTGCCCACAGTGGCGTGCCCGGTGTAGCACATTCGATTGTTAACGATTTGGTAGTCGGGCATCGAGTGGGGCGCCACTCTTAAGCTGGTCTCATGATCACGACTGGCATGGCGCACCAACCGATGTCCGTTTTTTGTTTGACATAAGGAGTCATAAAGACGATGAATACCGAGCTGTTTGATATCAAGATTCGCGCCGTCGAGGGTGGCGTTACGGCTGCGGCTGGTTTTAAGGCTGCAGGCATCCACGCTGGGTTCCGCAAGAACCCCGAGCGTCTGGATTACGCGCTCGTCGTGCCCGATAAACCCTGTCCCGGTGCTGGCGTGTTTACCACCAATCGCTTTTGCGCGGCGCCCGTGCAGGTGAGCCGTGCCAACCTGGGCGGTACCGACAAGGGGTACGGTATCATCGCCGGCATTTCGGTCAACTCTGGCAATGCCAACGCCGCCACGGGTGAGACCGGCCTTGCATGCGCGCGCGAGACGTGCAGCATCGCATCGCAGGTCATCGGCTGCGAGCCTCAGCAGATTCTGGTTGCCTCCACGGGTGTAATTGGCCAGATTCTGCCGATCGACACGTTTGAGACCGCCATTCCTGCTGCCTACGAGGCGCTCTCCGCCCACGGTGGCGCCGATGCCGCTCGCGCCATCATGACGACCGACACGCACTCCAAGGAGTACGCCGTGTCCTACGTCAGTGAGGCTGCGGGTCATGCGGGCAATGTCTATACGGTAGGCGGAATGTGCAAGGGCTCGGGTATGATCATGCCCAACATGGCCACCATGATCGCAGTTATCACCACCGATGCTCCCGTCGAGCCTGCGGCACTTCATGCCCTGCTGCTCTCGACCGTCAAGCAGACCTTTAACAAGGTAACGGTCGATTCCGACACCTCGACCAACGACACCTGCATCATGCTTGCCTCCGGCGCCGCTGCCGCAGATGCCGAGCCGATCGTCGAGGGCTCCAATGCCTTTGACGAGTTGGCATTTGCCGTGCACGAGGTGTGCGAGAGCCTGGCGCGCAATATCGCCGCCGATGGTGAGGGCGCATCCAAGCTTGTTACGGTCAACGTTACCGGCGCCGCTAACGACGAGGAGGCCGATATCGCCGCCCGTGCCGTTGCCAACTCGCCGCTCGTTAAGACCTGCATCGCCGGCCACGACTGCAACTGGGGCCGCGTTGCTATGGCGCTTGGCAAGTGCGGCGTGAAGTTTAATCAGGAAGACGTTTCCATCGACATGATGGGCATGCCTGTCTGTCGCGACGGTCTGACTGTTCCCTTTGACGAGGACGAGGCTCTACGACGTTTTGAGGCGCCCGAGATCGTGATCTCGGCCGACCTGGGCGCAGGCGACGCGGCAACGACCGTGTGGACCTGCGACCTCACGCATGAGTACATCTCCATCAACGGCGACTACCGTTCCTAGATTCCAGGCACGCTGCGCATCTTGCCGCGATTGCGGACAGCGGAGCACGGCGCGATAACGATACGAAAGACGAGGCAGATTATGAAATTCGCACGCGATTGTCGTTCGAGCGAATCCAACGAAGCAACCGCGCAGCTGCTGTTCGAAGCGCTGCCGTGGATTAAGAACCTGACCGGCAAGACGGTTGTTATCAAATATGGCGGAGCCGCCATGGTTGATGAGCAGCTGCGCCGCGACGTGATGAGCGACATCGTCCTGCTCAAGATCATCGGCATGCGCCCTGTTATCGTGCACGGTGGCGGCAAGGCCATCAACGAGGCGCTTAGCCACTACGACATCCCCGTCGAGTTTATGAACGGCCAGCGCGTGACCACGCCGGCGACCATGGATATCGTGCGCGAGGTGCTGGGCGGCAAGGTCAACCAGGAGCTGGTCGCGGCGCTCAACCATCACGGCAACCTGGCCGTGGGCGTTTCGGGCAGCGATGCCGGTACGCTCATCGCCGAGCCGCTCGACCCCGAGCTCGGTCGCGTGGGCAAAGTGACGCACGTTAACACCGACTATATCGAGCGCTTACTCGATAGCGAGTACATCCCCGTTATCGCTACCGTCGCGGCGGGGGAGGACGGCGGCTTCTTCAACATCAACGCCGATACCGCCGCCGGCGCCGTTGCGGCAGCGCTCCACGCGCACAAGGCGATCTTTTTGACCGACGTCGACGGCCTGTACAAGGACTTTAGCGATAAAGACTCACTCATCTCCAACCTAACACTCGACGAGGTTAACGAAATGCTCTACGGCGGCGAGGTCGATAAGGGCATGATTCCCAAGCTGCGCGCGGCCGTCGATGCGCTTGCCGGCGGCGTATTTCGCGCTCACATCATCAACGGCACCACGCCGCATTCGCTGCTGCTGGAGCTGCTGACCGATGCCGGCGTCGGCACCGTGATCCATTCCACCGAGACGGCTTACGAGTTCGATACGCATCCGCATCCGCTTTCGACGTTTGCTGCGCGTCTGACCGAGAACCTCGACGAGGTCGAGAAGCTTCAGACAGTCTAACTGACCCGCAGCCGCCCCATTTCTGCACCCATAGGCCTGCGCCGTCCGGCGCTCAACGAAAGGCATCCCATGTCACTTGCAGCTCAGCAATCGCTTGAATCCCATTACGTTATGCATACCTTTGGCCGCTCTCCGGTCGAGTTTGTCGAGGGTCACGGCATGAAGCTCACCGGCGACGATGGTCGTGAGTACCTCGACTTTCTTGCCGGCATCGGCGTGTGCAGCCTAGGTCATGGCGACCCGGCTGTGCTCTCGGCGCTCGAGGCACAGACCAAAAAGCTCATGCATGTCTCCAATTACTTCTACATCGAGCAGCGTGGACAGGTCGCGGCGCTGCTGTCCAAGCTTGCCAACGACGACGTAGATGGTGCACGCGTGCTTGCCGATGCCATTGCCGCCGGCGATGAGACCACGGCAGCTGCTCTTGGTGCCCCGGCTGCGGATGAGCAGGTTTGGGAGACCTTCTTTGCCAACTCCGGCGCCGAGGCCAACGAGGGCTCGATGAAGCTCGCGCGCCTGTACGCCAAGCGTGCCGGTAACGGCGGCAACACTATCGTGTGCATGCGCGGCGGCTTCCACGGCCGTACGCTCGAGACCATTGCCGCCACCATGCAGGATTGGCTGCAGGATAGTTTCCGCCCGCTGCCGGGTGGCTTTGTGGCCTGTACGCCCAACGATATCAATGAACTGCGTGCGATCTTTAAGCAGCTGGGGAGCGAAATATGTGCCGTGATGCTCGAGCCGATCCAGGGTGAGAGTGGCGTGCACCCCATGACCGAGGAGTTTATGGCGGCAGCGCGCGACCTGGCACACGAAGTGGGCGCCGTGCTTATAGCCGACGAGGTCCAGTGCGGCATCTTCCGCTCCGGCAAGCCGTTTGCATTCCAAACCTATGGCGTGGAACCCGACATCATGAGCCTTGCCAAGGGCATTGCCGATGGCGTGCCCATGGGTGCCGTCGTAGCAAAGAAGGAGATTGCCGACGTGTTTAAGCCGGGCGACCACGGCTCGACCTTTGGCGGTAGCTGCTTGGCTGTCGCGGCGTGCGCCGCGACGCTCTCCGCGCTCGTGCGCGGCGATTATGCCGACCATGCTGCCAAGGTAGGCGCCTATATGGAGGCAAAGCTCGCCAAGCTGCCGAACGTGACCGAGGTGCGTGGCCGCGGCTTGATGCTCGGCTGCGATCTGGACGATACTGCGGGTGATGCACACGACGTTGTGGCCCGTGCATTGGGGGCTGGTGCCGTGATTAACGCTACGGGTGCCCATACGCTGCGTTTCCTGCCGCCGCTCGTCTGCGAGGAATCCGACGTGGACAGTCTGATCGAGATCCTGTCGGACGTTTTGGCCTAACGCGGCGCAATAACTCAATTTGAACCGGGTTCCGGACTGTGGACGTGCCATATGCGGCACGATTCAGCGGTCTGGAGCCCGTTTTGCCACAAATCTGCAATGGCCAGGAGAGCCTTTGGACAAAAAATGCCAAATGTGAGTACTGTCACCAGCTGAATCTCATATGAAACCGACTATCTAGGATTAGTTAGACCACACATGTTCAGTTATGTTAATGGGGAAACAGCTAGCAAAGGCTTCAAATCGCTGATTCAGGGCTAGATTTACCCAGCGAAACCCAAAAATCGCTGCTATAACATTAGTAACAGTACTCATTTTTGCCATTTTTTGGCCACGGCCTTTGTGACGGACGTGCTGGCGGGTTCGAATCCCTCTGCGCTGGGCCCAAAAAAGAAAGGCCCCCATAGCTGGGAGCCTATCAAATCAGTGGTGGGCGATGAGGGATGTCCGCGTGCGGCTGGCGCCGCCCGCGCCCCGCTTCGTCGCTCCGCTCCTCGCGTGCTGCGCTGGAAAACGCTTCGCGTTTCCTCAGCTTCGCACCCTGTCGGGTTCGAATCCCATGCGCTGGGCCCAAACAAAAACGGTCCCCTTGCGAGGACCGTTTCCAATTCAATGGTGGGCGATGAGGGATTCGAACCCCCAGCCTTGTGCGTGTAAAGCACCTGCGCTAACCGTTGCGCCAATCGCCCGTGCGGAGAGAGTATAGCAAAACAATCGCCTCATTCATCTCATATCCATTAAAGGTAACCGGCGCGTGTCGGCGCGGAGCTGATTCAGTTGAGATTGCCTGAACATTCCGCCCCTCTTTACGCCCTCGGGTATACTCAAAAGCTACTGATTCGATTTGATACCCAGCAACAGCAGAGGGGATAGTATATGTGCGGTTTTGTCGGTTTTGTCGGTGGGACGGATAACCAATCCGAGGTGCTCACCAAGATGATGGACCGCATCGTCCATCGTGGTCCCGACATGGGCGGTCAGTTTATCGACGGCCGCGTTGCCCTCGGCTTCCGCCGCTTGTCGATCCTCGACCTGACCGAGGCCGGCGCTCAGCCCATGGCCAATGAGGACGGTAGCGTCGTCATTGTCTTCAACGGCGAGATCTACAACTTCCAAGAACTCCGTTCCGAGCTCGAGGCCAAGGGCTACAAGTTCCACTGCGGCGCCGACACCGAGAGCCTCCTGCACGGCTACGAGGAGTGGGGCGAGGCCGTACTCGATCGCCTGCGCGGCATGTACGCCTTCGTCATCTGGGACAAGAAGAAGAACAAGCTTTTTGGCGCCCGCGATATCTTTGGCATCAAGCCGCTCTACTACTATCCCATGGCCGATGCGGGCGACGGCGCTCCGGGCGTGCTCTTTGGCTCCGAGATCAAGAGCTTCCTGGACTACCCGCACTTCCACAAGGCGGTCAACAAAAAGGCCCTGCGTCCGTACATGACGCTGCAGTATTCGGCAACCGAGGAGACCTTCTTCGAGGGTGTCTACAAGCTGCCGCCGGCGCATTACTATACCGTAGACATCCCGACCGGCAAGATGAACATCGAGCGCTACTGGGATTGCGATTACTCTGCCGTCGAGAAGCCGTTCGAGGAGTACGTCGACGAGCTGGACGAGGTCGTGCACGAGAGCGTCGAGGCCCATCGCATCGCCGACGTCAAGGTCGCGTCGTTCCTCTCCGGCGGCGTCGACTCCAGCTACATCGCCGCTTGCCTCATGCCCGACAAGACCTTCTCGGTGGGCTTCGATTACAAGAATTTCAACGAGACTAACTACGCCAAGGAGCTATCCGACAAGCTCGGCGTCGAGAATGTCCGCAAGATGATCACCGCCGACGAGTTCTTTGGCGCACTCGAGGACATTCAGTATCACATGGACGAGCCGCAGTCCAACCTGTCGTCTGTGCCACTGTGGTTCTTGGCCGAGATGGCGCGCAAGGATGTTACCGTCGTGCTTTCGGGCGAAGGCGCCGACGAACTCTTTGGCGGCTACGCCTACTACGAGGACACGGTCCCAGTCCGCAAGTACAAAAAGATGGTGCCGCTGCCCATCCGTCGCGCGCTCGGTAACCTGGCGTTGCATATGCCGTACTTCAAGGGACATAACTTCCTGGTCAAGGGTGCCGAGATCCCCGAGAAGTCGTTCCTGGGACAGGCTCTGGTATGGCCGGAGCGCGAGGTCGACGGCGTGCTCAAGCCCGAGTACAACACCGGCGATGGCGCCTTCGAGCTTGCCGCTCCCATCTATGCGCGCGTGAAGGGTCAGCCCGAGCTGGTCAAGAAGCAGTACCTGGACATGAACATGTGGCTCCCAGGCGACATTCTGCTCAAGGCCGACAAGATGTGCATGGCGCACTCGCTGGAGCTGCGCGTGCCCTTCCTGGACCGCAAAGTCATGGAGTTCGCCGAGCACATTCCCGATCGCTACCGCATCAACGAGAACGGCAACAAACAGGTACTCCGCCACGCTGCCAACAAGTCGCTGCCCGATGAGTGGGCCACCCGTCCCAAGGTGGGCTTCCCGGTGCCGATTGTCTACTGGCTGCGCGAGCAAAAGTGGTACGACTATGTCAAGGAGTACTTCACCGCGCCGTGGGCAAGCGAGTTCTTCGATACCGACGAGCTCATGCACCTGCTCGATCTGCACTTTGCGGGCAAGGGCGATTTCCAGCGCAAGATCTATACGCCGCTCGTGTTCCTGGTGTGGTACAAGCGCTTCTTTATCGACGAGGACCAGCCCGCTGTTCAGGCTGCCTAGCCTCGGCTTACGAACGCCTGCGCGTAACGGCTCCTCCGGGAGCCGTTTTTGCGTGGTGCGTTTCAGTTACTATAAAAACCGTCCCTGCCAAATGGCTGAGAAAGGTGAAAGATGCACCATTCGGATTCCGCGACCGTGACCACGGTCGATACGCTTGCCAAGCTTCTCGATGTGTGCGGCGAGCTGCGCGCGTCAGAGCAGGTTGACGAGCGTGCCGTGACCGGCTGCTCGTTTGATTCGCGTACGGTCTCGGCGGGTGACGTGTTCTTTTGCAAAGGCACTGCCTTTAAGCCCGCGTTTTTGAGCATGGCGCTCGATGCGGGCGCCGTCGCATTTGTGTGCGAGGAGTCGCTGGTCGAGTCTCTGGAGCCGCTGGCGCAGGAGAGCGGTGCTGCGATGCTGGTTGTTGATAGCGTTCGCACGGCCATGGCCCTGTTGCCGCCGGAGGTCTACGACCGTCCCGACCACGACGTCAAGATCGTGGGTATCACCGGTACCAAGGGAAAGACCACGACCGCTTTTATGCTCCAGTCCATCATCAAAGCGGCGGGCGAGTCCTGCGGCATGATCGGCTCAGTGAACACCGACGATGGTATCGAGTGCTACGAGAGCACCAATACTACGCCCGAGGCCCCAGAGGTCTGGCGCCATATCGCCAACTGCCGCACGTCAGGTCGCCAGTCCATGGTCATGGAGGTCTCGAGCCAGGCGCTCAAGTACCAACGCGTCGAGAATCTGCCGTTTGACGTGGCGTGCTTCCTCAACATCGGCCGTGACCACATCTCACCGATCGAACACCCCACGTTTGAGGATTATTTTGAGAGCAAACTCAGGATCTTTGACCAGGCAAAGACCGCCGTGGTGAATCTGGGCACCGAAGAGGTTGACCGTGTGTTGGAGGCAGCGTCGACGGCCGAGCGCTTGGTGACCGTTGGCGTCGAGCATCCCGAGGCAAGCCTGTGGGCGAGCGATGTGCGCATGGTCGGCTTTAACATCGAGTTTAACCTGCATGGCCTGTGTGCCGACGAGTCCGAGGCGGGGGAGAAGGTCCTGCTGGGTATCGCGGGCGACTTTAACGTGGAAAACGCGCTGGTCGCTATCGCCGCTGCGCGCGAGATCGGCATCGGTATCGAGGCTATCAAGAAGGGCCTCTCCAAACTGCGTGTGCCGGGCCGTATGGAGGTCGTGGAGTCGAAGGACGGCCGCGTGATCTGCGTCGTTGACTATGCGCACAACCAGCTTTCGTTCCGTTCGCTTTTCTCGTCGGTCAAGCGCGCGTTTCCCACTAGTCCAGTCATTGCAGTGTTTGGTGCTGCCGGCGGCAAGGCACAGGAGCGCCGCGAGCAGCTTCCATGCGAGGCCGCACCATATTCCGACCTGATGATCTTTACCAACGAGGACCCGGCTCACGAGGACCCGATGAAGGTCTGTCGCGAGCTTGCCGAGCATGTTCCCGACGATACGCCGAACAAGATCATCCTCGACCGCGAAGCCGCTGTGCATGCGGCGTTCAAGGCGGCGCGCGAGGAGTACGTCAACCCCGATGCTCCCACCATTGTCTTGCTGCTGGCAAAGGGTGACGAGGAGCTCATGCACGTGGGCGACGAGTTCGTGCCCATCGAGAGCGACCTTTCGCTGGCCAATCGCCTGATCGATGTTACCCAGTTTGACTAATGAACCATGATGGCGGCGGCGCCCTGAGTGCGCTGTCGCCATAAGCGTGTTCCCTCAATCAAAACATGCCGTCCAAGTCCAAACCCTTCTACGTAAACGGAGTAACCATGTCCCACAACACCCTGCCGACCGTTGCCGAGCTTTCGGGCGAGATGCGCGAGCGCTTGGCCAAGGTCAAGTACGTCTTTACCGACCTGGATGCCACGATGCTCGCGCCCGGCTCGTGCGTGCTGCGCGACAACGACGGTAACCCCTCGACCAAACTCGTCGAGGCCGTCGTGGCACTTGCCCGCGCTGGTATTCAGGTGGTTCCCACCTCGGGCCGCAACCGTACCATGATCCACGAGGATGCGCGCGTGCTCGGCCTCAACTCCTACATCGGTGAGATGGGCGGCCTGGTCATGTACGACCTCAAAGCCAACGATTGGGAGTATCTGACTGGCGACATGCCTTACGACCCCGCCTGCGGCCTTACTCCGCACCAGGTGATCGAGCAGACCGGCGTGTGCGAGAAGATTCTTGCCCGCTGGCCGCACAAGATCGAGTATCACAACGACATGTCGACCGGCTACAAGTACCGCGAGGTCACCGTCGGCATGCGCGGCGATGTGCCCGACAATGAGGTCCAGGCCATCCTGGACGAGGCCGGCTGCGGCCTGGTGTGGGCCTGTAACGGTCACCTGACGCATCTGTCCAAGCCGACGACGCTCGAGCTCGATCGCGTCGAGGACGGTCGCGCGTTTAACATCAATCCCGCCGGCCTCAACAAGGGCGTTGCCATCGCGCGCTTCTGCGAGCACCTGGGGATTGAGCGCGAGGAGACGCTCGCGCTCGGCGATTCCGAGTCCGACTTCTACATGGCCGATCACGTGGGCACGTTCTGCCTGGTCGAGAATGGCCTGACGAGCGCCGGCGCGCCCGAGTTCCTGGCTGCTTGCGAGAACGCTTTCGTTACGCGCGGCAAAATTGTCGACGGTTGGGCGGCGACGGCAGAGCTGCTGGTCGCGGCGCGTTCGTAGCGCGGCGTCGCCGCACTTGGACATGTCTTTTCGAGAGAGACTGGTGAGGTAATGTCCGATATCGAGAATCCGGCAGGCGACACGCGCCCTATTGGCGTATTCGACTCGGGTCTTGGTGGTCTGACGGTTGCGCGCGCCATCGCGACGGTGCTGCCGCACGAGTCCGTCTACTACTTCGGCGACACCAAACGCTGCCCCTACGGCACGCGCACCGAGGATGAGGTGCGCTCGTTTGCGTTGCAGGCGGGCCGTTGGCTGTCGAAGCACGACGTCAAGATTATGGTCATCGCCTGCAACACGGCGACCGCTGCGGCCTTGCGTCTGGCCCAGCAGGTGCTCGACGTTCCCGTGATCGGCGTGATCGCGCCGGGTGCCCGTGCGGCAATCAACAGCACCCGTTCGCGTCGCGTGGGCGTGCTCGCCACCAACCTCACCATTCGCTCGGGCGCCTACACGCGCGCCATTCAGGATCTAGATGCCGGCGTCGATGTATACGGTTGTCCTGCCTCGAGCTTTGTCGAGGTTGTCGAACACGAGCTCGCCTCGGGTGCACATCTGCAGGAACAGTGGCTTGAGAACGAGGACATCTTCGATACGCCTGCCGTGCGTGCGCTGGTGGGTGCCACGGTTGAGCCGCTGCGCGACCACGGTATCGATACCGTGGTGCTCGGCTGTACGCATTTTCCGCTGTTGGTGGGACCTATCCGGCATGCGCTGGGGCCTGGGGTGCGCGTCGTAAGTTCCGCCGAGGAGACCACGCGCGAGCTGACCGATATCCTCACGCGCCGCGAGCAGCTGGCGGGCGACGCCGCCGAGCCGCAGCATCGTTTTGCCACGACGGCCGATAACATTGCCGAGTTTGCGGTGGCGGGCAGCTTTATCTTTGGTCAGCCGCTCAAGAGCATCGAACATATCGATATCGATGAGCTGAAATAGATGTAAGGCAGCCGCCAAAGCCTTCGCCACATCTTTTGCCGAAAGGATATTTCTATGGAGTACATGCAGGTTAACCGCGCCAACGGCCGCGCCGCCGATGAGCTGCGCCCCATCAAGCTTACTCGCGGCGTTATGAAGCACGCCCACGGTTCGTGCCTGGCCGAGTTTGGCGATACGCGCGTGCTGTGCGCTGCCACCATCGAGGAGGGCGTGCCGGGCTGGCGCAAGGGCGCCAAGGCCGGTTGGGTAACGGCGGAGTACGCCATGCTGCCGGCATCGACCGGCAAGCGCTGCAAGCGCGAGCACGCCAACCGCAAAGGCCGCTCCATGGAGATCGAGCGCCTCATTGGTCGCAGCCTGCGTACCGTCGTCAACATGAAGGCGCTCGGCGAGTACACCGTCACCGTCGACTGCGACGTGATCCAGGCCGATGGCGGTACGCGTACGGCGAGCATTACCGGCGCCTGGGTGGCGCTGCACGACGCCCTCGCCATGTGGGTCGAGGCAGGCAAGATCGAGCGCATCCCGCTTACCGGCCAGGTGGCTGCCATCTCTATGGGCGTTGTCGACGGCAATACGCTGCTTGACCTCGATTATTCCGAGGACAGCCACGCCGAAGTCGACATGAACCTCGTCGCCACCGACACCGGCGAGATGATCGAACTTCAGGGTACCGGCGAGCAGGCGCCCTTCGACCGTAAGCGTCTCAACGCCCTACTCGACCTGGGCGACAAGGGCGTTGCCGAGCTCATCGAGCTTCAGCGCCAAGCCCTCGCCTAACCTGCCAAAAAGGGATGTTAATTTTGGTAGGTTTTATCTGGGAAAACGTCGAAGTATAAGGTTTCTGTCGCCAGGGAGGGGAGAGGGCTCGAGGCCAGTTTCCCTTGGGCGGCATTGCTATAGAGACAAGGAAGCCAGTCATGGCACTAGAGAAGATCGATATCGACACCCTCGACCCGGCGGCGACCATCGTCGTGGCAACGGGCAATGCCCATAAGCTCACCGAGATCGAGGCCATTTTGGGCAAGGTCATGCCCGAGGTTCGCTTTGTGGCGTTGGGTCAGCTGGGTGATTTTGAGGACCCCGAGGAAAACGGCACGACGTTTTTGGAGAACGCCATCATCAAGGCGCAGGCCGCGGTAGAGGAGACGGGGCTTATGGCCATCGCCGACGATTCGGGCCTGGTCGTTGATGCCCTGGACGGTGAGCCGGGCGTGTACAGCGCACGCTATGCGGGCGTGCACGGCGACGATGCCGCCAACAACGCCAAGCTCCTCGTGAATCTGGAGGGCGTGGCCGACGAGGACCGCACCGCGCGTTTTATGAGCGTCGTCGCGCTTATCGACACGGACGGCCTGGTCACTTATGGCGAGGGCGCCTGCGAGGGCGCTATCGCACACGAGGGCCGCGGCGATCATGGCTTTGGCTACGACCCACTGTTCCTGCCGGTCGACACGCCGGGCAAGACCATGGCCGAGCTGACGGCGGACGAGAAGAACGCCATCAGCCATCGATTCCATGCGCTCGAGCATCTGTCCGCCAAACTGACGGGCGAGGAGTAAGCCGTGCGTGCGGTGGTGCAGCGCGTACTCAACGCCGGCGTGACGGTCGACGGCGAGTGCGTGGGTAAAATTGGGCGCGGCTATCTGGTGCTGCTGGGCGTGGGCCACGGCGACACGCGCGCCGAGGCCGATAAACTGTGGGGCAAGCTCCGGGGCTTGCGCATTAACGAGGACGAGAACGGCAAGACCAACCTGGCACTTGCCGATGTCGACGGCGAGGTTCTCGTAGTGTCGCAGTTCACGCTGTTCGCCGATTGCCGTCACGGCCGCCGCCCATCGTTTACGGATGCCGGCGCCCCCGATGTTGCCAACGAGCTCTACGAGTACTTCTTGACGCTCGTTCGCAAAGATGTCGAACACGTGGCGCACGGCATCTTTGGCGCCGATATGAAAGTCGACTTGGTCAACGACGGTCCGTTCACCATCGTCCTCGATACCGACAATCTGTAAGTAGCCAAATTAGCTACTTGCGTATGGCGGCAGCAGGGTGCTATAGTATTAGAGTTTTGTCTATCTTAGGGGTATTATCCCCTTTTTGAATTGCATCTTCTGGAGGCCCTGTTCATGGAAGAGATGGAAGTCAATCACGTCGACGACATCCACGAGAAGCTGACCGATATGGTGGGCGATCGCGTTAAGGTGAAGGCCAACATGGGCCGCACCCGCGTCGTCGAGCGCATGGGCACCATCAAGAGCGTCCATCCGGCAGTCTTTATCGTCGAGGTCGACGAGCGCCGTGGCCGCAAGTCGCGTCAGTCCTACCAGTATATTGATGTTCTCACCGGCCAGGTCGAGCTGTTCGACCCCGAGAGCGGCGAGCACATTTTTACCCCGCTCGGCAATCAGCTCGAGGAGCACTAGCGGTGACCGATTGGTCCCTGACCCTTTCCGCGCCGGCAAAGATCAACCTCTATCTGGGGGTTCATACCGAGCGTGACGACCGCGGCTACCATAAGGTCGATTCCCTGATGGCAGCCGTCGGTCTTGTCGATACCGTGACGGTTACGCCGGCACAGGCGCTGACCGTCCAGACGATTCCGACATCCGACTTTCCCATGCAAAAGAATACGGCGTATCGTGCTGCGCTCGCTATGGCCGAGCATTATGGTCGCGAGGCAAGCATCTGCGTGACGATTGAGAAGCGCATTCCATTGTGCGCCGGCTTGGGCGGTCCCTCGACGGATGCGGCCGCGGTCATTGTCGCCTTGGCGGAGCTCTGGGGAATTGATCGCTCCGACCCCGCGCTCGACGACATTGCGCGGGGCATTGGTGCTGACGTCCCGTTCTTTTTGCACGCGAGCCCTTCGTTCTACGTAGGTGGGGGAGACGTGCTGGCAACTGAGTATCCCGTGCTGCCCGCGACACCCGTCGTGCTGGTTAAGCCGCGCGAGGCAAGCGTTTCAACAATTGAAGCCTATCGACGTTTTGACGAGACCCCAGCGCCTGCGGACAAGCCCGGAGCGATCGCATCTGCCCTTCGCTCGGGAGACGCAGAGGCGGCCTACGCGCTCGTCCACAACAACCTGGGTGTCATTTCCGCGCAGATGGAGCCGCGGATTCAAACGGTGCTCGACTGGCTTCGTTCACAGGACGGTACCATTGCCACAAACGTGTGCGGTTCGGGTGCCTGCTCGTTTGCTCTCTGCGATAGCGCCGCCACGGCAGCTAATCTTGCGGCGACGGCTCAACAAAACGGCTGGTGGGCTTATGCAACGGAGCTCGTTTCCGACACGGTTCGCATTGAAGCGCCAAAGAAATAAAAATTTATCTAGCACGCGGCGAAAATCTTTGTTACTATAGTCGAGCTAACGGGTTGTGGCTCAGTTTGGTAGAGCACTGCGTTCGGGACGCAGGGGTCGCTGGTTCAAATCCAGTCAACCCGACCAGAGCATGAGGAGGGACCGCTTCTTGCGGTCCCTTTTTTTAGCTATTGTTGTGATACCGCGATACCCGCGGTATACTCATTCGAGCTTGTCTCGCTGTATTGTGGAGGTCTACATGTTTGGACTGAGGGCTCCTGAGCTCATCATTATTCTCGTCGTTGTCCTGATTATCTTCGGGCCCAAGAACCTGCCGAAGCTCGGCAAGTCCCTCGGCTCTACCGTCAAGAATATCCGCGAGGGTATGGAGGGCGACGATAAGGCCGAGACCAAGCAGGCCGAGGAGGTCGTGGTCGAGCAGTCCGAGGAGGACAAGGAGATCGCTGAGCTCGAGGCCAAGCTCGCTGCTGCCAAGAAGAAGCAGGCAGAGGACAGCGACGCGGACGCAGAGTAGTCCCATCCCTTTGGGGTGAGCACCTGACCGGCTTGCCCGCAGGCTAGCCGGTCTTTTTCGTTTTGTTGACAGTTGATTGTTTGATCAGAGTTGGGGAGATATCCGTATGGACGCAAGCCAGATCGTACTGACCGCTGAGGGCCGCCAGAAGCTCGTCGAGGAGCTCGCTTGGCGTGAGGGCGATTACGCCAAGGAGATCGTCGAGGACATCAAGGAAGCCCGCGCGTTCGGCGACCTTTCGGAGAACTCCGAGTACGACGCCGCTAAGGACAAGCAGGCCCAGAACGCCGCTCGTATTGCCGAGATCCAGGCCATCCTTGCCAACGCTCAGGTTGCTGCCACCACAGGTGATCTGACCGTCTCCATCGGTTCCACCGTTTCTCTGATTGATCCCAACGGTGAGGTCATGGAAGTCACGCTCGTCGGTACCACCGAGACCAACTCGCTCGAGCACAAGATTTCCAACGAGTCTCCGGTCGGCCACGCCATCATCGGTCACGGCGAGGGCGACTCCGTCGAGGTCGTTACGCCTTCCGGCAAGACTCGCGTCTACACCATCGCCAAGATTGCACGCTAGACCACGGTCCCGCGTAAAGGTATGTTTTCGCTCCCTGGGACCGAATCCTGGGGAGCGTTTTAGTTTGAGGAGTTAACTTATGGCAGAGAACCAGAACGCCGCAGATCAGGCATCGACGCTCAACGACGAGCGCGCCACCCGCCTGGCCAAGCGCGCCGCCCTGTTCGAGGCGGGCCAGAACCCCTATCCCGAGCACTCTGAGCTTGAGGACTACGTTGCCGATATCGAGGCTAAGTACGCCGAGCTTGCCGATGGCGAGGACACCGAGGACGTCGTGAAGATCGCCGGCCGTGTGGTCGCCAAGCGCGGTCAGGGCAAGATTATGTTCATCGTCGTGCGCGATGCGACTGCCGAGATTCAGCTGTTCTGCCGCATCAATGACATGGACGAGACCGCTTGGAACACGCTCAAGGCCCTCGACCTTGGCGATATCCTGGGCGTGACCGGCATGGTCGTGCGCACCCAGCGCGGCCAGCTTTCCGTTGCCCCTAAGAGTGCGACCCTGCTTGCCAAGGCCGTTCGTCCGCTGCCCGAGAAGTTCCACGGCCTCTCCGACAAGGAGACCCGCTATCGCCAGCGCTATGTCGACCTGATCGCCAACGACGACGTTCGCGAGACCTTCCGTAAGCGTTCGCAGATTCTCTCCACCTTCCGTCGTTTTATGGAGTCCGACGGCTACATGGAGGTCGAGACCCCCATCTTGCAGACCATCCAGGGCGGCGCTACGGCCAAGCCGTTCATCACGCACTTCAACGCGCTCGATCAGGAGTGCTACCTGCGTATTGCCACCGAGCTGCACCTCAAGCGCTGCATCGTCGGCGGTTTTGAGCGCGTGTTCGAGATCGGCCGTATCTTCCGTAACGAGGGCATGGACCTTACCCACAACCCCGAGTTCACCACGATGGAGGCCTACCGTGCCTTCTCCGACCTCGAGGGCATGAAGGCGCTCGCCCAGGGTGTCATCAAGGCGGCTAACAAGGCCATCGGCAACCCCGAGGTTATCGAGTACCAGGGCCAGACCATCGACCTTTCTGGTGAGTGGGCCAGCCGTCCCATGA
This sequence comes from uncultured Collinsella sp., assembly GCA_900545145.1. Taxonomy (GTDB): domain Bacteria; phylum Actinomycetota; class Coriobacteriia; order Coriobacteriales; family Coriobacteriaceae; genus Collinsella. The sequence goes on along the minus strand of UQYE01000016.1, from coordinate 14,343 downwards.
CCGACATCGTCTCCGACGTGCTCGGCAAGCAGGTCACCATCGACACGCCGGTCGAGGAGCTTGCTGCCGCCGCGCGCGAGAAGGGCCTGGAGATTAAGCCCGAGTGGACTGCTGGCAAGATCATCGCCGAGATTTACGATGAGCTGGGCGAGGACACCATCGTCAACCCCACGTTCGTGTGCGATTACCCCATCGAGGTCAGCCCGCTTGCCAAGCGCTTTGAGGACGATCCGCGCCTGACGCATCGCTTTGAGCTGGTTATCGCCGGTCACGAGTACGCCAACGCGTTCTCCGAGCTCAACGACCCGGTCGACCAGGCCGAGCGCTTTGCCGCCCAGATGGCCGAGAAGGCTGGCGGCGACGACGAGGCCATGGAGTACGACGAGGACTACGTGCGCGCCCTCGAGTACGGTATGCCTCCTGCGGGCGGCATCGGCATCGGTATCGACCGCGTGGTCATGCTGCTCACCAACCAGGCTTCCATCCGCGACGTGCTACTGTTCCCGCACATGAAGCCCGAGAAGGGTTTCCAGTCCGGTGCCGCTGCCGCCAAGGCTGCCGAGGCCGGCAACGCCGCGAGCCCCTTCGTCAAGCCGCTCAAGCCCACGGTTGATTATTCCAAGATTGCCGTCGAGCCGCTGTTTGAGGAGTTCGTCGACTTTGATACCTTCTCCAAGAGCGACTTCCGCGCCGTGAAGGTCAAGGCATGCGAGGCCGTCAAGAAGTCCAAGAAGCTGCTGAACTTTACGCTCGACGACGGCACCGGCACCGACCGTACCATCCTCTCCGGCATTCACGGTTATTATGAGCCCGAGGACCTGGTCGGCAAGACCTTGCTCGCCATCACCAATCTGCCGCCGCGCAAGATGATGGGCATTCCCAGCTGCGGCATGCTCATCAGCGCTATCCACGAGGAGGATGGTGAGGAGCGTCTCAACCTGATCCAGCTTGACGCTTCTATTCCCGCCGGCGCAAAGATGTACTAGGGGGTTACGGCGTTTTACCAAACGCCGTAACCGCTCGACGCTGCGCGGGCCGCATTTGGACAATCTGACGTTCAACTTCAAGGGCGCGACCAGAAGGTCAGCGCCCTTTCGTTTCACGTCACCTTGTCTCAAATGCGGCTCGCTCGCTGACTTATGCTCAACCTGCGGCGCCATTTTGCTTGAAGGTACCTTGCTCGCCCTGGCGGGTTTTCGCTGTCGTTGACAAAGCATCGGCGTTACCTTGGCTGTTGGATGTAGTCGTTTAAGAATGTCCCTAACGACTAGTTGTTTAATGCGCCAGTTTCTGTCGAGTCGGTGCGGTTTGCTGGTTGCCCGTATAATGGTCTGCGTATGAACCGCAACCAAGGAGTTCCAGTTTATGGACCAGAACCTTTTTAAATTCGACCTGATCGCCGAGGACCCGACCACGCACGCGCGTGCCGGCGTACTGCACACCCCGCACGGCGACATCGAGACGCCGATTTTTATGCCCGTGGGCACCAAGGCAAACGTCAAGGGCATCCCCACCGAGACCGTCAAGCAGCTCGGTGCGCAGATCGTGCTCGCCAACACCTACCACCTGTCTATGCGTCCCGGCGAGGACACCATCGCCGAGCTGGGCGGGCTGCACAAGTTTATGAACTGGCACGGCCCCATCCTCACCGACTCGGGCGGTTTCCAGGTCTTTAGCCACAACGACGCCGTCAAGCTCACCGACGAGGGCGTGCGCTTTATCGTCAACGACTACGACGGTCGCCACGTGTTCTGGACGCCCGAGGACAACATGGAAATCGCCATGAAACTCGGCTCCGATATCTGCATGCAGCTCGACCAGTGCCCGGGCTATCCCGCCACGCGCGCCTACGTTGAGCGCGCCGTTGAGCTGTCGAGCATGTGGGCCGAGCGCTGCTATAAGGCGCATACCCGCGATGACCAGGCGCTCTTTGGCATCGTTCAGGGCGGCATGCACCTGGATCTGCGCCTGCGTTCGCTGCGCCATCTGGAGGAGTGCGGCGACTTCCCGGGCTATGGTATCGGTGGCTATTCGGTGGGCGAGGATCACGAGACCATGTTCGAGACCCTGGCGCCGCTCGTGAGCGAGTACATGCCCAAGCATAAGCCGCGCTACCTGATGGGTGTCGGCAACCCGACCACGCTCGTGCGCGGCGTTGGCGTGGGCATCGACATGTTTGACTGCGTGCTGCCGACGCGCACCGGCCGTATGGGCACGGCATTCTCCAGCGAGGGTCGCCTCAACTTCCGCAACGCTCGCTTTGCGCACGACGACGGTCCCATCGATCCCACCTGCACCTGCCCGGTGTGCACGGGCGGTTACAGCCGTGCGCTCATCCGTCACATGGTCACGCAGAAGGAGATGCTCGGCGGCATTCTGCTTTCGATGCACAACATCTACTACCTGCTCAACCTTATGCAGCGGGCCCGCCAGGCCATTATCGAGGGCCGCTACGGCGCGTTCGTGAGCGACTGGATGAACAGCCCTGCGGCGGTGGACTACTAAGAGCGACAGACACGCTTGCAGAGCGTGGGCACGGCAATGGTCGAGCGCCAGCCGGTCGTCACATTCGCTGACACCGGTTGCGCGACCGCTGACCGATAGCTTGCAAGTGCTTGATGCATCGTGGGTACCATACCGAATAGTTGATGTTCGGGCGGGTGTTTGACGCATGGCGTCGACCCCGCCCGCTTTTCTTTTTCTCGATAGGAGTACCCATGATTAAGAATGAGAACGTCGAGGGCGAGCCTGCCTACGACGAGACGTACCGCCGCGGCCCCGTGGTCATGCGCGGCCCCATGATTCCCAAGGACAACACCTACGCCAACCTGCTGGCGCCCGAGGACTCGACCGACTGGTTGCACACCGACCCCTGGCGCGTGCTGCGCATTCAGGCAGAGTTCGTTGATGGTTTTGGCGCGCTTGCCGAGCTTGGACCTGCGGTGACTATCTTCGGTAGCGCCCGCACGCCCAAGACCGATCCGCTCTACAAGGCGGCGCGTACCGTCGGGCGCAAGATCGCGCAACGTGGCGTGGCGGTCATCACCGGTGGCGGCCCCGGCATCATGGAAGCGGCCAACAGGGGAGCGGCGAGTGTCAACGGCAAGTCAGTTGGCCTGGGCATTGAATTGCCGCATGAGCAAGGGCTCAACAAATACGTGAACCTTGGTATGGACTTCCGCTACTTCTTTGTGCGCAAGACCATGTTCGTCAAATACAGTTCGGGCGCTATTGTGTTTCCCGGCGGGTTTGGCACGCTCGACGAGATGTTCGAGGTGCTCACGCTGGTGCAAACGCACAAGGTCAAGCGCATGCCGCTTGTGCTGGTAGGCAGCGAGTACTGGCAGGGCCTGTTCGACTGGCTCAACGGCCCGGTGATGGACGCCGGTATGATCAGCCCGCTCGACCCGGATCTAGTACACATTACCGACGACCTCGACGAGGCCGTCGACATTGCCCTGAGCGGGCTGATGTAGAGTAGCTAAAATGGGACGGGGCTAAAAAGACGGGTCTGAAACGTTTGATATCAGTCTTTTTAGCCCCGTCCCAAATGAACTGCTTCTAAGTTGCGGTGGAATAGGGATTGATTGGCGGCTAATAAGCCAAAAACAGTCCCTATTTCACCGCAAGTGGTAAAGGTGCCCCTAGTGGATGGGCTGGTAGCGGAGGCAGTAGCTGATGGCTATGGCGTCGACGCCTACGTGGGTGGCAATGGTGCAGCCGATGGGGCCGGTGCCGGCGTCTACGTAGTCCTGGCCTGCGAGTGCTTCGTTGACAAGCTCCTGCTCCTCGGCGGCGCCGGTCGTGAGCACGCGCACGCTTGAGCCCGGATGCTCCGCCAAAAATGCGAGGCAATCGGCCATGGTGTTCGCAACGATGCGCTTGGCGCCGCGGCCCTTCTTGACGGCCTTGATCTCGCCCGACTGCCACTCCGGCGAAACGGCCAGACGAATGTTGAGCATCTGCGTGAGCTGGCCGGCGAGTTTGGGCGCACGGCCGTTCTTGACCAGGTTCTCGAGCGTGCGGGGAATCAGCAACAGGTGGGCGTCGGGCAGCGTCGCGCGGATCTGCGCCTCGGTCTCGTCCAAGCTGCGGCCGTCCTCGCGCATGGCCAGCGCATACTCCACCAGCAGGCCCTCGGCACCCGAACCGGTGCGCGAATCGATGCAGCGCACGTCGAGCTCGTGGGTATCGGCTACCAGGCATGCATTGGAATAGCAGGCGGACCACTCGCTGCACAGCGAGATAAAGATGGCGCTGTCATGGCCGTCGGCGAGCACGCGGTCAAAGAGTGCCTTGAACTCGCCGGCGCTCGGCTGCGAGGTGTGCGGCAGCTGCTCGGAGCCTGCCATGCGGGCGACGTACTCCTCGGCGGTGATCTGCACCTGGTCGAGCAGGTCCTCGCCCTCGATAATCACATGCAGCGGAATCACGTAAATGCCGAGCTCTTGGGCGCGGGCGGGGGAGATGTCCGACGTGGAGTCGGTTATGATGGCAAAAGACATAATTGCACCTTTCGTTGGGGCGTTTGCGCGCCGCCTTCTGAGAGCAAAGTGCGACAAGTATAGTAGAGTCGTTCCACATTGCTAGGTTCAATTGTTGAATAGTCAACAGTTTGAAGTGTCGGTGTGGAAATCATCAATTGGGGAAGAGAGGGTGCCAGTGGAGCAGCTGGAGATATGCAAGCGGTCGGTTGTTCTGTTTGATTTCGATGGCACGGTGGCCGATACAGGCCGGGCGGTGATGACCTCGACGCGCAAGACGCTGGCTGCGCGCGGGTTTTCGGAGGCGCAGATGGGTGACCTGCGCCGCATGATCGGGCCGCCCCTGTGGAAGAGCTTTCACGACTTTTATGGCTTCTCGCGCGAGGAGTCGCTTGTGGTGGCCGACGAGTACCGCGCCTTTTTTGATGAGCTGGGACCGGAAGAGTACCCTGTGTTCGATGGAATTTCCGAGCTGCTGGATGGGTTGGCCGCCCAGGGGCATCGCTTGGCCGTGGCGACGTCGCGCATGGAGGCAAAGTGCATCGACATGGTGGGCGAGCTGGGGCTTTCTCAGTTTAAGGCAGTGGTTGGCATGAATCCGCCGCAGGGACGCGAGACCAAGGCCGATTCGGTCCGCGATGCCCTGGCGGCGCTCGGTGCGACGGCGGACGATGCCGTGATGATCGGCGATCGCTTTAACGATGTGGAGGGCGCGCACGCAATGGGCGTGCCGTGCATCGGCATCTATTCGGGTGCGGCGGCGCCGGGGGAGCACGAGGCCGCGGGCGCCGATGCGGTGGTGCACTCGGTGGCCGAGCTTGCTAAACTTTTTGCTATCTAATGACGTAATGTGAGGGGCGGGCGTGCCCGCTACTCATTGGTAAGGAGGTCGTCCATGAATCAGGTGGAGCAGAGCGTTACCGAGTATGTCGACGAGGTCTGGGAAGATGTCGTCGCCGATATCGAGCAGTTGGTGAGCTATCCGTCTGTGGCTATTGCTGCCAATGCGGAGCCCGGTGCGCCGTTTGGCCGCCCGGTCCGTGATGCGCTCGATTGCGCGCTCGGCATCGCGCAAAAGCTCGGCTACCAGACGAGCGACGACGAGGGCTATGTGGGCATTGCCGATATCCCTGGCCGCGGCGACAAGCAGCTCGCGACCATTTGCCATGTGGACGTGGTGCCCGCAGGCCCCGGCTGGAACACCGACCCGTTTGCGATGGAGCGTCGCGAGGGCTGGCTGCTCGGCCGCGGCGTTATCGACGACAAGGGTCCTGCCGTGCTGTCGCTCTACGCCGGCGCCTATCTGCTCAAGCACGGTATTACCCCGCGCTACACCTTCCGCGCGCTGCTGGGCTGCGATGAGGAGGTGGGCATGTCCGACGTTCACCATTATCTGGAGAACCACGCAGACCCCGACTTTTTGTTTACACCCGATGCCGAGTTCCCGGTCTGCAATGCCGAGAAGGGCCAGTTTGGGGCGACGTTTGTGAGTTCCAAGATCGACGGCGGGCGCATTGTGTCCTGGAGCGGCTCCGAGGCGAGCAATGCCATTCCGTCGCAGTCCATCTGCGAGCTCGCGATTGCCGCCGATGAGCTGCCGGCGCCCGTTGAGAACGCCGACCGCCTGGAGATCACGGCGCTTGATAACGGGCATGCGCAGATTTTCGCCCACGGTATTGGCGGCCACGCTTCGATGCCTGAGGGCACCATCAACGCCGTCGGCCTGATCGTGTCGTATCTGCGCGAGGCCGAAGACGCGTTTGGTGCACGCGACGAGCGCCTGCTGACGCCTGCCGAGCACGAGTTCGTCAAGTTCCTGGCCTTTGTGCACGCGGATGCCTATGGTCGCGGCTTGGGAATCGATGCGACGAGCCCGGCGTTTGGCCCGCTCACCTGCAACCCCGGCGTCATCCGTGTGGTGGATGGCCACATCGAGCAGGTCGTCGACGTGCGTTTTCCCGACAGCACGAGCGCCGATACCATCTGCGAGCAGCTCGAGCCGCTCGTGGGCCGCTTTGGTGTGACGTATCGCGTGGGTCGTGCCAAGGTGCCGTTCTCGGTCTCTGCCGACGACCCGGCCGTGAAGGCGCTGATTGACACCTATAACGAGTTTACGGGTAAGCATGCCGAGCCCTTCGCCATGGGCGGCGGCACGTACGCACGCAACTTTGCCCGCGCCGTGTCGTTTGGCCCCGAGGAGACCGGCCTTGAGCTGCCCGCGTGGGGCGGCCAGATGCACGGCCCCAACGAGTGCGCCAACGAGGAGCAGCTCAAGCAGGCGCTCAAGATCTATATTGTTGCGATCCTCCGTTTGAATGAATTAGAGCTTTAAGGTTTCGCGGTTTCCCAATCTAAGTTGCGGTGGAATAGTTCCTAAAATGGGCCATTTGATGGACAAGCAGGAACTATTTCACCGCAACTTTGTTTTTATTGGTGTAAAAGGCGTGCCATGCTTGCCGGCGGGTTTGTTATTCGTTTGTAAAGCCGAGCCGCGCTTGCGGTAAGGGTCTATCAGATGCCCGTAAGAAACCGCTGTTGGCGCAGCCGCTGCCCGGTCGGGGCCGTATCGTTCCTTTCAGCAAAGCGGGCAGGGTGCCCGCGAGTCGCATGTATGAAAGGAAGATCATGCTCGATCAGGCTTATTCTCGTCGTCAGTTCCTCGGCCTCGCTGGTGGTCTTGCCAGCATCGTCGGCCTCGGTCTCGTTGGTTGCGGCGGCGCAGGCGCAACCGACGCCGCCGACAAGGGTAGCGCCGCTGCTGCCGAGTCCGTCTCGGGCGAGGTAACCTACGACGGCGCCTCCTCGTTCCAGGCTCTCGTCGAGGCCGCTGCCGAGAAGTTCATGGACGCCAACCCCGACGTCTCCGTCTCCGGTTCGGGCAACGGTTCGGGCAAGGGCCTGACCGCTGTCGCCGCCGGCACCGTCACCATCGGTAATTCCGATGTCTTCGCCGAGACCAAGCTCGAGGCCGATCAGGTCAAGAACCTCGTCGATCACGAGGTCGCCGTCGTGGGCATGGGCCCCGTCGTCTCCAAGAACGTGACAGTCGACGACCTGACCCTCGAGCAGCTCAAGGGCATCTTCTCCGGCCAGATCACCAACTGGAAGGAGGTCGGCGGCGACGACGCCACCATCGTCGTCCTCAACCGCAAGGCCGGCTCCGGTACCCGCGCCACTTTCGAGGCCGCCGTCTTTGGTGACGAGGCCGTCGACTTTAAGGGCGACGCCGAGCTCGACAAGTCCGGCGACGTCCAGACTCAGATGGGCAGCACCGACAACGCCATCTCCTACCTCGACTTCTCGCACTTCGACGACTCCAAGTTCAACGCCATTAAGGTCGAGGGTGTCGAGCCCAAGAGCGCAAACGTCACCGACGACTCCTTCAAGATCTGGGCTACCGAGCACATGTATTGCTCCAAGGACGCCGACGAGGCCACCACGGCCTTCCTGAAGTTTATGCTTTCCGACGACGTCCAGGGCAAGCTCGTCGAGGAGCAAGGTTTTATCCCCGTCTCTGCCATGAAGGTCGTCAAGGACGCCAGCGGCAAGGTTTCCACTAAATAAGTAATCGCCCCGGAAAGGTTTGCAATGGCAAAACAGCTGCCAAAGCGCGACCTTGAGAACGTGGGCCTGGGCGTCACGGGTGCGTGCGTAGCGCTCGTGACGCTTGTTGTTGCCGCGCTTATCTTTATGGTCGCCCAAAAGGGCCTCTCGGCTTTTCTCAAGGACGGCGTTTCGGTCGTCGAGTTCTTTACCGGCACTAAATGGGACCTGGCCAACACGGCCGAAAACGGCCTGCCCTATACCGGCGCCCTGCCCCTGATCGTCACCTCGTTTGCGGTCATGGTGCTCTCCACGCTCATCGCGCTGCCCGTCGCCATCGGCTCTGCCATCTTCGCGGTCGAGATCCAGCCTAAATTTGGCTCCAAGGTCTTTCAGCCGCTTATTGAGCTTTTGACCGGCATCCCCTCGGTCGTCTTTGGCCTGATTGGCTTTCACGTGGTCGTCGGCCTTTTGAAGAGCGTTTTCCATGTGAGCACGGGCCTGGGCATCTTACCCGGCGCCATCGTGCTGGCCGTCATGATTCTGCCGACCATGACCACGCTTTCGGTCGATGGCCTGCGCGCCGTGCCCGATAGCTACCGCCAGGGTTCGCTCGCGCTGGGCTACACCCGTTGGCAGACCATCTGGCATGTGGTGCTCAAGTCCGCCATGCCGTCGCTCATGACCGCGGTCATCCTTGGTATGACCCGCGCCTTTGGCGAGACGCTTGCCGTTCGCATGGTTATCGGCGGCATCGAGGCCATGCCGACGTCGCTGCTGTCGCCGGCGTCTACCATCACCACCACGCTCACCACGTCCATGGCGGTCTATGCCGAGGGCTCGGCCCAGGACGACATCCTGTGGGCGCTCGGCCTGCTGCTGATGGGCATGAGCCTCATCTTCATCCTGGTCATCCATCTCATTGGCCGCAAGGGGGCGAAGGCTCGTGGCTAGCACGCGCATCCATATCGACGAGACGAGATTCGGGCGCGTCCAAAAGCAGGACCGCATCGCCACGGGCGTGCTGACGGCGATTGCCGCCATCGTCATGCTCATCGTCGTCTCCATGGTGGCCTATATCCTGTTCGAGGGAATCTCGACGCTGTTCCAGCCGGGCTTCCTCACGCAGCCCGCGCGCGCCAACGGAACCCAGGGCGGCGTGCTCTACCAGCTGTTCGACTCGTTCTATCTGCTGCTGATTACCCTGATCATCTCGGTGCCCATCAGCCTGGGCGGCGCGGTCTTCCTGGTCGAGTACGCGCCCGATGGGCCCATCCGCGACATCGCCTCCACCGCCATCGAGACGCTGTCTTCGCTGCCTTCCATCGTCGTGGGCATGTTCGGCTTTCTGGTGTTTTCGGTGCAGCTGGGCTGGAAGTACTCCATCATCTCCGGCGCCGTCGCGCTCACCATGTTCAACATCCCCATCCTGGTGCGCGTGATTCAGCAGGCGCTCGAGGACGTGCCGCAGGCCCAGCGCGATGCGTGCCTGGCTATGGGCCTCACCCGCTGGGAGGCCACGCTGCACATCCTGATTCCCGAGGCCATGCCCGCCATCGTGACCGGCATCGTGCTTTCGGCCGGCCGTGTGTTTGGCGAGGCCGCGGCGTTGCTCTTTACCTCGGGCATGAGCTCGCCGGTTCGCCTGAACTTCTTGAGCTTTAACCTGTCGAGCCCCACCTGCGCCTGGAACGTGTTCCGTCCCGGTGAGTCGCTTGCCGTGCACATCTACAAGATTTATGGCGAGGGCAGCCCCGAGGCCCAGCAGATCGTCTGGGGCACTGCGGCACTGCTGATGATTTGCGTGCTGCTGTTTAACGTAGCCGCCCGCATTGTGGGCAAGCAACTGGCAAGGAGGATGACGGCCGAATGAGCGAGATGAATGCAACGCCCGTAACCGAAGCGGCATCGTCCGAGACCCAGGACTTTTTGTCGAGTGTGGGGGAGAGCGAAAAGCGCGTTCGTGTGAGCGGCAAGGCCGTGAGTGACGAGGTCGTGCTCTCCACCAAGGACGTCAACGTGTACTATGGCGACCGCCATGCGCTACACGACACGTCGCTCGACTTTCACAAGGGTGAGATCACGGCGCTCATTGGGCCTTCGGGCTGCGGTAAGTCGACCTTTTTGCGCAGCCTCAACCTGATGAATCGCGAGATTCGCGGCTGCCGCGTGGAGGGCGAGATCAACTACCGCGGGCGCAACGTGAACACCAGGACCGAGAACACGTACGAGCTGCGTCGCTCCATCGGCATGGTGTTTCAGCAGCCCAATCCGTTTCGCAAGTCCATTCGCGACAACATCACGTTTGCGCCTAAGCGCCACGGCATCACCGACCGCGACGAGCTTGATCGCATGGTCGAGGAAAGCCTGCGCGGTGCGGCGTTGTGGGACGAGGTCAAGGACAAGCTGGACAAGAGCGCCTACGCGCTTTCGGGCGGCCAGCAGCAGCGTTTGTGCATCGCGCGCACGCTCGCGCTCAACCCCGACGTGATCCTGTTCGACGAGCCCTGTTCGGCGCTCGACCCCATCTCGACGCTGGCGATCGAGGATTTGATGTCGTCGATCGTGGCCGACCGCGCCATCGTCATCGTGACGCACAACATGGAGCAGGCGTCGCGCGTGTCCAGCCGCACGGCGTTTTTCTACATGGGCGATATGGTCGAGTACGACGAAACCGACGAGATTTTCCAACGGCCCAAGGATAAGCGGCTGAATGATTACCTCACCGGCATGTTCTCCTAGTCCGGGACATGCTTGAGGCCCGCGGCGGCCATGGTTGCCGCGGGACTGATTGGAGAGGCGGGTCATCTCTTTTGCGAGATGGCCCGCCTTTTTGCTCTGCGACCGAAACGACCACCACAAAGGGGACAGGCGCCTTCGTAGTGGTTTGGGGTGGGGCTCGCTGCTATCATGGACAACGTTGAATTTCTACGAAGGAGCAGGGCATATGGCGATTCTTTTGGGATGCGATTCCATCAGCCTAGAGTTTCCCACCAAGCATATTTTCGATAGCGTGACGCTCGGCGTGGGCGAGGGCGACCGCATTGGTATTGTCGGTAAAAACGGCGACGGCAAGTCGACGCTGCTGAGCGTGCTCGCCGGCACGCTGGAGCCCGATGACGGACGCGTGACGCACCGCCGCGGCACCACGATCGGACTGCTCGGCCAAAAGGACCAGCTTGTCGACACCGATACCGTACATCATGCCGTTGTGGGCGACACGCCCGAGTACGAGTGGGCCTCGAGCCCCCGCACGCGCCAGATCCTGGCTGGCCTCATTAGCGATGTGCCCTGGGAGGGCACGGTGGGCGAGCTTTCGGGCGGTCAGCGCCGTCGCGTGGACCTTGCGCGCCTGCTGATCGGCGACTACGACGTGCTCATGCTCGATGAGCCCACCAACCACCTGGACATGCGCACCATCAACTGGCTTGCACGCCATCTTAAGGCCCGCTGGCAGCGCGGTCAGGGCGCCATGCTCGTGGTCACGCATGACCGCTGGTTCTTGGACGAGGTCTGCACCAGCATGTGGGAGGTCCACGACGGCCAAGTCGACCCCTTCGAGGGCGGCTACTCGGCCTACATCCTGCAGCGCGTGGAGCGCGATCGCATGGCCGCGGTTACCGAGGAACGCCGTCGCAACATGGCGCGCAAGGAGCTCGCGTGGCTGAGCCGTGGCGCCCAGGCGCGTTCCACCAAGCCCAAGTTTCGCGTGGATGCCGCTCGCGAGCTGATTGCCGACGTGCCGCCTGTGCGCGACGAGCTGGAGCTCAAGCGTCTTGCCGTGAGCCGCCTAGGCAAGCAGGTTATCGACGTGATCGACGTGGACGCCGGCTATGCGGATGCCGACGGCGCGCCCAAGCAGGTGCTCTCCGATGTGACCTGGCTTATCGGCGCGGGCGACCGCTATGGTCTGCTGGGTGAGAACGGTGCCGGCAAGTCGACCTTGCTCGACGTGATCCAGGGCAAGATCGCGCCCCTTCGCGGCCGCGTGAAGATTGGTCAGACGGTGCGTTTTGGCGTGCTGTCGCAGCAGCTCGAGGAGCTCGAGCCCTACATGGGCGACACGATCCGCGAGGTGCTCAGCAACTATAAGAAGTACTACGTCATCGACGGCAAGGAGACTTCGCCTGAGAAGCTTTGCGAGCGCCTGGGCTTTACGACGCAGCAGCTCTGGAGCCGCATCGGCGATCTTTCGGGCGGCCAGCGCCGTCGCCTGTCGCTGCTGCTGACGATCCTGGACGAGCCCAACGTGCTTATCCTGGACGAGCCCGGCAACGACCTGGATACCGACATGCTCGCGATTGTCGAGGACCTGCTCGACGGCTGGCCCGGCACGCTGATCCTGGTGACGCACGACCGCTTCTTGATGGAGCGCGTGACCGACCAGCAGTGGGCGCTGCTCGACGGCCACCTGACGCATATGCCCGGCGGCGTGGACCAGTACCTGCGCCTGTGCAACGCTACCGCCGAGGGCGAGCCCGTGGGTGCGCCGAGCGCCAAGACCGGCACGTTTGACACCGGTGCCGCGGCGGCTGCGGCCGAAAAGCCCAAGTCGAGCGGCCAGCCCAATGGCCTTTCCAACGCCGAACGCCAGAAGCTTCGCCGCGAGGTGAGCTCGCTCGAGCGCAAAATGGAGACGCAGCGCGCCCGCGTTGAGGAGGCCGAGGCAGCAATGGCCCAGGTCGATCCCACCAACTACACGGCGCTGGGCGAGCAGCAGGCAAAGATCGACGAGGCCCACGCCGCCATGGACGAGTTGGAGATGGCGTGGCTCGAGGCGAGCGAGAAGCTCGAGGGCGAGGAGTAGGCGAGGATGATCAAGGCCGCGTTTTTCGATATCGACGGTACGCTGCTGAGCTTTAAGACCCATCGGATTCCGGCGTCGGCGCAGCAGGTGCTCGACAGCTTTCATGAGCAGGGGATTGCGTGCGTGATCGCCACGGGTCGCCCGACCTATCAGATGCCCGATTGGCTATTCGATCTTGGTTGGGATGCGTACATTACGCTCTCGGGCCAGCACTGCTTTGATGCCGAGGGGGTTTACCGCAGCTGCCCGATCGATCCGGACGACGTCGCGGTGATCGTGGACCAGGTGGCGCAGGGACGCTGCGACTCGCTGTGTATGCAGGGCGAGAACTCGTTTGTGAACCGCCTGTCCGAGCGCGTGGTGACGGCCGGTAGCAACGCGGGAATCGTCTACCACGAGGAACCGTTTGAGCACGCTTTTGACGCGCCGGTTTACCAGTTCTGCGCCTTTGTGGACCCGGCCGACGAGCATATCGTGACCGATGCGGTGTCGCATTCGCTCACTACGCGCTGGTGCGATCTGTTCTGCGACATTATTCCGGCAAACGGCGGCAAGGACCTGGGTGTGGCGGCGACGCTGGAGCGCCTGGGCATCGACGCGAGCGAGGCGATTGCCTTTGGCGACGGCGAGAACGACCTGTCGATGTTTGCCGCCGTGGGCACGAGCGTGGCCATGGGCAACGCGCAGGATACCGTGAAGGCCGCGGCGACCTACGTGACGACCGCCGTGGACGACGACGGCATCTACAACGCCGCCAAACACTTTGGCCTGCTGTAGCTGCGGATTCGGCATCTGGGGACGTTCCTTTTCTGCCGGCAGCTGGGGACACTCCTTGCGGGGCGTCCCCATTTTGTTTTCGTCCCGCATGTTTTGTGAAACACGGCTAACTTTTAGGCAAAGTAGTAAGACATGGGCAACTTTTGCGGTAAAGTAAATCAAGCAAAAGTATCCAAAGGCTAACTAGAAGCCATCGCGAAAGGCGGCCCATGGCCCTACGTGAATCCGGAGAAGACTATCTCGAATCGATCTACGTTCTGTCGGAACGTCAGGGCACCGTGCGCTCGATCGACGTTGCCGAATACTTGGGCGTAACCAAAGCAAGCGTCTCTAAAGCCATGGCGGCCTTGGAGAGCACCGGCTACGTGGAGATGGGCAAACGCGACGTGCATCTGACGGAACGCGGTCTTGAGGTTGCCCGTCAAATGTGGGAGCGCCACTGCTTTTTTGTAGGGCTGCTAGAGGATGCAGGCGTAACGCCCAAGGTCGCGTCGCAAGAGGGCTGCCACATGGAGCACTGCCTGAGCGAGGAGAGCTTCGAGAAGCTGAGGGCGATGCTGGGACGGGACAACGACCGGGACCAGTAGCCCCGCCAACCAAGTCCAACTCAGACAAGGACCCCCGCCAGCAAGCGATGCCCAAGAACCGCCAGCAACGTTACCGCAGGCCGGGACCGGGCTTGGTTTTTGAAAACACTCCGCAGACCAGAAGCGCCCCCGTTCGTAGCTCCGA
>UQYE01000015.1:0-36701 GCA_900545145.1 uncultured Collinsella sp. | reverse complement strand
CAAAACATCCGCTCAAAACACCCCGTTGCATATGTGGTTCTCTATCTCTTTGTCGGCTGGGCATTACTGGTTATCATCACCCATGCCATAGCTTTTGGAGCAGAACTGCTGATAGCCAGCTCGGACCAGCCCGTCGTCAAATGGGAGACGACCGATGAATGCACCGACGGAACCCGAACCATTTACTACAACAGCCCGTCCCTCTACCAAGAGTTCAAGGTCAAGATAAAGGACTCCAAGATTGTCGATGCCGAACTGGGCTCTTTATTTACAATCGGAGCAACCGTCAACGCCGAGCAAGTCGAGTACACGGACAGCCATGCGACGTATCGTATCGACCTCAGCATCCTAGGCCGACCGTCACGCGCCTGTCTGCTCGAATGCGATATACGCGGCACCACGTTGCACATGTCCGAAATACAGATGCGCCCGGGCAAGGGGTTCTCTTCTTGAGCAGTATACCCGCCTGCGCAGCTACTCCACCGGCTTGAAGATGGTGGACTGGCCGAAGACGCTGCGGATGAGGGCTTTGGCCTCGTCCTCGGTCTGCGGGATGCTCGGGGCTGCACCCTGATGGCCGAAGGGGCCGCCCGCACCGGAGTTGGACTCCCAGGGAGCTGCAGGAGCGTCCTCCTCTTTGGGGGCAGTTGCAGCGGACTTGGGCGCGGACGCCGCACCCGGCACGTCGAACGGAGGCAGATCGTCCCCACCAGCATCGGCAACAAAACCGCCAACCATGGCATCGTCGTAGGGAACCTGCTCGGATTCCCATGGCGCAGACGGCGCGGCGGGCTGAGCCTTGGGAGCGGACGCGCGCTCGGGCGCTCGGGGCGCGGGCTCGGTCGGGAGCTTGCCCGTGGCAGGAGCGCCGGCGGGGTTGTCGGAGCGCAGCCAGGGGGCTTTGCCCAGGTCAGACGACTTGGGCGCGGGCGAGGCAGGCTTGGGCGCGGGTGTCGGAGCAGCCGGTTTGGCCATGACGGGCTTAGGCGCCGACGGGGTCGGCGCCGCTATCGGTGCTGCTTTTGGCTGCGTCGCGCTGGCGCTCGAGGATGCAGGGGCCGCCGAGGACACGGGCTGCGGGTCCGCAGATACCGCAGCCCGTGCAGATGGAGAATGCTCCTCATGTTGAGGAGCCGGCGTGCCACCCCCATCCAGGACATAGTCGACGGTACGACGACCGAAGACCGCACTGACTGTCGGCAGGACCACCGACTGCGTGTCGGCGCGTCCAAGCATCTTGATGGCAAAGGTCGAGCCCGCGGGGAACGAGACCGTGAGCCTGGAGCCGTCGTCAGCCGTGGCGCGGGCATTGAGCAAAAGCCCCGCGTAGGAAGCCTGACGCGCCTTGACACGCTCGACAACCTCGGCCCATTTGCGCTGCAGCTCTCCGGCATCCTCGACCGCGGGCGTCTCGGCAGTACCGGCGGCGGCAACCTGGGCGGCATTGTTGGACTGGGGCTTAGGTGCCGGAGCGGTGGCAGGCGCGGGAGCCGCAACGGGCTGAGGCGTCGGAGTCGGCGCAGGCTGAGGTGCAGGCGCTGCAGGCTTGGAAGCTGACACGGACGCAGAACGGGACGCAGGCTGGGCAGCCGGAACAGCAGCACCACGGTCCCAAGGCATACCGCCCTGGCGCGCGGACGTAGCAGCGGGGGCAGCGGATGCCGCCGGAGCGGCAGCACGAGCGCCCGAAATTAGCGTCGGCTGTTGGGCAGCAGCGGGTACGGATGCTGCAGGCGCGGCGGCCTGAGCAGCAGCCACGCTCGCCGGCACGGCGCCGTTGGCAACCATGGCCTCCAAGCGGGCCACGCGCTCGGCCAATGCCTCAATCGTTAAATCGGCCTCGGGACGTGCCAGGCGCGTGCAGGCGATCTCGAGCACCAGGCGCACGTCGCTCGCGCCCCTCATCTCCAGTGCGGCATCGTCGAGCACCGTCAGCACACGGGCCAGGCGGTCGGCAGGATGCTCGCCAAAGGCAGCGGCCTCGGCAGCAAGCGCCTCGGCCTGCTCGGAGCCGCCCTCAAACAGCTCGGCACGGGCACCGGCAACGCAGGCAACGTACACGTCACGCACATGCGCCACCAGGTCGCGCGTCAGCTCCAGCAGGTCGTTTCCTTCCTCGACCTGCGCACGGATCAGTCCATAGAGCTCGGCAACATCGCGATCGGCAATGGCGCGGGAAAACTCGCCCAGAATCTGGTCCGAAACCTCGCCTAAAAGCGAGCGGGCGTCGTCCGCATGCACAGAACCGTTGCCAAAGACGCTCAGCTGCTCCAGCGTGGACAACGCGTCGCGCATACCGCCCTTGGCATGGCGCGCCACGATAGCCAGCGCCTCATCGTCGTAATCGAAGCCCTCCTGCTCGCACACGTATGCCAGGCGACGCTCGATATCCTCGTTGCCGATGCGATGGAAATCGAAACGCTGGCAGCGCGAGAGGATGGTCTCCAGAATCTTTTGCGGGTCGGTGGTGCACAGCACAAAGATCACGTGTGCCGGCGGCTCCTCGAGCGTCTTGAGCAGCGCGTTGAACGCCGCCGTCGTGAGCATGTGGACCTCGTCGATGATATAGATCTTGTACTTGCCGCGCACCGGGGCAAAGTTGACGGAGTTGATGATTTCCTCGCGCACATTGTCCACGCCCGTGCGGGAGGCGGCATCGAGCTCGTAGACATCGGGGTGGTTACCCTCGGCAATGAGCTCGCACTCCTCGCAAGTACCGTCGGGCATGCAGCCGCTTGCACCCTCGGCGCGCGCCGCCTCGGCATTGCGGCACAGCAGCGCCTTGGCCAGAATGCGCGCCATGGTGGTCTTGCCCGTGCCGCGCGGTCCGCAGAACAGGTAGGCGTGGGACAGGCGCCCCTCGGTGATGGCGTGCTCGAGCGTCGAGACGATATGCTGCTGGCCCACCACGGAGTCAAAGGTGAGCGGGCGATACTTTCGGTACAACGATTCCATGGGTGCTCCCCCGGGTATACTGAGTCTTGTTGCCGCGGCGGCCATGCGGTCGCACGGCATACTGCATTCCATAATAACCCGTACGGCGAGCCCGCCGCGATAGGAGTCCAAAGAGCATGGCAGACGCAGAGAGCAACCTCGTTCCCTCCGAAGCAGCCGACCAGGTCGAGGTCGCGCTCGAGGAGCAGGCCGCAGCCGACGACGGCATCCTGTACCTCAACGAGTACCAATACGAAAACGACCTCGTCACCGACTTCGCCCGCCTGGTCGCCTCGCCCAGGCGTCGCGGCTCGCTGTATGTCGCCGCGGCAATTGCCGCGCTCATCGGCATCGGCATGCTGGTGGCCGGCGGCAACTGGATCAAGTTTGGCGTCGTCTTGATCGTATTCGGCGCCTTTTTGGCCTGGTGGAGCAAAAACCTGCACCACACCCTCGCCCGCGACTTTATCGACGCCGTTGAGGCCGACGAGTCCATGGGTGGCCGCTATCGCCGCGTCGCCGCCAACGAGGACGGCCTGATGGTTTGGGGCACGAGCGGCAAGTCGCAGTTCTTCCCGTTTGAAAAGCTCGACCACGTGCTCGACGGCGAGCGCATCTTTGTGGCCATGTTCGCCGACCAGGGCGTGACGATCCCTAAGGACACCTTTGTCCGCGGCGATGCCGAGCAGTTCGGTCCCTTCCTTAAGGCGCGCATCAACAAAAAACTCCGCATCGAGACCAAACGCAAGAAGATGAAGGCAGAAAAGGCCGCTGCCGAAGCAAAACAGGGCGACAAGCCCCAGGAGACCAAGGGCAAGCAGCGCAAGCAGAAGAAGAGCAAGAAGAAGCGGTAGGCCGGCCGACACCGAAGGCGCCTCGTCCCGCGCCCGATTCCGGGCCGGGGCGCCTGGAATCGGGCGCGCGTACCGCCAATGGACCCGTTTTGCCTTGCTCTCGAGCTATTTCACTTCAAACCTTAAGAGCCTCCGCTCCGGCAGATCGGTCATCTTCATCGTGTAAGTCCCGGGAAATGCTTTCTCAAAACGGACGGTCTCGTAACCTTCGAAATAGTCGTTGGTGTTCTGCATCATAAATGGGACGAGCAACTCGTTTTCTGCCCCAACCTCCACGGCAAACGCAGCAGAGCCGCCAAGGACCGGCATGGCTTGCGTTATCAGATCGGTATTGACTACAAAATCATAGTTTGGCGCAGACTCCGGAACCAGATGCCAAACATACGCTTTGATTCCACCGTCGATATTATCCCTATTTCTGACACGCATCTTTACGGCGATAACGCACGTGATGTCGGCATCCTTCAGTCTCGTTTTCGTATCCACGGTGCCATATTTTGAATAATCGTCATGTGCTCGTTTGAGATACTCGCGCGGCGTGAGCAACTCTGCCCCGTCTATGCAAAACGAATACCCATCAGTCACCACATCCTTCGACCCCAGAAACGCTCCATCCATCGAGAGCCATTCGCCCTCCGCGTAATATTTCTCAGGAATGACCGTCCGGTTCCCGTTAACGACGCTCACCCTCATGCCCGCAAGGCCGGCAGCAGCACAGCAAAAAAGCGCGAGCGCCGATCTTCTCGTCCACAGGGTCTTCTTCATCGCGCTCACGACCTTTCCCGAACTTTCACAACGGCACCGTCGCGCATGCAGTAAACCCGATCGGCCAGTTCCTCGAGCACCTCTCCGTCATGGCTGGACAGAAGGACCTCACGACCCGTTGATGCCGCCATCGCCACAACGCGCTTGAGCATTTCAACGCCCGCTTCGTCGAGGGCATTCGTTGGCTCATCGAGAACAAGCAGCTTCGGCTTCTCCATAATTGCCGCAGCTATCCCCAGACGCTGCTTCATCCCAAGCGAGTATGCTCGGAACTTCTTTTTTTCGTCTGCATCGAGCCCCACGAGCCGCAGGGCAGAGCGAATGTCCTCGGGGGTGGCAACGCCCTTGATCTGAGCGATGAGCTTCAGATTGTCGTAGCCAGACAGATATCCCAAAAAGGAAGGCGCCTCGATCAACATCCCCAGACTCGGCGGGAACGAGATGTCCGCCCCAAGCCTTTGGCCATCGATAGAGATTTCGCCTTCGGTAGGCTTGATCAACCCGCAAACCGCTCGCATGAGCATGGTCTTGCCCGAACCGTTTATCCCCTGAAGCCCGACCACGGTCCCAGGGTCAACCTCGATGGACACGTTGCGCAGGACATCGTTTTTACCCATGCGCTTCGATACGCCCCTTACGATCACGCTCATATCTTGTCCCCCTTTTCTATAAGGTCGGCCCTTCGAAACCACAGTCCGCCCAACGATAGGCATAGCGACATAAGCCCAATTGATGACAAGACACTCGAGCCCGCCGCGATTCCCTCTTTGACAATTCCGCCCCAGCGCAACAGCATCAAGGCGTTGCCCAATAGCGCCCAATGTCGTGCATATGCCGAGCAGATCAGGTAGCTCATTAAAACCACAAACGAGACTGACGACCCAAGCACAAACCCAACCGCTGCCTGCGCAAACGCAAGCGCCTCAAAAGCAAATAAGAGACCTATGAAAAACGGCAGCGCATCTGCCTCGGCAGCTTTGAGAAACCACGGCGCCAAATTAGCCAGTTGAAGCGACTCACCATGAATGACCGCGCTGAACGAGGAGCTCACCACCAAGCTCCAAATCACAACAGAGCAAACCACCACGAGCAGTGAAAATGCCGTTACTGCCGCCACCAAGATAAAACGCGAGACCCACCAAAGGGTTCTTGCCCGGCATCGA
Source organism: uncultured Collinsella sp. (assembly GCA_900545145.1). Taxonomy (GTDB): domain Bacteria; phylum Actinomycetota; class Coriobacteriia; order Coriobacteriales; family Coriobacteriaceae; genus Collinsella. Next base: position 30,985 of record UQYE01000015.1, on the reverse strand, counting down.
ACAAGCGCTTGCAAACCAAACCCGTGCAACGATTCGGTCGGATAGTCGAGTGTTGTATAGAGAATAAGCAGAATGAGAAATAGCCATCCTAGCGGAGGCACAAACATGACCCCGGGCCTAGGCTCAAACGGAGCAGATCCGGCAAACACGAGCGCAAGATTATCCGCAAACCCCAAGGTATCCGTTCTAACCCCATACACAGAAGACAATCCGTAGGCGTACACCAAGTTCGCAACGGTCACTGCCGCAATTGCAATAAAAGTGATGATGTTCTTCTTCAAAACGGTCCTCAGGTCCGCGGCGACCAGCCTAAACAGCATCAGACCACCTCGCGTCTTTTCCACGCCCCAGAAAAAGCCAACGAAGCAAGGGTCAATAATATGATTTCCGCAAAACCGGCTCGAATGTCTGGCCAGTTATTCAGCGATTCCGACCTGATGCTGTTGAGGATATTGCAGTTAAACCCCACACAAGCCATTACGCCGAAGATCCAGCCATTTGCAAAATGCCACGCAACCATTAGCAGATACGGGACAATTATCGCTTTGATTCTGCTACGAAACAAAATTGAGAAGCCAGTTACAGCCATGGATAAAGTCCCGAGCGTGACAGCATCGAACAGCGTGTATGCGAGCACATATGACAAAGGATGCGAATAAAATAGACCGGAGAAGTAGCTATGCAGGTAAAGTCCTACGTAAGTCGACTCATCGACCCGAGGAAGATACGCAGGAAAAAGCATCGAGACGATCAGGAAATTGACGAGCAGAGGAATGGCAGTCACTGTAAACGCGGAGAGGAAAGCAGACAGCATCTTTACGTTCACGTACGCCTTTCTGGAAACGCGCGTGCATATCTGCATGTCATAACCACTCAAACGCTCAAAGAGACACGACCAAGATCCAGCCAACATTGCAAGCAGGGGCAGTGCATAGAAAAACACCGACGCAGACAGTGGCGCGTTCGCGCTCACAACAATCCAGTTACCGAAGCTGCTTTCACGTGTTTGACCGAGATAATTTTCGGCTTGCACGCCAACGCCGTAACCAAAAGAAAGAAGGTTGTGGCGCTCTTTTTCCAAATTTGCCCACGGCTCCAGCGCGGCAGCTATTGCAACTGCGACCGCAATCAAGAGAGCAAGGATAAAAGCTGGACGTCTAATCGTTTTCGACAGTTCGTATCTTGCGAGCTTTTGGTTCATACGTCCTCCTCCCCCTTCCGACCCAGAAAGCCGGAAGGGAGCCATTTCAAACAACTATGCGGGAAGCTTGTGGAAATGCCCGACGCAGTCGGGGCTCCATACGCCAATAACAGTGCCGTAGCCAGACTCCGCCCATGCAGTCAGTCGCGCCGCAGATCGCCCGTTCTCACGGACGAGGTTATACATTTCCCACTGTCCCTTGTGATTCGAACGATACGTTCCCTGAGTACAATTCATGCTGCCGCTACCGCTTGTGTTATACGCACCGTCTGTATATAACCGAAGCGGATTTCCCGTATGGCCCTGGATATCCAGATAGAGCGATGAGGAATCATCCTTTTGACGGTAGCCAGTTGCACTCGTCCCGGCACATTGAAAACTAAATGCCTTATCGGCATTGTTCGTACAGGTCGTAATTCCCGTATCGGCGTTTTGAGTAATGCTGGAAACCTGAGAGGTGTCAAACTCCTCTTGTGCAAACGATGCAGCGGGAACCCCTAGGGACAGACCAGCTGCAATCACCAAGCCGACTCCGATTCGAGCAATAGCGCTCCTTGGCTTAATCATGGCCTTCTCCAATCAAAAGCGGTTAACAATGCGTCGACGCACGGCAACCTTCGCATGAATAGAGAAAGATGTCTGTAAACACCCGCTATTGAGTTGATTGCTCAGGCGTTTACACGTTATTTACCTGCGATAACAATAAAATTAGCTCCGCCTTATTCTTGATCTTCAACTGGCGGTAAGATGCAGACCGCAGCGCTTGCACCGTAGATGCAGCGTAACCGACATCCTCCGCAATGGCCTTTGTCGTTGCCCCCTCTGCCGTCATCAGCAAAATTTGCGACTGAACATCAGAAAGGGAGCGCGACGTAAGCAGGGCCAGCTGGCGCACGCGGGCCGTTTCGGTGGACCCGTTCGCCCGGTACTCCAAGACGGCCTTCTCGTCCTCAACCGAGCGGGCGAGCGCGATGTGCGTAACGAACATGGGCACAGACCAGCAAACAATCACCGTTGCCACGACGACATTGACAGCCGAACTTTGCCCCAACAACGACGCGAGGAACAACGGCTCGAAAACCGTCAGATCCTGCACCATATTGAGCAAGACAGCCCAAACAGGAGCCGTCGCCCCGAAGCAAAGCATCCATATCCCAAGCATTTTGCGCTGCGGACAGCTTCGCATCACTATATATGTGAGCAGCACCCCCGTCAGCACCGCAAGTCCATGGATTCGCCCCCTAGCGACCGCATAGATTAAGGCAACCATGCCCATTGACACCAACGGCACGATAGCCCGAGCATGGGCATGCACCTTAAACGGACGCAGCCCAACAGCGAGCGAAGCCGTAGACGCCACGCCGCAAAACAGGACCGGCACAGCCATCAACGGAACGCGTATGCACATCAATGCCGCGATATAGATAAAAGACCATTCCACAGCAGATAGCACCGCCCATACGTACGGGCTTCCGAGCCAAATCGCTTCACCCGCTCTATCCAGCGCAGCGCCACGATTCGCTTTTCCACCCGCGTAGCGTAGCGACAGAAGCAGTCCGAGACCCAATGCGTAGCTTAAGAGGGAAAAGGCGACAGCCCGCGAAACACCGGACCCCCAATCGCTATCCGCCATTACCAAGGGCCCCGCCGCAAGGAGGATAAAGAATAATGTGAGCAGGTATCGAAACAGCCGGCGCGTTCGAGCTGATGCCACTATATCGTCAGCATGCCGCTGCGGTAGCTCATGCCCTACAGTATCGCCCTCACCCGCAAACAGCGCCACGAGCTCGCGTGAGCCCGCAACCGACGCCTTCCCGTATGCTCGGTGAAGCGTTGTTCTCACCGTCGATGGCTTCGTATCCGTCTCCTTGGCAATTTCCGCCGGCGTTTTCCCTTTGAGCAGCAGTCGAACAAACTGCTCTTCTCTAGGCGACAGGGCAGGGGAAAACACCCCCGCATCGAATGTGTCGGACGCACAGGCGATATCCGAATTGTTGTCCCGTTTCCCCCTTAGCAACATGCATACGAAGGCAGCAGCGATAACGGACCCCATCGCCAGCAATGCAATGACCACGGCATCGCTTGCGAAGTATGCCGCCTCAACAGCCGGAATAAGACCAATAGGAACTGCTACGAGCACAGAACAGGCAAACACGTCGCGCCGCCCATGGCCAAAGGCACGAGGGCGGCAAAACGGCGGGGCCACAGTCAATGCGAGATAGACCAACGGAATTAAAAGCGCAAGGCCAATTGACGCGGCCGTTACAGGGGGCATCCCCCATGGCTCGGGAACGACTCTCCATGAAACTCGACAGCAAAACAGCAGGCAAGACATGACGGCTATTGTTTCTGTAAAAATCGCGTCCTGCGGGTGACGAGTTTCCCTTTCGTCAGTCCGTGTCGACCTCTGCGTCAAAGGAGAGTCCGCCGTGCCCCAAATAACATATGAGAGAAGCAGCGACCCAACAAAGCACGAGACACACGAAACGCCATGTAACAACCAAATCGGTGCAAACACGATTGGAATAGAGTCTCCGCGAGCATAGAAAGCCAGGTCGGCCCATTCGGGAACCGTTGCAATAACACCAAGGAAAACACCGATGGCACCGAGATGCCTCGGCCTTCTCATTCCCCCCTTGCATAGCGCAGCACCATGAACAAACGCCGCGAGGCATGCGCCCAGGATAACGAGCCAGGTCATTGCACCTGACGCTAGGCCGATTGAAGATGAAAACCGGTGATAAGGGGTGACCGCCATTACGACAAGCGCAATGGCGCAGGCAAATGTAGCAGAACGGCGGGAAAAGAGCATACGGCCTCCATAGCGTGTCATTATATCGCTCGAGCCGCTCGTTTATCTCTGTTCTCACACCAGCCAGCATCAATGATTCAGGCGAACTCCAATCCGCGCCAGATCACGGTCCGGCTTTTGTTCGCAGTCCCCACATCAAAGCGGGATGCGGTTTCCTTTTGGACGCCGGTTCGGAAAGCGCATCCCGTTCCAGGGCAATATTCTGGGATGCAGTTTCCGCAGCCCACCCCATTTGGAAAGCGCATCCCATAATTTGGCTGAAAACTGAGATGCGCTTTCCAAACGAGCCGAAACGGGCCGAATCGATCGGGCCACCTCGCATCCCGCTATCCTCGCCATCTGCCCGAGCGTGCTACACTAGCAGCATCTATGCCACCGCGAACGGCTCGGCCCCGCGCCCGCCGCTCGCAAACGAACTTTAAACGCACGAGGGTTGGCCATGCCGCTTTTCTCGCAACATACCGCCCGGTTCTCGCCGGACGTTCCTTTGGAGGGCACCAGCTCTCGCGAGCTGCTCAAGCGGTACCAGCCGCTCGAGACACTTGCGACCGGCGGTTTTGGCTCCATCGAGATCTGCCGCGACACGCACCTGCGCCGCCGCGTCGCCATTAAACGCATCCCCCTTATCAACGGTGCCGGCATGCCCGCTAGCGACATCATGGATGTCCTGCGCGAGGCGCACACTGCCGCCATGCTTCAACATCCCAACATCGTGCAGGTTATCGACTTTACGCACGACACAGCCTATGCCTACCTGGTTATGGAATATGTCGATGGCATGTCGCTGGCCGAGTTTTTGCACCGCGCGGACGGCCACTCACTTACCTTTGACGAGGCCGCGGCCATTGCCGATGCCCTGGGCCAGGCGCTCACCTTCGCCCACAGTAATGGCGTACTCCACCTGGACATTAAGCCCGCCAACGTGCTCATCGACCACTCGGGCAATGTAAAGCTCACCGACTTTGGCATGGCGCGGCTGTCGTCCGCCGGTGGCTTTGGCGGCTCACGCGGCGGCACCATCGGCTACATGCCGCCCGAGCAGCTCGATATCGAGACCGGCACGGTCGACGAGCGCGCCGATGTCTTTGCCCTCGCCTGTGTGATCTACGAGGGCCTGTGCGGCAGCGCTCCTTTTATGGCGGCCACGCCCGCCGACTCGCTCGGCCGCATCATCGGCGGCGCCACCTATCCCAGCGAGCTGATACCACACTTTCCCCCGGGAGCCGAGGCCGCGCTCATGAGCGCGCTCTCCCCCATGCCGCAGGACCGCCCCAACAGCATCGAGGCATTTTGCGACCAGCTCCTTGCCGGTCTGGGCAGCGTGCGCGAAGGCCGTCGCAGCCTGGAGCAAATGGTTGGCGAACTTTCGGATGACGAGCAGGAGCTCGACGATATCGAGCCGTCGTACTACGAGGACGACGCCATCGAGGTCGACCCCGCACTCGGCTGGGCGGGCACGCGCTGGAGCCATGCGCGCGACTACGCCATGCGCGCTATCTCGGCGCTAACGTGCGGCACCTTTAGCTTTTTGCTGATGCAAACGGCCGGGGTCGCGGCGCTTCCCGGCCTGGTCATTGCGGCCATCGCGATCGGAGCGGCGGCTGGCCTGGCCCCCCAGATCGGCTCGGCCATCTCGGCTGTGGGCTTTTTGGTGCTCATGGCCAACGCCACCATGCAGGCGCAGGGCATCCTGTCGATGTTGCCCGTCGCGGTGATCTTTGCCGCCGCCATGTCCGGTTGGTGGATCGCCTGGGGTCGCACCGAGGCTGCCGCGAGCGCCGCGCTCACCTGTGCACTCGCGCTTGGCTGTCTGACTGGCAACACCTTCCTGGCAGCTGGGGTCGCCGCCGGCGTCGCGTCATTTTGGCTTGGCCCGGCAAGCGCCGCCGCGGCAACGGGCATGGGCGTGCTTTTTGCCCGTCTGGCCACGGTCGCGCTTTCAGCCGGAGGCGTGCTGGGGCTCGGTAACGTTGCCGCAGCGCTGGGAGACCCACTCCTTTGGGCTGCCTTTGTGCTGGTAGCGGCAACTGCCGCGGCGTCATCTGCGCTGCTCAATGCCCATGCCAAGCGTGCCGATCAGGGCTCAAACCTTGCCGCAATCGCCGCCATCGCTGTCGCCGGCATCGGCTGCGCAGCGGCGTCCTGTCTTGCACACCATATGGAAATTGCCAGCCTTGCAGCCGCGGTCGTCGCCAAGGCGGCGGTTGCGGGAACCCTATCCTCTATAATCGTTGGGATATGCCTATATTTGCTCGGATACCAAAGAACCTATACGGAGAGTGATCTTTCGTGAACTTCCTGAACATCTTCGAGGACCACGTGGCCGGCATCTTCGGTGCCACCCGTGCCCCGTTCTCCTTTAAGAAGCTTGCCAAGCAGGCCGCTCGCGACATGGAGGATCAGACTCTGGTGATCAATGGCGTCAACACGGCGCCGGCACTCTATACCATCCTGATCGCCGCCGACGACGATCCCATGCTCGCCCCGTTCTACCCCGAGCTTTCGCGCGAGGTCCGCGAGTTCGTGAAGGCGCAGGCCGAAAAGCGCCGCTATGTCTTTGTCGGCGAGCCCCTCGTGCGCTTTATGATCGATCCGCAGCTGCGCGCCGGCAAGTTCTCGGTCTTTGCCGAGAACGTCGATGCCCCCACGCTCGGCCGCCTGTACGAAGAAGAGCGCGCCTATCAAAACGGTCTGGGCCAAAATAACTCCGCGGCAAGCCGTGCCGCCAGCGCCCCGCGCGCCGGCCAGCAGCAGTTTGCTGCCCCGCAGCAGCAGCGCCCCGCCGCCATGCCCCAGCAGCAGCCGACGCCTCGCGCCGCCGCTCCCGACCCACTTGCCGTGGCAGACCCCTTCGCGCCTAGCGTCCCCGACCCCGCCGCAGCACCCATCCCGGTGCCGCAGACCGTCTCGCGCGACGCGCTTGCCGGCATGGGCGGAGCCGCCGCGACCGGTGCCGCCGTGGGCCTAGGCGCCGCAGCCGGCATCGCCTCCAACATGGCAAGCACTCGCGCCCCGCAGCGCCCGCTCGCCCAGCTCGTCGACGTCGTGAGCGGCGAGAGCCATAGCATCACCTCCGCACAGGTGACCATCGGTCGCGAGCGCTCAGTTTCCGACATTGCCCTGCGCGACCCCAACGTGTCACGCCGCCACGCCCAGCTCACCTTTACGGGCTCGGATTGGTCGATCGAGGACCTCAATTCCACCAACGGCACGCTCGTCAACAACCGCCGCATTACGCGCTGCCCGCTGCGCAACGGCGATTTGCTGACGTTTGGCCTGAGCACCTTTGAATTTAGGGGATAGTCGCTTATGAACATCGATATCGTCCTTTTTGCAGGCCGCATCGTCCTGGTCGCCCTGCTCTATATCTTCCTGTTCGCCGTCATGAAGACCGGCGTGGGACTCGTGCGCGGGCAGCGCCGCGACTCGGCTATCTGGACGATTGATGTGGACAAGGGTCCGCGCGGTATCCGCGGCATCCACGTAGACATGCTCGGCCCCGTCATCGTCGGTCGCTCGCCATCTTCGGACATCTGCATCAACGAACCGTTCGTCTCGGCCTCGCATGCGCGCTTTTCGCTGCAGGGCCCGGCGCTCATCATCGAGGACCTCAACTCGCTTAACGGCACGCTCGTCAACGGCCGCCAGCTCGTGGAGCCCGCGACGCTGCGTGAGGGCGACGAAGTCCAGATTGGCGACGTGGTCATGAAGGTGAACCGTCGATGATCGACGAGGAGAACAAGTCCGCGACTATGACCGAGGCACCGGCTGCCGCCACAGCTGCGCCGGCCCACGCCGCTCCGGCGGGCTCCGCACCCGTGGAACCCGAGGACACCGTGTTCTCCCTGCCTCTTTCGCATGTAACGCATGATATTTCGGATCTCGCCGATAACGAGGACGAAGAGGATGCCGTAGCGGCGCCCATCGGCGCACATGCTGCGGAACAGCCCACAGCGCCCGAAGCAACCCCGGCGCCGGCTCACTTTGCAGAGCCCGTCGCCGCGGCAATCAACGAGAGCGCTGCGGTGTTTGCGGCACCCGAGCCCGCCGCGCCGGCGTTTCCCATAGCCCCGGCATCCGAGGTTGCGCCCGCGTCTACGCCGGCGCCCGAGGCGGGGCCATCCCCCGAGGACGGCCCCGCACCCAAGGCCCCGCAGCCTGCGCCCGCAAGCGAGTCCGATGCCGTGGCCGAGCCCGCCGCCCAGTCGCAAAGCACACCCGCGCCGTCGCACTTTGCGACGCCCGAGCCTATAGACGCCAGCCCGCAAGACGACGAGTCGACCGCCCGCGCGCCCGAGGAGCCCGGCTCCCCGGACACCGGCGATTCCGAATCAAACGCCGAGACCGACACCGTCTCTCCCGGTGACACAGCCGAGATCGACGTTGCCGCCGTTGAGACCAAGCTCAAAGACCCCGGCTCGACCATGAGCTTTGAGCCCCTGACCGAGGAGTGCATCGAGACCGACTCGACCTATGATGCCGGCACCACCACGCAACTCATGTGGGGCGCCCGCTCTGACGTTGGCTGCGTACGCCCGCACAATGAGGATTCCTACCTGGTGCAGTCGCCGCTCTTTTGCGTATGCGACGGCATGGGCGGTCACGCCGCCGGCGAGGTAGCCTCTTCCATTGCCGTCGAGACTATTGCCAAGACGGCCCCGCAGTCCGCCGACGCAGCACGCCTGGCCGCAGCCGTCGAGGCAGCCAACGCCGCCGTAATCGAGGCGGCCCTGAACGGCCTGGGCAAGCCCGGCATGGGCTGCACAGCCACTTGCGCCTATATCGAAAACGACACGCTCGCCATCGCCCACGTGGGTGACTCTCGCGCCTACCTGCTCCACGAGGGCACGCTCATCCGCGTGACCCGCGACCACTCCTACGTGGAGGAGCTCGTGGACGCCGGCGAGATTACGGCAGACGAGGCTCGCGTCCACCCCAACCGCTCGGTCATCACCCGTGCGCTGGGCTCGGACCCCGCCATGTATGCCGACCACTTCACCCTGCATATCGAGGAAGGCGACCGCCTGATCCTGTGCTCCGACGGCCTTTCGAGCATGATTCCCGATAGCGATATCGAGAACATCGCCACGCAGTCCTCAACCGCGCAAATCTGCGTCGACAACCTAGTGGACGCGGCGCTTGCCGCCGGCGGCCACGACAACGTGACCGTAGTAGTCGTTGACCTGGTTGACGATGGCGTTATGCGCGAGGCGCAACGCGTGCGTCGCCGCAACATTACTATCGCCGCCATCCTGGCCCTCGTCTTTGTGCTGGCAGCTGGCATCTGGGCCTACACGGGTGTCACCGGCTCGTACTACCTGGGTACCTACCAGGGCAATGTCGCCGTCTGGCGCGGCCTTCCCGGCAAGCCGCTCGGACTCAAGCTCCACTGGCTCGAAAGCGAAACCAGCATCAAGCTGTCCGACCTGCCCGAAGACACGCAAAACCGCCTCAAGGCGGGCATTCCGCAAACAAGTGTCGACGATGCGCAGGACACGATATCCAAGTACCGCCACCAGATCGATGAAGAGCAGACCCGCCAGGTGATCGACGCGCAAACGATTCGCGACAACACCAATCAGGGATCGACCTCCGAATCAGATTCCGAGAAAACCGCCGAACAGTCCGCCGAGGCCGAAGCCTCCGAAAAGAACTAGAAAGGGAGTGCCGCTTATGAGTCGCCGCAACACCGAGCTGCTCTTGCTCATCGCCTCGGCGTTCCCCGTCATCCTGCTGTATGCGATGTACGTGCTCACCGCGGGCGCCGCCATCTCCTTTGAGACGCTCGCGGTGCCGATCGGCCTCTTTGCCGCCTTCGCCGCGGCACATATCGCCGTGCGCATCTTGGCGCCCGGCGCCGACCCCGCCATCCTACCCATCGTATTTATACTTTCGGGCATCGGCATCACGTTCGTGACACGCCTCGCCCCCGCTCTCGCCATCTCACAGCTCATCATCCTGTTTGTCTCGGTGGCGCTCATGGTGGGAACGCTCGCGTTGGTTAAGAACCTCGACGTAGTCATGCGCTACAAGTACACTTTTGGCATTATCGGCATCATTCTGCTGATGCTGCCTATCTTTATCGGCACCACGATCTCGGGCTCCAAGCTGTGGATTCGCATCGCGGGCTTTACCATCCAGCCCGGCGAGTTCGCCAAAGTCTTTATCGTGCTGTTCTTGGCCGGGTACCTGGCCGAGAACCGCGAGCTGCTCTCCATCTCCAACCGCAAGATCCTGGGCTTTAAGATCCCTCGCCTGCGACTGCTGCTGCCGCTGTTTGCCGTGTGGGGCGTGTGCCTGCTCGTCGTCGTCTTCGAACGCGACCTGGGTTCGGCCGTGCTGTTCTACACCATCTTCTTGCTGATGCTCTACGTTGCCACGGGACGATTCTCGTATGTCGTTATCGGCCTTGCGCTCTTAGCCGTTGGAGCCGTGGGCGCCTACAAGTTCCTGTCTCACGTTCAGGTGCGTTTCCAGGTTTGGGTCGATCCGTTTAAGGACGCCCAGGGCCAGGGCTACCAGATCGTCCAGTCGCTCTTCTCGCTTGCCGATGGCGGTCTGGTCGGTGTTGGTATCGGCAACGGCATGGCCAACAACATCCCTGTCGTCGAGTCCGACTTTATCTTCTCGGCCATCGGCGAGGAGATGGGCCTTTTGGGCGGCGGCGCCGTGCTCATCCTGTTTATGCTCTTTGCCGTGCGTGGCCTCACCACGGCTGCCCGCGCTAAATCCGACCTCGCCGCCTTTAGCGCCACGGGCCTTACGGCCGCCATCAGCTTCCAGGCCTTTTTAATCGTGGGCGGCGTTACCCGCCTGATCCCGCTGACCGGCGTCACCCTACCCTTTATGAGCCAGGGCGGTTCCTCGCTGCTGGCAAGCTTTATCATCGTCGCGCTCCTGCTGCGCGCCGGTGACGAAGCGACCGGACGCGAGGCCGAGCTTACCGGCACCGGCACTATGGCCGCCATCACCGATGATCAGGTCGCATCTGCCGCCGCCCCGACGGGCACGCGCTTTGCCACCTCGTCTTCCTACGGCAGCGGCAGCCATTCCGTCGGCTCGCGCATGCGCCGTCGCCTGCTCGACACGCCTGAATCCGGTGTGCTCGGCCGCGTTGCGCTCGCCAACCGTCTAACCCGTGCGGTGCTCGCCTTTACGGCGCTATTCGCCATCCTTATCGGCAACCTCACCTATGTCCAGGTCATCAAGGCCAAGGACTATCAGGACATGCCGACCAACAACCACACCATCGCCCGCTCCAAGTACATCCAGCGCGGTTCCATCATCACGTCCGACGGCGTGACGCTGGCCGAGTCGCTGCAGCAGGAGGACGGCACCTACGTACGCTCCTACCCCAACGGTAACCTGGCAGCGCACGTGGTTGGCTACGTGAGCCAGCAGTATGGCACCACCGCCATCGAGAGCGTCATGAACGACACGCTCACCGGTTCTAAGGACTACTCCAGCTGGAACAACGCCATCGCGTCGCTCGCGGGCCAGACCCAGCCGGGCAACACCGCCAAGCTCACCATCGACTCGCGCATCCAGACGGCGGCCGAGCAGGCACTCAAGGGCTTTAAGGGCGCTGTAGTGGTCATCGACCCGCGTACCGGCGCGGTGCTCGCATGTGCCAGCTCGCCCACCTACGACAACACCAACATCGACGCCCTACTGCAGACGGGCGGCGGCGAGGACGGCTCTATGTACAATCGCGCCATGGACGCGCTGTACACGCCGGGCTCCACGTTTAAGGTCGTTACGCTTTCCGCGGCACTCGAGACCGGCACCGCCAGCCTTACCAGCACCTACCAGGCGCCCGGCTCCATGGACATCGGCAACGCGCCGGTCACCAACTATGCCAACGAGAGCTACGGCACCATCAGCCTGCAGCAGGCCTTTGCCGTGTCCTCCAACGTCGTCTTTGGCCAGGTGGCAAACGAAGTTGGCGCAAACACGCTCGTGCAGTTTGCCAACGCCTTTGGCTACGGCCAAAAGCTCGGCCAGGACCTGACCTCCACAGCCTCCATCATGGCCGACCCGTCGCTCATGACCGAGTGGGAGACCGCCTGGGCCGGCGCCGGCCAGCCTGTCGGCATGGACCACACGCCCGGCCCGCAGACCACCGTCATGCAAAACGCCGTGATTGCCGCCGCCATCGCTAACAGTGGCGTGGTCATGGACCCGTACTTTGTAGCCCAGGTACTCGCCCCGGACGGAACTGTGGTCAAGACCACGCAGTCCCGCTCGCTGGGTCAGGCCGTCAGCTCCGCCACGGCCGACCAGGTCAAGCAGGCCATGCTCGCCGTCGTCCAGTCCGGTACCGGCACCGATGCCCAGGTCCCCGGCGTCAAGGTCGCCGGCAAGACCGGCTCGGCCGAGACCGGCGGCACCAACGTCAACTCGATGTTCGTTGGCTTTGCGCCTTACGATTCACCCACGGTCGCCATCTCGGTGGCCTTGGAGGATTACGACAAACACGACGTCAAGGCGGCCAAGATTGCCGGCATCGTCCTGACCGCGGCGCTCGCCGCACAGGGAGCGTGATGCCCATGATTGAATCGGACACCCGAGGCGCGCCGCGGCCGAAGAGTTAGCGGCAACGCGCCACACGGCCCCAGCGGCCACATCGTAGGTACTACACACATCGTTGAGCGAATAGTTATGTTAGGAGCAGGAATGGAACAGAGGGTCCTCGGGGGAAGATACCTCCTCAAGGATAAGGTGGGGACAGGCGGCATGGCGACCGTCTACCGTGCACAGGACCAGGTCCTCGACCGCACGGTAGCCGTCAAGATCATGCTGCCGCAGTATGCTGGCGACGCAACCTTCGCCGCACGCTTTAAGCAGGAGGCCCAGGCAGCAGCCGGTCTCTCCTCCCCCTATATTGTGGGCGTCTACGATTGGGGCAAGGACGGCGACACCTATTACATCGTCATGGAGTACCTGCGCGGCACCGACCTTAAGAGCGGCATCAAGAGCCACGGCGCCCTCGACCCCAAGAAGGTCGCCCAGATCGGCTCGCAGATCAGCTCCGCGCTTTCGGTCGCCCACAAGCACGAGATCATCCACCGCGACATTAAGCCGCAGAACATCATGGTGCTGCCAGACGGCAACATCAAGGTGATGGACTTTGGCATCGCGCGCGCCAAGAACAGCCACCTCACGCAAGACAACAACGTGCTGGGAACCGCCCACTACGTCAGCCCCGAGCAGACCCGTGGTCAGGACCTCGGCCCCACCTCGGATATCTACTCGCTGGGCGTCGTGATGTACGAGTGCGCCACCGGCCGCGTTCCCTTTGACGGTGACGACGCTATCTCGGTCGCACTCAAGCAGGTCAACGAGCTGCCTATTCCGCCGAGCCAGATCAACTCCGGTGTCGACGCCGACCTTGAGCGCATCATCCTCAAGTGCATGGAGAAGGACCCGGCAAACCGCTTCCAGACCGCCGACGAGCTGCGTCAGGTGCTCAACAGCTACCTGTCGGGCCGTGCCGTCAACATCTCGGAGCCCACGCGCATCATCGGTGCCCCCGGTGAGCTGGGCGCCACCAAGACTCGCGAGCTTTCCGATCAGACGCGCGCCATGGTGCGTCCCGTCTCGGGCGTGAGCGGCCAGAATACCGCCCGTAGCTCGGTTTCGGGCTCCACCGGCTCCTACGAGGTCGAAAAGCCCAAATCCAACAAAAACAAGATCATCGCCGCCGTGGTGGCAGCCGTTGCCGTCATCGGTATCGTGGTGGCCTTTGCCACAGGACTCTTTGGCGGCGAGCAGGTCACCGTGCCCGATGTGCTAGGCAAGGACCAGCAGACTGCCGTCGAGCAGATCAAGGAAGCCGGCCTCGAGGTCGGCACCATCGACCAAAGCTACAACGACGATGTCGACGAGGGCAAGGTCGCCGAGCAGACGCCCAACGGCAACACCAAGAAGGCCAAGGGCACCAAGGTGAACCTGGTAATCTCCAAGGGCCCCAAGCCCTCCGAGAAGGTCGAGGTTCCCCGGCTGGTCGGCCTGACCAAGGACCAGGCAGAAGCCGCGCTGGCAAGCGTTGGCCTGAAGGGCAACGCCTCCGAGGAGGCCAACGAGGCCGATGAGGGCCAGGTCTTTGAGCAGGGCACCGAAGCCGGTAAGGAAGTCGAGAAGGGCACGACCATCTCGTACAAGGTCTCGAGCGGCCCGGATACCACGTCCGTCCCCGACCTGACCGACATGACCGAGGCCCAGGCGCGCAACGCCCTCGATATGGCAGGCTTTGGCGTCGACGTCAGCTACCAGGAGAACGACTCCGTCACCGAGGGCACCGTCATTAGCTGGAACCCCAGTGGCAAGCAGAAGCCCGGCGCCACGATCACTGTCGTCATTGCCAAGAAGTCCGGCAAGGCCTCCGTCCCGGGCAACCTATACGGCAAGAGCATTTCCGCCGCCGTTACCGCGCTCAACAACGCCGGTTTCTATAACATTGGCTTCTGTGACCAGAACGGCAATCCCGTGAGCGGTAACGAGGATGCCACCGTTACGGGCGTCTCCCCCACCGGCAAGCAGTCCACCGACAGCACGATTACGCTGACGGTTTCGATTTCTGGCTCGGGTTCGGGCTCTGGCTCGGGCACGAGCACGGGCGACGATTCCGGTACGACCAACTAGTCGCCGCCCCACCGCCCATTACGGCTCCCGCCGCAAACATATTCGCTCACAGGCGCCCGCTTGCTCCCCCAGCAAGCGGGCGCTTCGTTTTTGACATGACATGAACCAGAAGAGCCCGGTACCGTGACGGTGTACCGGGCTCGATCAATCTCTGGTGTCCCCGGGCTGATTCGAAAACTCCCCCCGCGGGGAAATGAGTGACGCGGGTGTCGACGGTCCGAATCCTGCGCTTAGACCAGAAGAGCCCGGCACCGTAGCGGTACCGGGCTCGATATTCCTCTGGTGCCCCCGGGCGGATTCGAACCGTCGACACCCGCTTTAGGAGAGCGGTGCTCTATCCCCTGAGCTACGGAGGCATGTTG
The DNA here is from genome assembly GCA_900545145.1 of uncultured Collinsella sp. Classification (GTDB taxonomy): domain Bacteria; phylum Actinomycetota; class Coriobacteriia; order Coriobacteriales; family Coriobacteriaceae; genus Collinsella. The sequence continues at coordinate 15,966 of UQYE01000015.1, read as the reverse complement.
TACTAGTGTAGCAGATTTACACGTTGTGATGCAGCGTGTAGCCACTCTTCGAAGTTGCGGTGGAACAGCCCTCCGGAAAGTGCGTCCCACTATCCAGGCAAATTCTGGGTCAGACTTTCCCCATGGGACCTCGCTGGGAAACTGTGTCCCAGAATTTCGACTCGAAACGGGACACGGTTTCCCAAACGGGCCCGTTCCGGAAACTACATCCCGCAATCGGCACTCGAACCGGGATGCACTTTCCCGATCGAGCCTCATGGGAAACCGCGTCCCACTTTAGGGGGCGCTCTTTAATGGCTAGTTGCCTTTGTGGAAGAGGTTTTTGATAACGGAGGGGATGCTCTTGGCGCCCTTAGCCGTCACATCGATAAAGTCAGGCGAACGCACGAGCTTATCCTCGTCGACGTACTTGCGGACCGCGCGCAACGTCTCTTTGTCGTCGCGCGTCGAAAACGTAAAGTGGCCGTTGTCCTTAGTGAAGATGGCAAAACGCGTAATCTTCTTGGTGCCGCGCAAAACCTCGGCGGCAATATAGTCGACCTCATCCCACGGGATTTGAATATAATCCTCGGGATTGCGCTCGTTATAGTACTCAAACGCCTTATTCCCCACCATTACGTTGCCGTGACTGGTAAGCCCCATCAGGCAGGTTGCCGGCGTTGCCAGATCGACCGTGCTGTTTTGAGATTGCGCCATACGCGCCTCGCCCTCCAATAAAAACAATCGGACCGCATCCAGTGTACCCACCGGGTGCGGTCCGTTTCAATGGCTCAAAAGCCCTTGCCTAGCAACTCTCGGTCTTAAGCCGAAGCGTGCTTACATGAAGCCGCAGACGCGACCGATGATGCCGACGGCGAAGAGAGCCAGGATGATGACGATCGGGCTGACCTTCTTCTTGAGGAGCTTGCAGACCAGAAGGGTCAAGCACACGGCGGCAAGGCCGGGGATGAGCTGATCGAGGTTGGCCTGAAGCGTGGTGACCTTCACCGGGTCGAGTGCGGTGGCACCGACAGAGCTGTACATCGACAGCGCCTGCTTGATGCCCTCAGAACCGGCGGGCAGGTTGGCCCAGTCGATATAGGCGCCAGCAGACTGCGTGACCTTGGAGACGACCGGGGTGAAGGAGATGGACACCCAGCGCTCGACCAGGGCGCCGATGATGAACATACCCAGGATGGAAGCACCCTCGGTGACCTTGCCCATCAGACCGCCGGAGAGGTCCTTGGCGATGGAGGAGCCGACCTTGTAGCCAAACTCCTGCGTGTACCACAGGAAGGCGTAACGGATGATGTTCCACGCGAAGAAGAACAGCAGCGGACCGGCGATGCTGCCGGACAGGGCCAGGGAAGCGCCCAGTGCGCCCAGAATCGGGCGAAGGGTGAACCAGAAGGCGGGGTCGCCGACGCCGGCGAGCGGGCCCATCATACCGACCTTGACGCCCTGAATGGCGACGTCGTCAATCGGAGCACCGTTGGCGCGCTCCTCCTCGAGGGCGAGGGTAACGCCAATGACGGGGGCGGAAACATAGGGGTGGGTGTTATAGAACTCCAGGTGGCGCTTAAGAGCGGCAATCTGGTCATCCTTGCTGGTGTAGAGCTTCTTGATCGCAGGGATCATTGCGAAGCACCAGCCGCCGTTCTGCATACGCTCGTAGTTCCACGAGCCCTGAAGGAACTGATGACGGAAGCAAACCTTCTTACGGTCAGCCTTGGTGAGCTGAATCTTGTTCTCTGCCATATGTATCACTCCCCTCCTACTCGTAATCGTTCAGAATGTCGCCGAGCGGGTCACCGGAGCCACCGCCCATGCCGCCACCCTGCTTGGCCAGATCCTTAAGGCCAAGGTAGATGAGGGCAAGGGAGATGCCGATGAGGCCAAGGGCGATCAGCGTGAGCTGAGGGATGGCAGCAAGGACAAAGCCGAGGATGAAGAACGGCCAGGTCTCCTTGGTGGCCATCATGTTGATGACCATGGCGTAACCGACGGAAGCGACCATGCCGCCGCCGACAGCCATGCCGCCGGACAGCCAATCGGGCATAGCGTTAAGCGCGTTGGTAACGGCCTCGGCCGGGATGATGCACAGAAGTACTGCCGGGATGGCGATACGAACACCCTGCATGAGGATGCCGGCGTACTGCCAACGCTCGATGCCGGCGAAGTCGCCCTTCTCGGCGCAGGCGTCCATGCCGTGAACCATAGCGGTAGCCAGGGTACGGCAGATCATGGTCAGGAACAGACCAGCGACCGACAGCGGGACGGCGACGGCGATGGCGGCGGTAACGGCCTTGGCCGAATCGGTGGCGCCACCGTTGAGGGCGAGCACCATGATGATCGAAGAAGCGACCGAGGCCAGAGCGGCGTCAGGCGCGACGGCGGCGCCGACGTTAGCCCAGCCAAGGGCCATCATCTGGAGCGAACCGCCCAGGAGGATGCCCTCCTGAAGGTGACCGGTTACGAGACCGATAAGCGTGCATGCCACGAGCGGCTGATGGAACTGGAACTCATCCAGAATGCCTTCCATACCGGCAAGCAACGCGACAATCGCAACAAGCAGAATAGTGATTGCAGACATGTATCGGACCCTCCTTTACTATGCTTGAGCGGCCAGTTCGGCCTTTGCTTTCTTCAACATGGCGTCGAGATCCTCGGAGGAATCCGAAGGAACCTTGCGGACCTCGAACTTGACGCCCTTGGCCTTGAGAGCCTCGATAGTCTTGACGTCGTCATCGCCCATAGCGACAGCGTTGGTGACGACGACCTTGCCCTTGGAGTGGGCCATGGAACCGATGTTGGCTTCCTTGATGTCGACGCCGGCCTCGATGGCCCTGAGCAGATCCTGCGGGTTCTCGAACAGCAGCATCGCCTTGGTGTCGCCAAAGCGCGTGTCCTTGACGACCTCGGCCATCTTCTTGATGGGCACGACGTTGGCGTGGACTCCCGGAGGGGCAGCCTGCTCGATCATGGTCTTGCGGAGCTCGTCGTGAGCAACGCCGTCGGAGACCACGATGATGCGGTTGGGGTTGATCTGCTTGGTCCACGTGGTGGCCACCTGACCATGCAGCAGGCGCGTGTCGATACGGACGTGGGCGATCTTGATGTGCCCGTCGCCGATCACCGTTCCCGGAGGAATGGCACCCGCAGGAGCAGCGGCGGCCGCAGCCGGCTTCTTCTCCTCGGGCTCCAGAGACTCGGGCTTGACGCGCACGCCGGCCTTAGCCTCAGTCACGAGATGTTTTGCGATCGCATGTGCAGTGTTCTTTGCGTCAAAGCGCTGCGAATATGCCTCGATGAGCATAGGCAGGTTGACACCGGTGACGATAGCCCAGGAATCGTGGCCCTCGATGAGACCGCTGATCTGGTTGAAGGGCGTGCCGCCCCACAGATCAACGAGGAAGAGCACCTGCTCCTGGTCCTCGAAGGAAGCGACTGCTTCCTCGACCTTGGCTCGGAAGTCGTCGGGGCCCATGCTCGGCTCGAGCGAGACCACGGCTACAGACGGCTGATCGCCAAAGACCATCGAGCCCGTCTGCTTGATTCCAGCCGCCAAGTCACCATGGCTAGCAAGAACAATACTTACCATCACATAACCTCCTTTTTGTCTACGTAATTCCTACACGACAGTTATGGAGTATAGCTGCAAATACAGCAGAATTGTTTGAAAAACTGCAAAAGGTAGCATTATTTGTTTAAACGTCTTAATTTGTTACAAGTTGATTACATTCCAGCATCATTGGCTGATCTGCCGCTGATAACTGATACCCAACCAATACTTACACGACGGATATGCGCATGCTGTCATTATTACCGCTTTTAAACAGATGCAAACGTGCTGAGACTGAGGCTATTTCGTTTAAACAGCTATGCCTTGACTAATGGCGAGCGATATGCTCTAGCAAAGTAGTTATTGGGGACGTTCTTAAATGGCTAGTCATTGGGGACGTTCTTTTTCGACTAGTCGTTTAAGAACGTCCCTAACGACTAAGTTAGGCGATGTGGAGGGGGTTGGCGGCGTCGACGGCATCGGATAGGCCGTCGGGGGCAGCGTCTGTCGGGTCCTCGTCGGGGGTCTCGATCTGCTTGATCATGACCTCCTGGCCCTGCAGCAGATAGGTCTCGCCGCTACCGCAATGGGGGCAGGTCTTGCCGTGCTCGACCGTCGCGTAGTCGCAGCCGCACGCCTCGCAATGCGTCACGGCCTCGACAGGCTCCACAATAAGCTCCGCGCCCTGCGTGATAGGCTTTTTATCTGCCGCCCAGCGCCAAGCATCAAGCAGCAGATCGGGAACGACGCCCGAGACCTCGCCCAGGAGCAGCGTCACGTTCGAAACGCGACTCACGCCATTGGCGCGCGCCACATTCTCGACATCGCGAATGATGTGATAGACGATTCCTAATTCATGCACTTTTTCTTCCGCCGTTCTAACGAACGGCGGTCGACTTGACGCTGCGCGAGCCCCAGACGGACGATCTGCCTTTCAATCGTCGGGCATGGGCAAAAGCCCTATGCCCTCCTCTTTCAAGGCACCTCGCCACGCCTGGGACTCGCTCGCTGTCCAACCGTTCTCTGCGCCGTTCTCTTGTTTGTTGCGTTTTTTATTTCTTCCCAAATTTGATTTTGATCGCACGCTTCAAAGCGTACTTGCCCAGGCTGGGGAGCTTTTGCTCGTATTTGACCATCGTGGAGCACTCGGGGCGATCGCGATCCAGATGGATGGCATCGAACGCGCACTTGGTGGTGCACAGGCCGCAGCCGATGCACTTGTTGGGGTCGACGATCGAGGCACCGCAACCCAGGCAACGGGCGGTCTCGGTGCGTACCTGCGCCTCGGTAAAGGTCTCGACGTACTCGCTAAACGGCGAGGCCTTCTCGCGCTCGCGGTCCACGTGAGCAACCTCGCGGCTCGCGTTGTCGTAACTCTCGATCACGACATCGTCGCGGTCGAGCGCGGTGTAGCGGCGCTGGTTACGGCCGATGGTGAGCGTGGAGCCCGGCTGTACAAAGCGATGGATGGACACCGCGGCCTCGTGACCGGCGGCAATGGCATCGATGGCAAAGCTGGGGCCAGTGTAGACGTCGCCGCCCACAAAGATGTCGGGCTCAGCGGTCTGATAGGTCTGCGGATCGGCAAGGGCACCCTGGCCGCGGCCGAGCTCCACCTTGGAGCCAGCCAGCAGGTCGCCCCACACAATGGACTGGCCAATCGACATGACGACACGATCGGCGTCAACACGACGCAGGTCGTTCTCGTCGTACTCGGGCGCAAAACGGCCCTCGTCGTCAAAGACGCGCGTGCAGCGCTTAAAGGTGATGCCACATACGCGACCGGCCTCGTCCAGGTGAACCTCCTTGGGACCCCAGCCGCAGCTGATGTGAGCGCCGTCCTCGATGGCCTCGCGACGCTCCTCCTCGCTAGCGGGCATCTGAGCCTCGCTCTCCAGGCAGAACATCTCAACATGCTCGGAGCCCAGACGGCAGGCGTTGCGCACGACATCGATGGCCACGTTGCCGCCGCCCACCACGATGGTGCGGCCGGGCAGCGCGTCGATCTTGCCGCTGTTAACCTCGCGAAGGAAGTCGACGGCCACGGTCACGTCCTCGGCATCCTCGCCCGGAATGCCGGCAAGGCGGCCGCCCTGGCAGCCAATGGCAACGTAGAAGGCCTTAAAGCCCTGCGCGCGCAGCTCGTCGAGCGTCACGTCGCGACCGACTTCCACGCCATAGCGGAACTCGGCACCCATCAGGCGAATAACCTCGACCTCGGCCTCGATAACGTCTTTCTGCAGCTTAAAGCTGGGAATGCCATAGGTGAGCATGCCGCCCGGGCGCTCGTTTTTCTCGAACACGACGGGCTTGTAGCCCTTCTCGGCCAGGTAGAAAGCGCAGGACAGACCGGCCGGGCCGGCACCGATGATGGCGATCTTCTGATCGAAGCCGCCAGCACGCGTCGGGGTCACCACAGGTGGGACATAGCGGGTCGCGGCGTCCAGATCGCGCTGGGCGATAAACTTCTTGACCTCGTCGATGGCCACGGCCTCGTCCACGCGACCACGGGTGCAGGCGTCCTCGCAGCGGCGGTTGCACACACGGCCGCAGATAGCGGGCAGCGGGTTCTCGCGCTTAATGAGTGCTAGGGCCTCGTCATAGCGACCCTGAGCCGCGAGCTTCAAATAGCCCTGAACGGCAACGTGCGCGGGGCAGGCCGTCTTGCAGGGAGCGGTGCCGGACTCATGCGTCTCGATGCGGTTGTCGTTGCGGTAGTTGGGCGACCACTTGGTGTGGTCCCACTTGGTGGCATCGGGCAGCTCCTGGCGCGGATACTCGGGCACCTGTCCGCCGGACTTTTTGCTGCAGAGCTTCTGGCCCAGCTTGGCGGCGCCGGCCGGGCACACCTCAACGCAGCGACCGCAGGCCACGCACTTGTCCTTCTCGACCTTGGCGACATAGGCCGAGCGCGACAGGTTGGGCGTGTTGAACAGCTGCGAGGTGCGCAGGGCGTAGCACACGTTGACGTTGCAGTTGCAGATGGCGAAGATTTTGTTCTCACCGTCAATGTTGGTGATCTGGTGCACAAAGCCGTTGTCCTCGGCCTGGCGCAAGATGTCGTAAACCTCGTCGCGGGTCACGTAATGGCCACGATCGGTCTCGACCACGTAGTCGGCCATATCGCCCACGGCGATGCACCAATCGGCCGGGTCGTCGGCGCAGCCCTCACCCATCACGCGACGGCTCGCGCGGCAGCTGCAGGTGCTAGCGGCATACTTACCCTCGTATTTGTCGAGCCAATGCTCGATATGCTCAATAGGCACCGAGGTGCTTGCGGCGTCGATGGCCTTCTCGACCGGAATGACGTGCATGCCGATACCGGCGCCTCCGGGCGGCACCATCGGCGTGGCGCGGGACAGCGGCCCCTTGGACGCCTGCTCAAAGAACTTGGCATAGACCGGATGCTCCTCGAGCTGGCTCACGCGCATGTTGAGGAACTCGGCGGAACCCGGCACCAGCATGGGCAGTACCCACTGCTTGGCGCGCTCGGGGTTTTCCCAGTTGTACTCGAGCAGACCCGTGTAGCTCATGTCGTCGAGCATCTTCTCGATATCGGCCTCGGGCATGCCGGTGAGCTTGACCATCTCGGGCAGCGTATAGGGACGACGCATCTTCATCTTGCAGAGCACTTCGGCCTGCTCGTCGGTTGCGGCCTCGGCAAACGACCAGTACTCGTAGCCCAGCAGCTCGTCGCGATGCAGCAGACGGTTGGTGCAGTGCTCGCACAGCTTGACGATTGCCTCGCGCGGATGCTCCGGCAGCGGCGGCACAAACTCCGCGCCGATATCGGGCTCGGTGTAACTAATCCCCGGTCCGTTGAGAATCATGGTTGTCCCTTCTCTTGCCGCAGCCCAACGAGGCCGCAGCGCCCCTCTTTTTACGGGCCCGACATGCCCCCATGCCGTTCGCCCAATATTGTTGACATTGTGTCAAAAATAGTATTGACGAACCGTCAACAATATTCAAGACTGTTAGGCGAACGGTCAAGCAAAAGAGGATGAAAGGCGGCAAAACATGGGCAACAACACGGCAGGTACCTCTGTGGTCGATGCCGTCCCCGCATCCGATAGCGCGGCAAAGCGCTTGACGGGCGACGAACGCCGTCGCGAGATTCTCGATGCCGTGCGCACCGTAAGCTCCGAGCTGGGCGTGTCCCACCTATCGGTATCGGCTGTGACCAAGCGAGCCGGCTGCACGCGTTCATTGTTCTACCACTACTTTGCCGATATGGACGCCGCCGTCACCGCCGTTATGGACGAGGCAATCGACGGCTTTATCGCCGAGCTCGAGCAGTGGAATGCCAGCCGCACGGTTGGCGACATCGAGGGGGCGCTCGACACCGTCGCCCCGCTCTTTAAGCGCCTGGTCGCCAGCGGCCACGAACTGCCGAGCACCCTGACCTCCAGCAGCGGCGCGCTCTACGGCGGCTTTTTGCACAACGTGGTCCAACGCGTGGCGCAGTATATCTGCGACACCACCGTGGTGGATTTTGTCGCCCATCATGAGCTACGCATCGACCATGTCTACGAGACGTTCTACACCCTCATCATGGGGTTGTTGATGTATATCCGCACGCACCCCGATGTGCCCGACGAGACAGTCAAGGAAATCATCGCCTCGACACTCCACATCGAGGGCTATACCGCCAAGTATCCGGAGCGCAAGCCCCAGAACTGACGACATTTGGCCAAACTGCCCGCGATCGGAAGAGGGGCCGCGGGCGTGTGAAAGGAGAGCAGCATGCTGTTCGATGTTTGGGGTAGCGATACCCTTATCCACTGGGCCGGCTGGGCCATGGTCTTTATTGGCCTGATCGTGCTCAACGAGGTCGGCCGCCGCACCAAGCTGGGCGCGGCAATCATCTTTGGCGTGGCTCCGCTGGCCATGACCATCTACTGCGTCGCCATCGCCATCGGCGTTTCGCAGGGCGCCGAGTGGGCGCTCACCAACCCCACCCATGTGTACCAGAACAGCTGGTTCCACTACGCCAAGGTCTACGCGGCGTTGGCCGGTTGCTGGGGCTTCATCGCCATTAAGTATCAGTGGGGCAAAATCGGCAAGGCACACTGGTTCCGCGCGTGGCCGTTTGTGATCGTCGCCATCAACATCATGATCGCCGTCGTGTCCGACTTTGAGAGCGCCTATCACTTCTTTGTCCTGGGCCAGTCCACTTGGGTCACCTCCGAAGGTGCTACGCAACTTGCCGGCTGGAACAACGTGTTCAACGGCATCGCCGGTATCATCAACATCTTCTGCATGACCGGTTGGTGGAGCGTCTACGCCTCCGAGGACAAGACCGACATGCTGTGGCCCGACATGACCTGGGTCTACATCATCGCCTACGATATCTGGAACTTCTGCTACACCTACAACTGCCTGCCCACCCACTCCTGGTTCTGCGGCTTTGCGCTGCTGCTGGCGCCCACCGTCGCCGCCTTTATCTGGAACAAGGGCGGCTGGATTCAGAACCGCGCCTTTACGCTGGCCATTTGGTGCATGTTTGCCCAGGTGTTCCCGTTCTTCCAGGAGGAGTCCATCTTTGTGACCCACTCCACGCTCGACCCCGTCGCCGCCACCGCGGTCTCGATCGCCGCGCTGATCGCCAACATCGCCGCGATCATCTACATCGCCTACCGCGCCAAGAAGCTCGGCCGCAATCCCTACAAGCAGGATGTCTTTGAGGGCACCAGCGATTGGGAGAAGGCTACCGCTCGCCGCGCCAAGGTGGATTACGCACACGCCGAGTAACGCGCCCGGTGCACATGCCGCTTGAATGCGAAGTCGCCTGGCCGACTCCGCGCAATGCAACGTATTGCATACCCCCGGAAAGCGATTTGTCCGCTTTCCGGGGGCTTTTTGCTGTTGCGCGCATCCATATTCAAAACCTCTCGCACAGATAAAATCAGATTTCCAATTGCCTGACAGCTCTATATGACCCTGTTTTTGGGTACATTGTTGTCCCGATATTGAGCTTGGGGGATGTATGAAAGATGAAACGATGGGCCAAGAGGATGCGGCCCAAGATGCAGAAGCTTGCGCTGAGGCCTTGGAGAGCTTAGACCGGATTTCACTCGATGAGATTGCGTTTGACGATTCGGGCGCTGACGTGCAGGATGAGCCGGAAGCCGAGGCGCAGTCCGATGATCAGGATGCAGACGACGTTGAGCCTGCCGAGGATGAGGTAGATCACGAAGACACCGAAAGCGAGGCCGGCAACCAGCCCGAATCCGACACGGGCGAGGAAACCGTCTTGCTCGACAGCTTGCCGGCCGAGGATTCGCTGACCCGCGAGCTTCCTGGCCTGGGTTCCGCACCAGCCGTGGACGAGACCATCGCCATGGGCGATATTCCCCTACCGTCCGTTCCTTCGGCACGCGAAGCCGAGGCTCGTCATCGTAAGATGCCGCCCAAGCGCCGCAACCTGATGGTTGCCGGTATCGTGGCCGCCGCGCTCGTCGCCGGCGGTGCAGGCTATGCTGCCTGGAACGGATATCAGCAAGAGCAGGCTGCCGCTGTCGCCGCCAGTGCGCACACGATGATGTCGGTGCAGATTGGCGTGCATGCCGCGGGACTCGACTGCTCCACCGGCTCAAAGATCCCCGTGCAGGTGAGTGGCCAGGACTCCGACGGCTCTTCTGTGAGCGAAACGCTCTACGTTGACGAGCACGGCCGCGGCATCAAACTGCTGCCCGGCGATTACACGCTCTCCATCGCTGCCTCCCCCATCGCGGCCGACGGCACCATCTATACCGTCCCGACCACCAAGACGCAGGTCACCGTTAAGAGCGATGGACAGGATTTAAGCGCCCAGGCTGCCTTTAAACTCAAGGTGCCTTCGGCCGACACGGTAACCAACGACCAGATCGACGCCGCCGCCAAATATGCCGAGGAGGGAGGCGCGAGCTCCGCCGCCACCGCCAAGGTGCTCCAGCAGGCGGCAACTGCGCGTCGCAATGCTGCCGTCAATGCCGTGGGCGCGCAAAAGGCACAGGCGGCCCGTGATGCTGACGCTCGCCACAAGGCAACCGACCTCTACCAGCTCGATATTCCCGTCGAGTGGTACGGCAAGGTCGAGACTTGGCAGAATGGCAGCACGCTATGCATCTATCTTGCCGGCGACAGCGATACGCCGCTTGTGACGCTTGTCACGGTGCGCGACGGCGAAAGCTTTACGCCCGATGAGGGCGACGCGGTTTTGGGTGCGGCAAACCTCGGCAACGGCTACACCGTCTACGCCAGCGGCCCCGTTTATCCATACGTGGTGCCCCAGACTATCAACGGGCGCACGCAGAGCCCCGTGTCGACCTATCCCATGGACACGGCCATTGAGCTTGTCGAGCTCACGACCGGCAACCGCTACACCTACAGCCAAATCAAGAACGTGCTGGTCGGCAAAGACGGTAAGGCCGACGCTGCCACCAAGCTCGAATGCGACTATCTCGCCCAGATTCTCCTGCCAAGCATCAAAGCCCAGGACTAGCCGGGCGCATCATGGTGCTCCCCAACCGTGATGAAGGGGCCAGGAGGTCCTGGCCCCACAGATCCGTAGATGATTAGGCAAGGAGCCACTTCCATGCGGGAACAACGTGTACCACACCGTGCTCGCATGGAATATCGGCCTGCTCATCCATGGTAACGATTACCGACTCGCCAAGATCAAACTGGGCCATCGCGGCATCGAGCGCGGCAATTTCGCGCTCGCGCGTTTTCTCGCTTGTCATATCCACACTTACCTGAATCAGGCCGTAAGCCTGCATGAGCAGTGCATCCCCAGCCACAAAGTCCACCTCATGGCTTTTATTCTTATCTTTAATCAGCAGGCGGCAAACCGAACCGGGCCGCACGGCGGGGGTCCTTCTTCTGAGCGCATTGAACACCGCGGTCTCGAGCCTCTGACCATGATCCAATGCCGATGCGGGGGAGAACGCTCCGAACATCGCAGGATCGACGGCGTAGACCTTAGACGCAGACCGCGTATTATTTGCAAGCGAACGCGTGAACTCCGGCACCGAAAACAGCAGGTAGGCATCCTCGTAATACTCAAGTAAGTCGCTGAGCGTATTTCGACTGACGGATATCTGTCTGCTCTTGAACTCGTTGTACACTTTGTTCACTGACAGCTCTCGTCCCGAAGATGCCATGCACCGCGCCAGAAACAGCGAGGCCAAACGGGGGTTCTTGACGTCGTAACGTTCAACGACGTCCATGGCGACCGTTCGCGACGCATATTCCTGTAGCAGCTGAATCGCGTCTGCGGGCGTCTGCTCAAGTGTCGCGATGAATCCCCCTCGCTCGAGATATCCGACCAGATGGTGTCGGAGCAACGCTGCATCGCTCGAGGAGAAGGGTGCGTTCGACTCAGGAACGCTCCCCGTCTTATATCGGACGTATTCCGAAAAACTCAACGGAAAAAGCTCTCGCACAAGAGAACGGCCCCTGAACTCGCTCTTAAGTTCTGAGGACAGCATCTTAGAAGAAGATCCCGTCACGTAAACGGTCGCCTTCTCCGTATCGACCACGCGTCGCAGAAACGCACCCCATTCGGGTATTTCCTGGATCTCGTCAAAGAAAAGGTAGGCGCCCTCGCCTCGAGCAGCAGGATATAGTGCATAGAATGTATCGAGCACGTCCGCTAGTAGCGATGGCTCATACGGACGCAAGCGCTCATCCTCAAAATTGAAATATAGCATCCGGTCAAGCTCGACGCCTTGGCCCTGAAGCCGCCGTATCTCCTGATACAGGCGATACGTCTTTCCACAACGACGGGCGCCCACAATCACATATACGATGTTGTCGCGCTTTGGCTCCTGCGGGTTGCCCAGATCAAGGTCGCGCTCAAAGACCTGCGGAATCCCCTGTTGCTCAAAGTCCTTTATTTTTTGAGCCACCAAGTCGTTGAATGCCATAATTCTCCAATCTTGCTCTCCTGCTAATCAAGATTATAACGATTCTTGATTAGCAGGAGAGCAAGATTATGCGTATCTTGATTAATGGATAAGCAAGTTTTCTATTAGTGGCCCCTCCCGGAGGATATCGAGCGGCCGAGGGGGCAGGCATGAACGCCTCTAGCCGAAAACAAAGTAGCTAAAAAAGCCCCGTCCCAAATGAGCTACTTAACGCCAGGGGTCGGCTTCGAAGAGGGGCTCGCGCTCGGGGCGACGATCGCTATAAGGATCGTAGCCGTCGTCATCCTCGTTCTCGGCACGGATATAGGGGTCGCGCGGCTTGGGCGCCGGTTTAGGCGCAGGCTTAGGTGCGGCGGGTGCGGCATCGGTCGCCGGCGTGTTCGTCTTGTTCTTGTCTGTCATCTGCATAGCTCCTTGCCATGTACTCACGTTCAACACCATCGATTGTCGCACGAAAAAGGGCGGCGGACCCGATTGGATCCGCCGCCCTTGGCGTTTTGCGATGAGGGGCGGTTTTAAAGCCGGCCCAAAATCTACTCGGCGTCGGGGACTTCGTAGGTGGCCGCCGGCGTGTTGTCGCACACGACGGTAAAGCCGCCGTCCTTGTCGACATCGACCGTCACCTGATCGCCCTCGCGCACCGTACCGTCGATGATAGCGGCGGCAATGGCATCCACGACCTCGCGCTGCACGAGACGCTTGAGCGGACGGGCGCCAAAGACCGGGTCCAGGCCGCCCACGGCGAGCATCTGCTTGGCCGCCGGGGTGATGGCCAGCGTCATGCGCTCCTTGGCCAGACGCGCGCGGACGTCGGCGAGCTGGATGTCGACGATCTTCTCGATCTGCGCCATGCCGAGCGGATGGAACACCACGATATCGTCGATACGGTTGAGGAACTCGGGGCGGAAGGTTTGAGCCATGGCCCCGTCAACCTGATGGCGCATCTCCTCCTCGTCCTTGCCGGACAGATCGGCGATAGCCTTGGAGCCCACGTTGGACGTCATGATGATAATCGTGTTCTTGAAGGACACTTGGCGACCCTGACCGTCGGTCAAACGGCCGTCGTCGAGCACCTGCAGCAGCACGTTAAAGACATCCGGATGAGCCTTCTCCATCTCGTCGAGCAAGATCACGGAGTAGGGACGACGGCGCACGGCCTCGGTGAGCTGGCCGCCCTCGTCATAGCCCACGTATCCCGGGGGCGCACCGATCAGACGCTGGACGCTGAACTTCTCCATATACTCGGACATGTCGATACGCACGAGCGCGCGCTCGTCATCGAACAGGCACTCGGCCAGCGCCTTGGCGAGCTCGGTCTTGCCTACGCCGGTGGGGCCCAGGAAGAAGAAGCTGCCGATGGGCTTGTCTGGGTCGGAGAGGCCCGCACGGCTGCGACGCACGGCTGCGGCGACAGCGGACACGGCCTCGTCCTGGCCGATGACGCGCTTATGCAGCTCGCCCTCCAGGCCCTTCAACTTGTCGAGCTCGCCCTGCATCATCTTGGACACGGGCACGCCGGTCCAGGCACTCACGACCTCGGCGATCTCATCGGAGGTCACCTGCTCGTTGAGACCCTCGCCGTCCTGCCGCTTTTGCGCCTCGAGCGCGGCCTCGGCATCCTGAATCTGCTGCTGCAGACCCGGAATCACAGAGTAGCGCAGCTCGGACGCACGGCCCAGGTCGCCGTTGCGCGTCGCGCGCTCCTCTTCGCTCTTGGCCTCGTCAAGCTGGCCCTTGAGCTCCTGCACGTGGTCGATGGCGTTCTTTTGGTTGAGCCAGCCGGCCTTTTGCACGTTGAGCTTTTCCTGGACCTCGGCAATCTCCTGGCGCAGGGCTTCCAGACGCTCCTTGGAGGCGTCATCGGTCTCCTTCATGAGCGCCTGCTCCTCGATCTGCAGCTGGGTGAGCTGACGCGTGGTGGCGTCGATCTCGACCGGCATGCTGTCGAGCTCCATGCGCAGGCGGCTTGCGGCCTCATCGACCAGGTCGATGGCCTTGTCGGGCAGGAAGCGGTCGGCGATGTAGCGATCGGAGAGGTCGGCGGCGGCCACGAGCGCGCTATCGGTGATATGCACGCCGTGGAAGATCTCGTACTTCTCCTTGAGGCCACGCAGGATCGAGATGGTGTCCTCGACGGTAGGCTCGCTCACCATAACGGTCTGGAAACGACGGGCGAGCGCCGCATCCTTCTCGATGTACTTGCGGTATTCGTCAAGCGTAGTCGCGCCGATTGCGTGTAAGTCGCCACGGGCAAGCGCCGGCTTGAGGATGTTGCCGGCGTCCATAGAGCCCTCGGTGGCACCCGCGCCCACGATGGTGTGGAGCTCATCGATGAACAGGATGACCTTGCCCTCAGATTTTTGCACTTCCTTGAGCACAGCCTTCAAGCGGTCCTCGAACTCGCCGCGGTACTTGGCGCCGGCGACCAGCGCGCTCATGTCGAGCTCGATGAGGTCGCGGTCGCGCAGGGTGCTCGGCACGTCGCCGGCCACGATACGCTGGGCGATGCCCTCGACGATGGCCGTCTTGCCGACGCCCGGCTCACCGATGAGCACGGGGTTGTTTTTGGTGCGACGGGACAGAACCTGGATGGTGCGGCGAATCTCATCGGTACGACCGATGACCGGGTCGAGCTTGCCGGCGCGGGCGAGGTCGCAGATGTTGCGTCCGTACTGCTCCAGCGCCTCAAACTGGGTCTTGTCCTCGGCAGACGTCACGCGGTCATCACCGCGCAGCTCCTCGTAGACTTGCTCGATGCGCTCCTTGGTAACGCCGGCGTCGCGCAGAACGCGGCCGGCCTCGCCCTTGTCCTCGGCAAGTGCCATCAGCAGATGCTCGGTCACCACAAAGCTGTCGCCCATCTTGGTGGCCTTCTTTTCGGCCTTCTCGATAACGCGGACGAGCTCGTTGGACAGGCCCATCTGCTGACCCTCGCCCGAAACCTTGGGCGCGTGGTCGATGGCGTCCTGGGTGGAGCGCGCAAGCTGGGCCGGGTCGGCACCGATGCGCTCGATGATTACGGAGATATTGCGCTCGCCGGCACCGAGCAGGGCAGACAGCAGGTGAATCGGCTCCACCGCGCCGGCCTGCGCGTCGGCGGCCGTGCTCATGGCGGTCTGCAGCGCCTCGCGCGACGTCATTGCTAGCTTATCGATTCTCATGGAATCACCTCTCTTGGGGCGGCCGCCCTACGGGGCGGCTTCACGTTGTTCGAGAAGTATTGTTGCCAGCTTTGCGCGATCTTATACACAAATCTAAGTCTCTATATATAAGATTTTCTGAGTGATTGATGGATAGGGTACTGAGATGTCAGCCCGCCGCTGCCCAGGCGCACTACCATCTCGATCTATAACATCTAGCAGCCATTTTTGATCCTAGATGTTACAGATCGAGATGAAATGACCAGCGGCAACCGTTTGTCTCAATCTGTAACATCTACTCGGCAAATTAGGGTCTAACTGTTACAGATCGAGACAAACCGCGAAGGCTCATCTGAAAATCTCAATCTGTAACAAC
>UQYE01000014.1:0-37853 GCA_900545145.1 uncultured Collinsella sp. | reverse complement strand
TCGCCCGAAGGCTCGCCGGCTATCAGGTAGTAACGCATATCGTAAGTCTTATTCTTCTTTCAGTAAATCGGGCCGCAGCCGTTTGGTGCGCTCCCAGGCCTGCTCCTCCTTCCAGCGGTCGATTCGGGCGAAATTGCCCGAGAGGAGCACGTCGGGCACTTTCCAGCCGTTGAACTCGGCGGGTCGGGTGTAAACCGGTGGTGCCAGCAGGTTGTCCTGGAAGCAGTCCGTGAGCGCCGAGGCTTCGTCCCCGATGGCTCCGGGGATGATCCGGATCACCGAATCGGCGATGATGCAGGCGGCCAGCTCGCCGCCCGTGAGCACGTAATCGCCGATCGACAGGCGCTCGTCGGCATACGCATAGGCACGCTCGTCGACACCTTCGTAACGGCTGCACACAAACAGCAGGCGCTCGCTTTTGAGCAGGCGCTCGGCCACATGCTGCGTAAAAGGCTCGCCGCACGGGGTGAAGAACACCACCGTCGGCTTGGGGCCCTCCGCGCTAATGGCCTCGATGGCCTCGGCGATAGGCTCGACCTTCATGAGCATGCCCTGCCCGCCGCCGTACGGCTCGTCATCGACGGTACGATGACGGTCGTGCGTCCAGTCGCGCAGGTTATACGCCTTAAAATCAAAAAGGCCGGCCTTGCGGGCGCGGCCCAAAATCGATGTGGACATGACGGGCTCAAACATCTCGGGAAAGACCGAAAGGGTCTCAATCAGCATGTTGTCCTCCCTACTTGTCCATATCGATCAGGCCGTCCATAACGTGGACGGAAATTGTTCCTGTGTCGGGAAGATCGAGCACAACCTGCTCGATCACGGGAATCAGTACCTCGCCGTACCGATCGCCCTCGACAACCCAAACATCGTTAGCGGGCGTCGACACGATCTCGACGATCGTGCCGAGCGAGCCAAAGCGCTCATCGACCACCTCGCGACCCATCAGGTCGGTATAGGCGGCGTCGAGCGAATCGAGCTCAAAGTCGTCACGATTTGCCAGCACATAGCATCCCGTGATGCCCTCGGCGGCCGTCAAGTCGTCAATGCCCTCAAACGAGACCAGATCGCCATCGCCCGTATCGGTGACGGACACGACCGTGCAAAAGCGGTCGCGCTTGAGTGCCGGCGGCGTCAAGGCGACGCGCATACCCGGCTCCAATACAGAAGGAAGCCCCCGCAGCGGCTGCGCGAGGACCTCCCCCTTCCTTCCGTGCGGTTTGACCACACGGGCGATGTTTTTGTACTGGGACCTCAAGGTCCTAGCCCAGAACCTCTACCTCGACTGCAGTGTCGAGGCGAGCGGCCAGTGCACGGGCGAGCGTGCGAATGGCCTTGATGGTACGGCCACGACGGCCGATGACCTTAGCGACGTCATCCTCGGCGACAGAAACCTCGATCGTAGAGGTGTCGTCACCATCGATGACCTCAAGGCTCACGGAATCCGGGTCGTCGACGATCTGAACAACGAGATATTCGACGAGATCGGCGATGCGATCTGAGAGCATTGCCTCACCCTCGAGCTGTGCAGCGTCAACCTCAGGCACGATTTACTCCTCGGCGCCCTCAGCGGCCTCAGCGGCAGCCTTAGCGGCCTCGGCCTCTTTGGCGAGCTGCTTCTTGGACTTCTTGACGACGGTCTCGGTCTTCTCGCCCTCGTTGGCGGCCTTGACCAGAGCGGCGACGGCGTCGGTGAGCTGAGCGCCCTTGGACTGCCAGTCAGCAATCTTCTCGAGGTCGAGGTTGATGGTCTTGGGGGCGGTCATCGGGTTGTAGCGGCCAACCTCCTCGATGATACGACCGTCACGCGGGGCGCGGGAATCGGCGACGACGACACGGTAGTACGGACGCTTCTTAGCGCCGTGACGAGCAAGGCGAATCTTGACTGCCAAAGGAAACTCCTCCAACCAAGCAGCTTTAGGCTGCAACTACAAACAAACAGTTGAATATAATACGCCATCGACGCGGGCAGGTGAAGTCCGTGAGACCAACTTCTTCGGTGTAGTCGAGGGCAAATCCATATCTTAGACAAGAATTCGGGATTTGCAAGCACATACACGCACCCCACATGAGCTGCGCGGTATACTCATGACATGGAAAGACGCGAACATACATACGGTTATGAGGATGCCATGGGCGTCACGCCGCCTCCCTGGACGGGTCCGGCGGTGGGCCTCATGGACCTCGATGCGTTTTTTGCGAGCGTGGAGATGCTCGATCATCCCGAATGGCGCGGAAAGCCGCTCATCGTGGGCGGAGACGCCGATTCGCGTGGCGTCGTGTCCACGTGTTCGTATGAGGCACGTCGCTTTGGCGTGCACTCCGCCATGCCCTCAGCCGAGGCACGGCGCCTGTGTCCGCAGGCCATTTGGACGCACGGGCATTTCGATCGCTACCGCGAGGTCAGCGCACAGGTCATGGCGATTCTTGCCGAGGAGACGCCGCGCGTTGAGCGCGTATCCATCGACGAAGCCTTTATCGATATCACACCGGGTCGCTTTGCGCCCGAAGACCCGCTGCTGGTTGCGCGGCGTATAAGCGACCGCGTGGCAGCGCTGGGAGTGACCTGCTCCATTGGCGTGGGCTGCAACAAGACGGTCGCAAAGATCGCAAGCGAGCGGGATAAGCCGTTTGGGCTGACCATCGTGCGCCCCGGAACCGAGCAGCGCTTTTTGGCCGCGTTGCCGGTATCTGCCATGAGCGGCATCGGGCGCTCGGCCGAGGAGCGACTGCGCCGCATGCGCATCTACACCCTCGGCGAGCTATCACGTGCACCGGAATCAACCTTGGCCTCTATTTTTGGCGTCAACGGCGAACGCATGCGTCAGCGTGCGCTGGGACTCGAAATCTCCGAAGTCACGAGTCTCGATGAAGAGCGTGAGGTTAAATCGGTGAGCAATGAGCGCACCTTTGCAAAAGATTTAACTGAGCGTGGGGACATCGAAGCGGCGATTGCGCTGCTGGGTGAGTCGGTTGGACGCCGCCTGCGCCGTCAGGGACTGACGGGCGGCACGGTAACGCTCAAGCTTAAGTATTCGTATGGAAGCGGCCGCTCGGCACAGCGCCGGCTGCCTCATCCGACCGACGATGAGAACATCTTTGTGGCGGTTGCGCTCGAACTGCTCGACAACATCTGGCAGGAAGGCATGCATGTTCGCTTAGCAGGCATCGGCATGAGCGACTTTGACCATCAGGGCGGCATCCAGACCGACCTGTTCTGCGAAGTCGATGACCGCGGAGCCCAATCCAGCGACCGCCGCGAGCTCTCCGTCGCGATCGACGCCGTCCGAGACAAGTTCGGCGACACCGCCCTATCTTTCGGCCGCCAATCCCGCTTCAATGATTAACCGCCTTTGTAAAAATAGAAAGCCGGGCAGGTGCGGAAAACCGCAACTGCCCGGCGAAATGCGCGAAGCTAGCTAAAAAGCCCCGTATCAAATGAGCTACTAGAGGAGATTGAGGGGGAGCTGGGGGGCGTCACCCCAGAGCTTTTCTAGGCGGTAGAAGTCGCGGGCTTCGGGAGTGAAGACGTGGACGACAACCGAGCCGTAGTCCATGAGCATCCAGGTCTTCTGCTCGCGGCCCTCGATGGAGAACGGATGCTCGCCGCAAGCCTCGGCGACCTTCTCCTCGATCTCGTCGACGATCGAATCGACCTGGCGGTTGTTGGTACCGGTGGCAAGCACAAAGTAGTCGCACACGTCGGAAAGCTCGGTCAGGTCGAGCACCTGCACGTCCTCGCCCTTCTTGTCGTAGGCGGCCTGCGCGGCGGCGCGGGCGACATCCTCGGCGGCGACACCGCTCGCGGACAGCGAGGCGGCGGTGCGGTCGGACGTGGCAACGAAACTATTGTGCTCCACACCTTCAAGAATCTGCTCGTCAGTCATGGTCTCGTCGGCCATGGAATACCTCTTTCTAGACACGCCCGAGCTAGCGCAGCTGGGCGTAATGGTTGTAAATCGTAATAGCCGTGGGATAAAGATAGCGCCCGGACTGGATCACATAGACCAGGCCCTGCGCAAAACAGGAGAAGAACAACTCGTCAAGCGTCGACTCCCCCACCATCTTGCGCAGCGCATGGGCATAGTCGCCGTGACGGTTGGGCTCGATGGCATCTGCCACAAAGACCACTATATCGAGCGGCGTCATGTCGCAGGCACCCACGGTGTGACGGTCGACAGCCTGGAAAACGGCCGGTGACAGCTCGGGAAAAAGCTGCGGAAGCTCATAGGCGGCAACAGGGCCATGCAAAAGCGGCGTCGCGGCGGAAGGAGAGCCGGCAACCTTGATGCCATAGTGAAGCGCGCGGGCCACGAGCTCGTCATCGGAAAGAACCTTGTCCCAGTCGTGAATTAAGCCGGCGGCAGCCGCATCAAAGCGGTCAACGCCGTAGACCTCGGCCAGATGAAGTGCGGTCTCGGCAACACCCAGCGAATGCACATAGCGCTTGCGCTTATCTTTCATGCGAACATCGAGCAGCTCTTGAATGCGCTTGAGCAGCGCGCGCTCATCGCCCTCAAACTGATCCTCTACCGACAACGTAGCCCCCATCACTCAAAATCTTCTTGACCCAGATCGACATACAAACTGCGCTTGCGAATGTAGCCGAGCACGGACTCGCTCGTAAGATAGCGCACGCTCATGCCGCGGGCAACTCGCTTACGAATGTTCGTCGAGCTGATCGCTAGCGCCGGAATCTGAATATAGCGCACGTCGAACGGCAGCCCCGACTCTTTGATTCGGGCACGCGCCGTATCGATATCAAAGCCCGGTCGCGTCGCCGCAATAAAGGTAGCAAGCTCAGCGATTCGTTCGGCATCATGCCAGGTCACAATATCGATAATCGCATCGGCGCCCGTAATAAAGTAGAGCTTTACCTGCGGCGGGTAAAAGTCGCGAAGGGCATGAAGCGTATCGGCCGTATAGGTTACGCCCGGACGGTCAATCTCGAACCGGCTCGCCAAAAAGGCCGGGTTCGCGGCGGTGGCGAGGACCGTCATGGCATAACGGTCCTCAGCAGGCGTCACCGGTTTGTCGAGTTTAAAGGCAGGAGAGCCGGCCGGCATAAAGAGCACAGCGTCCAAGTCGAGCGACTCGCGCGCCTGTTCGGCAGTCACCAGGTGCCCGTAATGAATCGGATCGAATGTGCCGCCCATAATGCCAAGCCGAAACTCCTTGCCCTCTTTTATAGGCAGCTCGGGCAAACCGATTCCACCGCGCAGCGACATGGCTTACTCGCCCTCCGAGGTCTCGGCATCGTCCGCGGCATCAGCCGCATCGACAACCTCGACGCCCTCATCCGCAGCATCGGCCACGTCAATGGTCTCAACGGCAACGTCCTCGTCAGCGTCCTCGAGCTCCTCGTACTCCGAGAAGTCCTCAGCGCCCTCAAAGTCAAAGGCACGCTGGCAAATGCGGACCTCGTCGCCCGCACGGCAGCCGGCCTTCTCGAGCGCATCGTCGACACCCATGCGCGCAAACTTATGCTGCAGGTAGATGACAGCTTCCTCGTTTTCCCAGTCGGTCTGGATGACCATGCGCTCAATCGCGCGACCGACCACACGGAAGGCACCGGGCTCTTCCTGGACAATGCGGAAACGCTTCTCGCGCTGCAGACGGCGGCGCTCCCACTCCTCGTCGCGAAGATCGACCGGCTCATCGGAGACCGCCAGCTCGGCGCGCAGCTTAGCCACCTGCTCGCCCACGGCAAGCATCAGCGTGTTGAGGCCGGCGCCCGTCACAGCAGACACGGCAAAGAACATATGTCCGTCGTCGAGCGCCGCACGCTTAAGGTCGGCAATCTTGTCAGCCGTGCCCGGCGCATCGCACTTGTTGGCGACGACGATCTGCGGACGCTCCGAAAGCTCGGCGCCATACTGCTCGAGCTCACGGTTGATGATGCGGTAATCCTCAACCGGGTCGCGATCCTCAAAACCGCCCGTCATGTCGACGACATGCATGATCAGGGCCGTACGCTCAATGTGGCGCAGGAACTGGTGGCCTAGGCCCTTGCCCTCGCTCGCGCCCTCGATCAAACCAGGAACGTCGGCAACGACGTAAGAATACTCACCGGCACGCACCATGCCGAGGTTCGGCACGAGCGTGGTAAACGGATAGTCGGCGATCTTGGGACGGGCGGCACTCATGCGCGCGATAAGCGAGGACTTGCCCACCGAGGGGAAGCCCACGAGTGCGGCATCGGCCATAAGCTTCATCTCAAGCTCAATCCAGTGCTCCTCGGCCGGCTCGCCCAGCTGGGCGAATGCGGGCGCGCGGCGCACCGACGTCACAAAGTGCGTATTGCCCAGACCGCCGGCACCGCCGGGCGCCACAACGACGCGCTCGCCATCATGCACCAAGTCGGCAATCTCGAACATCGGGGTCTGCGTCTCGGGGTCGAGCTCGCGCACCACGGTACCCATGGGAACCTTCAAGATCAGGTCCTCGCCGCTCTTACCGTTACGACGGGCACCCTGCCCGTGCGTGCCGCGCTCGGCGCGGAAGTGATGCTTAAAGCGGTAATCGATCAGCGAAGACAGCTGAGCATCGGCCTGGATGACGACATTGCCGCCACGACCGCCGTCGCCGCCATCGGGGCCGCCCTTGGGGACAAATGCCTCGCGCCTAAACGACATGCATCCGGCTCCGCCGTCGCCGCCGCACACGTTAATGCGGCTGATATCGGTGAACTGTGACAACAGAATCGCCTCCTACAAAAAGAGGGAGACCCTTGAATCCTAAAACTCAAGTGCCTCCCACATATGTGCTCTATGAAGGGTAAATTACGCGTTCGCGAGCGGGCGTACGCTGACCCTGTGCTTGATACCCTTGTGGAACTCAACGGTACCGTCGACCAGCGCGAACAGCGTGTCGTCCTTGCCACGGCCAACGTTCTCACCCGGGTGGATGTGCGTGCCGTGCTGACGGACGAGAATCGTGCCCGTGGTTACCGTCTGGCCGGCATAGCGCTTCGTGCCAAGGCGCTGACCGCGGGAGTCACGGCCATTACGGGAGGAACCGAGTCCTTTTTTGTGTGCCATTGTGTATACCTACTCTTTCGTTACGAGTGTAATTTACTCGGCGACGGGAGCCTCGGCAACAGCCTCGGCCTCTGCCTTGACAGCCTTCTTGGCGCGGGACGTAGCCTGGACCTTCACGATCTTCAGCTTGGTGAGCTGCTGACGGTGACCCTTCAGACGACGATAGCGCTTACGCTTGTGGAACTTGAAGACCAGCTGCTTCTCGCCCTTGAACTGCTCAACGATCTGAGCGGTAACCTTGGCCTTGGCCAGCTTGTCGGGATCGGTGACGATCTTCTTACCATCGTTGAGGAAGATGACCGGCAGGGTGACCTTATCGCCCTCATTGCCCTCGATCTTCTCGACGGTGATGACATCGTCGGTGGCGACCTTGTACTGCTTGCCGCCCGTGTTAACGATTGCGTACATGTTTACTTGCCCTTCATGCATCAGTTAGTGCAACAGCCGAATATAGTAGCAGGCGAAAATACCCCCGTCAACGAGTATGTGGAGCAAATCCACAAGTTCGCACAGGTATGGGGCTGACGAGTCGGCCCTCGTCGTCCTCGCATGCTTGATTCTGACGCTCGACATCGTAGGAGCAGATGGTCACGAGGTCTTGCATACCGGTGGAAACAATAGGTGCATCCACGCCCGGGGTCAAGCCCTGCAACAAAACATCAGCAGCGGAAAGCAATATTTCCGGACGCATGGAGCCCTCGTTGTCGGCATGGGTGTCGAGCATGAGCACCAGATGGTCCGGACGCTCCCCAGCCGTGAGCTCATAGCCCACGAGCGTGTGATCCAAATCCAAGCGCTTGCTCTTTTTGCCGCGCGCGTAGTCGATGCCATGGTCCGCGCGCAGCGTGTCGATCGCACGACGTACCTCGTCGGCGCTTACGGGCGCCTCGGGATCCAAGTGCAGGTCGATGCGATACGACAGACGCGTGAGC
Organism: uncultured Collinsella sp.; assembly: GCA_900545145.1. Classification (GTDB taxonomy): domain Bacteria; phylum Actinomycetota; class Coriobacteriia; order Coriobacteriales; family Coriobacteriaceae; genus Collinsella. The sequence goes on along the minus strand of UQYE01000014.1, from coordinate 29,881 downwards.
TGCGCCGTCAACGCCGGCGTGCGCACGTCGATATACGCCGCCTCGATGGGCGCCAGATCGGCCGGTGACGCCGCAGCCAGGCGCCCAAACGCCTCGTCGAGCGCCACGAACTCGGTCATAAACAGGTCATACCACTCGCAAGTCGACGACGTACCCACCGGTAGCGCCGAAGAGAAGCCCACGCGCATGTGTGGAGAGAAGCCCTGCGTGACGGCATAGGGAAGTCCCGCACGGCGCACGATGCGCTCAATGGTATGGATTACTTCGAGATGGCCCAGGTACTTAAGGCGATCGCGCTTGCCATAGCGAACACGAAGCCTAAAGAGCGTGGGGTTGTCGGTCAGGCGCTCACTCATGCGCGATCACCCATCAATACATTCTTGGCGTGGAGCGTGGGACAGATTCCGCAGCCGGTGCACGACGTGCGGGTGCAGTCGGGAGTCGTGACACCCTCGAGCGAGCGACGGTACTCGCGCTCGAGGAAGCCGCGCGTGCAGCCGGGGCTCACGTGCTCCCACGGCAGGCGCCAGTCCAACTCGTAGGGCAGGTGCACGAGCTCATTGAGGTCGATGCCGTTTTTGGCAGCAGCCTCCTTCCAGTTATCGAGCGAGAAATGCTCTACCCAGGCGTCAAAGCGAGAGCCAGCGCGCCAAGCATCGATGATGACGGGCGTCATGTCACGCCCGGCGCGGGACAGCGCGGCCTCGATGAGCGAGGTCTCGGCATCGTGGTAATGCACGCGGACGGCACGGTTGCGAACGCTCGTGATAAGCAGTTTCTGGCGACGCTTGACGTCGTCGTAGTCGAGCTGCGGGCACCACTGGAACGGCGTGGCAGCCTTGGGGATAAAGACCGAAACCGAAATGGACACCGAGATCGAGCCGCGACGAGCCTTGGGCACCACGGAACGACCAAGCTCCAGCACGTGATCGGCCAGATTGGCGATGGCCACGATGTCCTCGTCGCGCTCGCCGGGAAGGCCCATCATAAAGTAGAGCTTCATGCGGTTCCAGCCGGCCTCGAAGGCCGCCTTGGCCGCACGGTCCAGGTCCTCCTCGGTCACGTTCTTGTTAATGATGTCGCGCATGCGCTGGCTGCCGGCCTCGGGTGCGAACGTCAGGCCGCCCTTCTTTTCGCCGGCGACCGACTCGGCCATATCCACGCCAAACGAATCCAGGCGCTGCGACGGAATAGACACGCGAATACCCGTATCCTCCAGGCGACGGTTGAGCCTGCCGAGCACGTCGCGAATGCAGGAGTGGTCGGTCGTGGAGAGCGAGGTCAGCGACACCTCGTCATAGCCGGTCTTTTCCAGACCCTGAATCACCGACGAGACGATCTGGTCGGCCGAGCGCTCGCGCACCGGGCGATACGTCATGCCGGCCTGGCAAAAACGACAGCCGCGGGCGCAGCCGCGCAGAATCTCGATAGACAGGCGATCGTGAACCAGCTGCGCATAGGGCACGCACGACTGCGACAGCGGATTCGTGGCGCCGAAATCCTCGACGACGCGTTTGTAGACCACGGTCGGCGCATCCTTGCCCTCGCGCGGCACGGTGTAGCCATGCGGCGAGCAGGGCTCGTCGTGACGAACCTCATAGAGCGACGGCACGTAGTTGCCGGCAATGGATGCAAGCTGCTCAACAATCTGCGCGCGCGGGACTCCTTCGTCGCGCAGGCGGCGATGCAGCTGGCAGGTCTCGAGCAGCGATTCCTCGCCCTCGCCGATGAGGATGGCATCGAAGAAGGCCGCGTACGGCTCGGGGTTGTACACCGAGGGGCCGCCGGCGATGATGATGGGGTCGTCTTCACCTCGGTCGGCCGCTAACAGCGGAATGCCAGCGAGGTCGAGTGCCTCGAGGAAGTTCGTCACCGCCATCTCGTGCGGCACATGCAGGCCGACGATATCAAACGAAGCGACCGGCGCTGCACCCTCGAGCGAGAGCAGCGGAATGCCTGCCTCGCGCATAGCGTCACCCATATCGGGCCACGGCACATAGCCACGCTCGCAGGAGATGCCCTCGGCCTGGTTAAGGATGTTGTAGAGGATGGCGATACCCTGGTTGGGCAGACCAACCTCGTACACATCCGGGTAGATCAGGCAGCAACGGTAGTCGGCATCGGCCTTTGAAAGCGTGCCCCACTCGTGATCGATATAGCGGCTCGGCTTTTCGACCTTGGCGAGCAGCGGCTCAATTAAATGAAAGCAGTCTTGATACGGAACGCGCAACGGAAAACCCCTAAGCAGCGAGATCGGACGCGTCTTGGTAGGACGCCATAGGACGGGTAGCGCCCGCGACCGTGGTCACCAGATCGCGAACGCGGGAGAACGTGGCAGTGACTACCTCGTTGGCACGGCTGTAGTCGACATCGCGCTCGTAGAGCGAAACGAGCGCACGGCCCATGCCATAGGTGCCCGCGGCAGCAGTGAGCGCCTTGACGGCAAACCCGATATGCGGCGTCTGCTTGACGAGCACACGGGTGACCGCGCGGATCACAAGACCGCCGGCAAGCACGCCCGCGACCTCATAGCCGCGCTCAGGCTTAATGCCACGTCCAAAGACGGCAGCGAGCTCAAAGAGCATGCCCACCTGCGCCAGCGCCATAACGGGATAATCGGCGCCCGGCAAAAACACCAGCGCACCGGTCGCCATATTGGTGAGCGCGCACGAGGTGATGATACGATTGGCCGCCGCGATGCGCATGAAGGCAAAATTCGCCGCAAAAGCCGTTTCCTTGTCGGTGCGATCGAGAATCCAGCGGGCAAGCGTCTCGAGCAGATACGTCTTATCGGTTGCCGCCACCACGCCGAGCATGGGCGTGGACTCCTCGATAAACGGCACCTCCACAGCAGACTCGGCAAGCACGCACACGGGCGCGCCGGCGATCACGAGCTCCTGCACGGCACTCTCCAAGCGGTCGGAACCGCACGAGAGCACCAGTACCACATCGGTATCGGTCTTTGGAGCAATTCGCTCCTCCCCCAGACGCTCGACGCGCACAATGCCCGAGGTCGTCTGCGGCACAAAGGCGTCACGCACCGTCTCGGCCAGAAAGCGCGAGGCGGACGAATCCAAATAGACCGAGACGCGCACCGGCGTATCGGAATCCTTCTTAACGGACGCGCCCATCTTAAAAGCGCGGGTCAGCTTATCTACGGGAATTTTCATAGCAAACCCCTCCAGCGGTTACGCGGCGCCCGAACGATGCCGCCATATGGATTGTACGATACCCACCGTCAGCAGCTGAATCATCATCGAAGACGAACCGAAGCTAATAAACGGTAGCGGAATACCGGTAATCGGCATCATGCCGATGCACATGCCGATGTTTTCGAAGGTCTGGAACGCCCACATGCCAACGATGCCCACACACGATAGGCGCAAGAACAGCGACTCACACTTAAAGGCGACGCGAATCGTCGAAAAGATCAGCAGCACGTAGAGGCACAGGAGCAAAAAGGAACCGCAAAAGCCAAAGGTCTCGGACAGGAAGGCGAAGACGAAGTCGGTGTGGAACTCGGGCAGAAAGCCGCCGGCCGACTGCGTCGCATGGCCCAAACCCTTACCAAAGAAGCCGCCCGAGCCAACGGCGATAAGCGACTGCTGCAGGTTGTAGGCATCGTCCGAATCGGCATTATCGGGGTCGATAAAGACCGTCAGACGGTTCATCTGATACTGCTTGATGAGCACATCGTGGCCGAGCAACGAATCAAAGACCGAATCGAGCGCCAGGACGAGGGCCACCAGGCCCACGAGCAGGGCCAGGGTCGACAGCACCCATTCGCGGCGTGCACCGCTCATGCAGATGACGATGGCGCCCGAGACCAGCACGACCAGGCTCGAGCCCAGGTCGCCCATGGCGACGACGGCCAAAAACGGAATGGACAGCATGCCGCAGAGCTTGACGTAGTCGCGAACGGTATCGATGCGGCCGTTATACTGCGAGCCAAGCGTGGCGATAAAGAAGATGGTGATGAGCTTGGCAAGCTCAACCGGCTGGAATGTCAAGCCGATACCGGGAATCTTGATCCAGCCCGTCATGCCCAGACCGCCCGTATAGGACAGGCCCGGAATCTTGGGCGAGAAGATCACAATAAGGTCAATGACGAGCAGCGCCGTCGAGAAGTTAGAGATGCCGCGCAGATCGGTACGCCAGACGAGCACCGCAAGCACCGCGCCAATGCCAATGCCCAGCAGGTGGCGCGAGAATGAGGCGTCGGCCTTAAACTGTGACGCCGACCAAATAATGATGGCGCCATAGGCAACGAGCGCGACGGTAGCCAGCAGCACACCGATATGCACCTTTTGGCGAAACGTACCGCGCGAGGCCGAAAGTTGCTTGTTGACGCGGTCCAGGCTGCTGCGAGAGCCGGTCTTGGTTGAACGGAACAGATCCGCCGGAGAAAAATCCATCGCAACCTCCTATCGAACCGAAGAATCGCCCGAGGCCGAAGAGGTATCGGGCTCGTCATAAATCACGCCGAGCACGTCGCGCACGACATGCATCGCGGTATCTGAGCCACCGCCGCCCTGCTCCAGGACAGTAGCGACGACATACTTGGGATCATCGGCCGGCGCATAGGCGCAGAACCACGCGTATTCGTCCTCGCCGCTTTTCTCGCCCGTGCCCGACTTGCCGTATACCTGCGGCGTCAGGGTGCCAAAGTGAGCCGCCAGGGACGTCGATGCCGTGTAAATCACGTCGTGCATGCCGTTGCGAACAAGAGCCAAATCCGAATCGCTGTTGATCTTGGCCTCCAGGCGCTTCTTCTTGCCTTTGCCGTTGTACTTATAGGCATCGCCGTCGCCATCGCGCGACACGGCAGACAAAAACACGTGAGGCACGTACTGCTTACCGCCGTTGGCAAGGCCCATGTAGGCGCATGCCATCTGCAAAGGCGTCACCAAAATGTCGCCCTGGCCGATGGCAATGTTGGTCATATCGCCGGCATTCCACTTGCGGTCCTCGGCAGAGGCGTCGGTAAAGTACGACTCTTTCCACTCGGCATCGGGAATACGGCCCGCGCCCTCACTCGGCAAATCGATACCGCAGGTCTTGCCTAGGCCCCAGCGACGAAAGACCTCCTGCAGCCCCTCGGAATGTTGCTCGTCATAAAAGAACGCCTTGCCCATGTCGTAGAAGACGGGGTCGCACGAGTTGGCGATACCCGACTGCAGCGTCATGGTGCCGTGGCCAGACGTCAACCAGCAGCGCTTGCCCCAAGCCTTGCCCAAGCCCGTCCAATAGCCCGTGCAGTTGGTTGTCTGTGTTGAAGTGTAGGTTCCAAACTCAAGACCGGCCAGTGCCGAGAGCGGCTTGATGGTCGAGGCCGACATGTACTGTCCGCTAATGGCGCGGTTGAGCAGCGGGTGCGAACCCTTGTCATCATTGAGCTCGGTCCACACGTCATTTGAGACGCCGCCGATAAAGACGGACGGATCGAACTTGGGCTCGCTCGCCATGCCCAGGATCTCGCCATTGTTGGGATCGAGACACACCACAGCGCCGTTGCCGGCATTGCTGTAGCCAGTGGTCTTGGCAAGCTCGATGGCGCTCGCCAGCGCCGTCTCACAGGCCTGTTGGATCTTAAGGTCGAGCGTGAGCTTAATGTCGGAGCCGGCCTTGGCGGGCACGGCGCCGGCCTGACCGGTCACATTGCCCGAGGCATCGACCTTGACGGTCTGCTCGCCACGAATACCCTGCAGCAGGTTTTCGTAGTAGCTCTCAACACCCGCCTGGCCCACGATATCGCCCGACTGGTACGTAATCTTGCCAGCAGAAGCATCATCATCGCCAGAGGTTTTCTTATTCTGGGCCTCGAGCTGCTCGGAGGTAATGGTGCCGGTATAGCCCAAGATATGGCATGCCGTCTCGCCATATGGATACTGGCGCTCGGTACGCTCGGCAATCTTGACGCCCGGGAACTCGCCGGCGTGCTCCTGAATATAGGCAACCGTGGAGCGACGGACGTCCGTCGCGATGGTATGCAGGCTCTGAGCACCCTCGGAATTGTCCTGAATATTGCGCAGAACCGCCACGTAGGGCATACCGAGCACGTTGGCAAGATGGCGAACCAGAACCTCATCCTCGGCAAGGTCGCGGTAGGCCACGACAGCAAGTGAGGGACGGTTCTGGACAAGCGCCACGCCATTGCGGTCGAGGATGCGGCCGCGCACAGCGGGTGTGGTAACGGTGCGCGTCTGATTGCTATTAGCCTGCTTTTCGTAATAGTCCGACGAGACCATCTGCATGCCCCACAGCTTGACGGCAAGCGCCGCGAACATCGCGCCCACACCCGTGGTGAGGATGGAGAAGCGGCCCTTAAAGGCGGTCGCCGCGGTATTGCCCTCGCCCTCGGTGGCGCGCGGGGCCGTCCCATGCTGCGTATCGTAGGTAAAACGAGAATCGCCGCGACGCATGATGACCAGTGCGACCACGATGGCCACAACCAGCACGATACCGGCGATAATAACCGTCATCTGGGAAGACATCTACGAGCCTCCCCTATTTGAGCTTACGGGTCTTGGGCTTAAAGCGCATGCCCGTCTGGCGTCCGCCACGTGCGGAGAATCCATAACCGGACTGCGGCACGACGCCGGACATCAAAAACGGAATGGCAACCAGACCCGTCAGGATCGAAGACGGCAGCGCATGGCCGAAGATCGCCACGACAAAGCTCGTCTCCAAACCCATAAACAGCAAGATGATGCTGTAGATCACATTAATGACGAACGCGAAGGCGCCCACCGTGATGCCGCGCGCACTCGGGGCACCGCCCGTCTGACCGGCAGCGCTATGCACCAGGGCAAAAGAACCCACGGTCAGCAGGAGCGACATAACGCCCACCGGCACGGCAGCGGAAAGGTCATAGAACAAGCCGCTGCAAAAACCGCACACGACGGCACGGGTCGGGTCGCCCGAGAACACGCTTAGGCACACCAGGATAATCATAAAGTTGACGCGACCGCCCGCAATGGAGATCTGCGGTGCCAGGCCTGCCTGCAGCAGCACGCACACAATGGCGGCGATTACAAACGTGCGGGAGCTCATCCCCTGCTCGTGTAGGTCCATGGACATGCCCCCTATTCGCTCGAGCCGGAATCGGTCGTCTCGGACGTGTCGGAACTGTCATCCGGGCTCTCGTCCTTCGTCTTGGTCGCAGCATCGCGCGACGTTCCCTGCGGCGTGCTGTTGGCCGTGTTCACGTCCTCATCCGAGGCCGACTGTTCGTCGGTCAGCGAGGTAATGACCAGCACTTCCTCGTTGTTCTCGGCCGTCGTCTGGGCGCGCACCACAATGGTGTAGTACACGTCGTTAGCCGATTTCTCAACAGATGAGACGGTGCCGAGCGGTAGACCCTTGGGGAACACACCGCCAATGCCCGAGGTCACGATGATGTCGCCAACCTTAACGTCGGAATCGACGCTCACGTACTCAAGACGCAGCGTGCCGTCAGCCTGACCCTGCAGCATGCCCTGGGCGCGCGTGTCCTGCACCATAGCGGACACGCCCGAGTTCTCATCGCCAATCAGGCGCACGGTGGACGTCTTGGCCGAGACCTCGATAATCTGGCCTATGACACCGGCAGAACTCGTCACAGGCATGTTGATGGTAAGACCGTCGGCAGAACCCTTATCGATGGTGACGGTCGAGGTCCAGGCATCGCCCGATGCGCCGACGATACGAGCTGCGGTTGATTTGAGGTTGTAGGTCGACTGCAGGCCGACCAGCCCCTCCAGTCGCTCGGCGGTCTTTTGAGCCTCGGAGAGCTCGGCAACCTTAGAGGTCAGTTCCTCGTTTTGCTTCTTAAGCTCGTCAAGCGTGTCCTGCGACGCCGTAAGGTTAGAGAACACGTTTCCGATCGCATTGAAGGGAGCCGCCACAGCCGAACCCACAAAGCGCACCGGCGAGGTAATCGTCGTCACGCCCGAGCGCACGGCATGAATCGGTCCTGCCTCGCCCTCCCGGATGTAAAACGTGAGCAGCAACACCGAAATCAGGCTGAAAACAATCAACGGGCGCATACCCGTTGATTGTCGCTTGGTATTCAGATTTGTGGAGAAACCCGAAGATCGTGCCAAATGGAATCCACCTTTTGGAAATTAAGCATTGGTCTGGACGAAGCCGCCATCAAACGCATTGGCCTCGAGCACGCGGGCACAGCCGTTAACAACGTTATCGAGCGCCGTGGGGCTGACGTTGACCGAAACGCCGGTCTCGTCGCGCAGGCGCACGTCGAGACCGCGCAGCAGCGCGCCGCCACCAGTCAGCAAAATGCCGTAGTACATAAGGTCCGAGGCAAGATCGGGAGGCGTAGCGTCGAGTGCGTCCTTGACGGCCTTGGCCATCTCGTCGAGCGGCTTGTTGAGCGCGCGACGAATCTCCTCGCTCTCGATGCGCACGGTCTTGGGCAGACCGGTGATCACGTCGCGGCCGTTGACCTCGACGTCGAGCTCGTCCTTGAGCGGCACGGCGGAGCCGACCTTGATCTTGATGTCCTCTGCCGTACGCTCGCCGATGGCCAGGTTGTAGGCATCACGAACGTGCGTGAGGATGGCCTGATCGAACTCGTCGCCGGCAATACGAATGGACTGCGAGACGACGATGCCGCCCATAGCAATAACGGCAACCTCGGTGGTACCGCCACCGATGTCGATGACCATGGAACCGGTGGGTTCCTCAACGGGCAGGTCGGCGCCGATAGCGGCGGCCATAGGCTCTTCGATCAGATAGGCCTGGCGGGCACCGGCCTGGATCGTGGCCTCAAAGACAGCGCGCTTCTCGACCGACGTGACACCGGAGGGAACGCAGACGACGACACGCGGACGCGGAGTCCACGGATAGCGCTTCTCGGACGCCTTATCGATAAAGTAGCGAAGCATGGCCTCGGTAACATCGAAGTCGGCGATGACGCCGTCCTTCAGGGGACGAACGGCCACGATGTTGCCGGGCGTACGGCCGAGCATGCGCTTTGCCTCGATACCGACCGCCAGGATGCGCTCGTCGTTCTTGTCGATGGCGACAACGGAGGGCTCGCGAATGACGATGCCCTTGCCGCGCACGGAGACAAGCGTATTTGCGGTGCCGAGGTCGATGGCAAGATCGCCCGCATAGCTACCGAAGAACATATCCATCAAAGAAAACAACGCAACTCCTGATGTGTTGGATGATTGCTGGAAAACTACTAGCTCATCATACTAGCGCAAGCCCGGCACCTCACTTGCGGTGAAGCGCCGGGCAAAGCTAAATCCCATAAGGTCACTACTGGTTGTCAGCAGCCGAGAAATCCATATCGAGCGAAGAAACGGCCCAGCCGATATGGTTGTCGGAGCGCACGAATTTGACGGTGTACTCCTGCTCGCCGCCCTTGGACAGCGATGCCTTCACCTTAGCGGTCGTCTCGGTCATGGACTGATCCATGCCTTCGACGGACACGGTGGCACCCTGCGGAATCGAGGAGATGATCATCGACTTAGCGTCCTCGGACAGGCTCGAGGCCAGGCAAGACTCGGCCTTTGCGGCGTCACCGTCGCCGGCAGCCTGGAACAGATCGGTAACGACAGACTCCTGAGACGGGAAGCCAAAGCCGCGCGTGTAGGCAAAGCCCAGACCGCCCGCGGCGATCAAAATAAGCAGAAGCAGAACGATGAAGACTTTGAGACCCGTATGGCGATGGCGACGACGGACCTTTGCCTGCTTACGATCCTGACGGTCCTGCTGGACCATCTCGGACTCGGACAGCGTAAAGAAGCCGGTGTCCGAGGGATCGGGCATAAACTGACCGGTCGCGCCCGTAGGATCGAGAGGATCGACGGCAGGAGCGTCCATCGCGGGCGCCGGAGCCGTGGCCATAGCCGTCTGGGCAGACAGCGCGGCAAGCGAATCGTGCACGCGGGCAAGCTCATCGGCCTGCTCGGAGGTGAGCTGGTAGATGCCATCGGCAGTAGCGGCGTTAAAGGCGTCGAGTGCGTCGGAGGGACGGCCGGCGGCAGAAAGCGCCTGACCCATGCCGGCGTTGAGCGCACGCGTGTCGTCGCGGGGGCCGGCAAAGTCGATAGCCGTGCGGTAAGTCTCCACGGCATCCGCCGGACGGCCGAGCTTAATGAAGCAACGACCGAGCTCGCCGAGTGCGGCGGCAGGAGCCGGATTGGCGCCGTCGATGGCAGCCTGACGGAAGGCGGTTCCCGCGTTGGCATAGTCGCCCGACTGGAACAGCGCATTGCCCAGGCCCAGATAGGCCTTGAACGGCGTGGCATAGGAAGCATCCTGCGTAGCAGCAGAGAACGCCTGAGCGGCCGTCGTGTAGTCGCCCACGGCGGCAAGCGCCTTGCCGCGGTTGGTGAGCAGCGCGCCGCGCTTGCCGTAGGTGCCGTCGTTGAGGGCGGCGGCATAGGCCTCGGCGGCCTCGGCATACATGCCCAGGTGCATCAAGGCGTTGCCACGAAGGTGATCGGCCTCGCCCATAATCTCATCGGGAGTCTTTGCCGCCCCAAGCATCTGGGCTGCAGCGGAAAAATCACCCGCGCGGTAAGCGGCGCGGCCCTGTTGGATCAGCTGGCTATTCAAGGAAGTCCCCTTTACTCGTGAACGATCTCGACATGGACGATCTCGTCGCCGGCACGCAGCTGCGAAATCACATCGAGACCCTCGACCGTGGTACCAAAGACGGTGTAACCGGAATCGAGGTTATGCTGGGCACCCAGGCAGAAGTAGAACTGCGAACCCGCGGAATCGGGGTCCATGGAGCGTGCCATGGCAAGGGCGCCATCGACATGGCTGTTGCGCGGATTGGTGGCAAACTCGCCCTTGATGCAGTAGCCGGGGCCACCGGTACCGGGCATGCCGTCGGGGCCCTCAAGACCGGCGGCGACGTCGGCGCCGGACATGTCGCGGGTATTGGGGTCGCCACCTTGGATAACAAAACCGGGCACATAGCGATGGAACTTAAGGCCATCATAGAAACCCATCGTGGAAAGCTCGCAGAAGTTCGCGACATGAATGGGAGCGCCCTCGCCGTCAAACTTGACCTTGATGGTACCCTTCGACGTCTCGATTACGGCGCACTCGTCGTCGACAAGCTGATACTCGGGCGTGTAGAGCTCTTTCTTAAAACCAAACATGTGGTTCCTTCCTCGTGCGTTTAAAGCATATTTGTACGAATTGTAGCAATAAGCACGGGCTTACATCAATTGCGCACGTAGGTTATGCCGACTATGGCGAACTATTTTTAGGAACGCTGCTGCGGCTTCCAGGAACCCACATTGGCGTCGTACTGGTTCAGCGCGCTGTTGCCGCCCTGCGCGATGGGCGCCAGGATCTCGCTTTGGTGGGAACTCATCGACTCGCCATCGGGAATGGCCAGCGAGATATCCCAGCTCTGGCAGATCACGTCGACGCGCTCATACATCCACTCGGCAAGCTGCTTTAAGTGGGCGATGTCATCCGCATAGACCGTATCGTCCTGTACTTTCAGGTTGTTAAGCTCATCTTGCGTCTTTTTGATCTGATCACGCAGGGCGTAGGCACTCTGCGACAGCTCCTGACGGGTGGACAGCGGCGTTCGGAGATAGCCGTTGTTAAAGGAATCGATGACCTCGCCGATCTGATCCTCGTCAGCATAGGACACGATGGTCTGATACAGACCGTCGAGCCTGGTATAGAGCTGATCATCGGTGAGCACGGTTTCTTCCTGGACCACCTCGGCAGAATCGTCCTGCTTGGTATCGTCCTCAGTGGCCTCGCCCTTTTGGCGCGTGGGGAAGGTGGTCTGTGCAGCTTGGCCAAACTGGTCGTAAAAGCCAGGAATGACACCCATGGGATCGGTCGTCACGAACCAATAGGCACCGCCGCAAACGACGGCAAGGACCGCGATGACGACGAGCGGCTTGGGGATATGACGCTTATGCTTGTGATAGGCGTCCTCGTCGGGGTGCACCTTGCGCTTGGGTTTTTGAGCATCGTCATGCAGGGAAACGGGCGTGGGAATATCGACCTTGGGGATACCGAAATCCTTATCGAAAGCTGGCAGCACGCAGGTCTCATTGGGGTCGGCGGCGTCCGAAAGCACCGCAGCGGCAGAGGCCGGCGCATGCGGCACCTCGGTATCGATCTGCTCTTGCGTTAGGCGCGGAAAGCCCGCCGTGCGGCCCGCTGCCAGGTCGGATGCTGCCGCGTCCTCGGAGAGGATACCCGGAGCGGGGCGTCCGCATTTGGGGCACGTACGATCATGCGGAGAAAGACGGGCACCGCAGCCCTCACAGAACACGAACTCAGTGTGCTCGGGACCATCGCCCGGACCCACATAGGCGTTGCAGTAGGGGCAGAACGAGGCGCCGTCCTCGATAGTCTTAAGGCAATGCGGGCAGATCACGGCATCCTCTTTTCGAAGCAATTCAAACAATCGAGGTTAGAGCATAACATCGCCACGGCCCCACAGGAGCAAGGCACCAATTCAACATCGCCAGGGCGCGTAGTTACTTCTTCTTTTTGCTCGGCATCGAGACTTTGATGCCTTGGGCGGACTTGGTTACGCGAGAGCGCTTGGCTCCGCTACCCTTCTTTTTCTTGGACTGGGCCTGGACCACGCCCTCGAGTGCGCGGGCCTCGGCCTCACGAACGGTGCGAGATTCGCGGCGCTGCGCCATGTCGGCGGCGACGCGCTTGGCAAAACGCTCCGCCGTCGAACCCGTCGAGCTCACCTTGCCGCCACCGCGACCCAGGCGGACGCGCACACCGCGACCAAAACCAGTTGCGGCATGACGACGACGCGGCTTAAGCGAATCCATCATCGTGGCGAGCTTAAAGAACACCGAGCAGGTAAAGACCACGATGACAGCCAAGATAACCATCTGGCCCATCGACAGGTTAGCAATAGACAGCAGCTCCGGGAATCCGATAACGCCCACCAAGATGCCGGCGACTACAAACACAAAGAGCACCACACGTAGGGGCGTGAGAGGCTGCGAGATGCGCCAGATCAGGCTGACGCTCGCCGCGCACGAAGTAAGCAGGCACATCGTAGACAGCGTGAGCTGGTTAAAGCCGAACACGCGCGCCACAAAGATATCGAGCGCCGCGGCCAAAATGACCGCAAGCGACGCCGGCAGTGCCCGCTTGAGCACGTTCGTCAGGAACGACCCCTTCACGCGAGCATTGTTGGGCTCCAGGCCCAACACAAAGCCCGGCGCGCCGATGCAGAAGAAGTTGATGAGCGTCATCTGAATCGGCTCGAAAGGGTACGGCGGCAGTGCGATGCACAGCGCCGCCAGGCCCATCGAGAACAGCGTCTTAGTCAGGAACAGCGAAGCCGAACGCTGCAGGTTGTTGATGGAGCGACGGCCCTCGGCCACCACGGCGGGCATCGAGGCAAAGTCGTTGTCGACGAGCACGATCTCGGCCACGTTACGCGCGGCATCGGAGCCGGCCGCCATGGCGACGGAGCAGTCGGCCTCCTTGAGCGCCAGCACGTCGTTGACGCCGTCGCCTGTCATGGCCACGGTGTGCTCGCGGCGCTTGAGCGCCTGCACGAGCTCGCGCTTCTGCTGCGGGGTCACACGACCAAAGACATGGTAGCGGTCCACTGCGGCATCGAGCTTGGCCGGCGTATCGAGCGTCGTGGCGTCCACGTAAGCGTCCGCCCCCGGCACGCCCACCACGCGCGCGATCGACGACACCGTACGCGGGTCGTCGCCACTGATCACGTTGAGAGTCACGCCCTGCTCGTTAAAGTAGCCGATGGTCTCGGCCGCCGAGGTACGGATCTCGTCGCGTATGGTCACAAAGCCCACGGGCTCGGCCTCGCCCACCATATCGCCATCGGGCGTAAAGCCGTCAACGCGCGCCACCACGAGCACGCGGCAGGTATCGGCAAGCTCGGCGACACGGTTCTCGACCTGGGCAAACGCACGATCAGAGAGCACAAACTGCGCCGCACCCATCACATATGAGCCCTGTGCAAACGACGCGCCGCTCCACTTTTTGGAAGACGAGAACGGAATGACCGACAGCGGCTCGGACACCTCGACCGGACGGTCGGCGTAATAGTTGAGCAGCGCCTGACAGGTCTCGTTGGCATCGGCCGAGGTCGCACGTGCGACGTTAGCCAGCGCAAAATCGAGCACCGTGGTATCGACGGGAACGGCGGCGTCGCCCTCCCCCGCACCCATACCCTCGACCGGCAGCGGATAGGTACCCTCGACCTCCATGCGGCCCGACGTGATGGTGCCCGTCTTGTCCAGGCACAGCACGTCGACGCGCGCGAGTGTCTCAATGCAGTAGAGCTGCTGCGCGAGTACCTTGCGGCGGGCCAGGCGCACCGTGGCGATGGCGAGCACCGACGAGGTCAGCAGCACCAGGCCTTGCGGGATCATGCCCAGCAGGGCGCCCACCGTGGACAGCAGCGCCGACGAAGGCACATGACCAGCCAACAGCTCGGAGAAGCACCACGAAAGCGCGCTATCGCCCGGAGTTCCCGCGGCATCCCACAGCTCGCTCACGCTCGAGGCAAACAACGCCAAACCGAGCGGGATCATGATGATGCTCGCAAAGCGCACGATAGCGTTAAGCGCGTTCATGATCTCGGAATTGACCTTTTTGACGTACTTGGCCTCGTTATTAATTTTGGCCACGTAGTTGTCGGCGCCGACATGGATCACGCGGGCGCGCAGCAGACCCGAGTCGATAAAGCTGCCGCTCATGAGCTCGGAACCGGGCTGTTTCTTAATAAGATCGCTCTCGCCCGTCAGCAGGCTCTCGTTCACGAGCGCCTCGCCCGAAACCACCACGGCGTCAGCGGGGATCTGGTCGCCGCGCCCCAAGCGGATGATGTCGTCGAGCACGATCTGGTCCAGGTCGAGCTCCACCTCGGCGCCGTCGCGCACCGCGATGGCCTTCTTGGAGGTCAGCAGCGTGAGCTTATCGACCATCTTCTTGGAACGCATGGATTGAATGACGCCAATAGCGGTATTGAGGAACACCACGAACAGGAACGTCAGATTCTTAAACGAACCGGTCAAAATGACCAGGAACGCCAAGATCACGTTGATCAAATTGAACAGCGTGCAGAGGTTCTCGATGATGAGCTCTTTGACCGACTTGGTCTTGAGCTCCATGTTGCGGTTGATCTTACCGGCGGCGATGCGCTCCTCGACCTCGGCGGTCGAGAGTCCGCGCTCGATATCCGTTGCTGCCATACCACGTCCCATCACGTCGCGTCGGTATAAGAAAAACCGCCCGGACCATGCGAGGTTCGGACGGTCTCACGTTCGATGGTGCCCCATGTTGGATTCGAACCAACGGCCTTCTGCTCCGGAGGCAGACGCTCTAATCCCCTGAGCTAATAGGGCCAACGTTTGGCATTATACCCAAGTGCACCACGGGCTATCAAAATAAAAGAAAAAGCTTTGCAATTCCGAGGAAGACGCGGCTCAACGGCCCACTTTAGAAGGCAAAAGCGAGTCAGATAGTATAAACTCTCATGCACCATATGTACACGGCTCGCGATGCGGGCCGTTGTTGCAAGGGTTATCCATCGAGGTGAGAGGCACACCATGATTGCAATTTTAAAAGAGAGCGCCAGCGACGAGGCCGTCAGCCATATCGTCAGCTGGATTGAGAAAAAGGGCCTGAAGACCGATGTCTCGCGCGGCGAGAACGAGACGATCATCGGCCTGGTGGGCGATACGACCAAGATTGACCCGTTCCTGCTCGAGTCCATGGATGTCGTCGAGCGCGTGCAGCGCGTCTCCGAGCCGTTCAAGCGCGCCAACCGCAAGTTCCACCCCGAGGACTCCGTCATCGACTGCGGCCACGGCGTCAAGATCGGCGGCGATCAGTTCCAGGTCATCGCCGGCCCGTGCTCCGTCGAGGGCGAGAACCTCATCCGCATCGCCCGCCGCGTGAAGGCCGCCGGTGCCACGATGCTGCGCGGCGGTGCCTACAAGCCCCGCACTTCCCCGTACGCCTACCAGGGCATGGGCCCCGCCGGTCTGGACCTGCTGTGCGAGGCGTCTGCTGAGCTCGACATGCCGATCGTCACCGAGATCATGGACCCGCGCGACGTGCAGGTCTTCCTGGACAAGAAGATCGACGTCATGCAGATCGGCGCCCGCAACGCCCAGAACTTCCCTCTGCTCAAAGAGGTCGGCAAGACCAAGACTCCGATCTTGCTTAAGCGCGGCATGTCCGGCACGATCGATGAGCTGCTCATGGCCGCCGAGTACATCATGAGCGAGGGCAACGACAACGTCATCCTGTGCGAGCGCGGCATCCGCACCTTCGAGACCCGCACCCGCAACACCTTCGACCTCAATGCCGTGCCGGTGCTGCACCACCTGTCGCACCTGCCCGTCGTCGCCGACCCCAGCCACGCCACCGGCTACACCCGCTACGTTGAGCCCATGGCGCTCGCCGCGACCGCCTGCGGTGCCAACGGCCTGGAGATCGAGGTCCACGACGAGCCCAGCCGCGCATGGTCCGACGGCGCTCAGGCCCTCACCCCCGATCAGTTCGACGACACCATGCGTCGCATCCGAGCCATCCGCGAGGTTGTCTGCCAAGAGACCATGGAGTAGCCCATGGGTACAGTGAGAAACGCGCGCGTTAACCAGGGCGGCCCCAAGTGCGCCGGCATCGTCGGCCTTGGCCTCATCGGCGGCAGCTTTGCCCGCGGCTATGCGCAGGCGGGCGTTCGCGTGCTGGCCTGGGATCCCGATGACGATGTCATGACGGCTGCCAGCATGGGCACCGTTGCCGGCGAGCTCAACGACGAGACGCTCGGCGAATGCGACATCATCGTCCTGGCTTGCTACCCCGAAGCCTGCATCGAGTGGCTCGAGGCGCACGCCCAGGCGCTCGCCGACGCCACCGACACCGAGGCCATCATGGGCCCCGTGGTGATCGACACGGTGGGCGTCAAGGGCATCGTGTGCGAGCGCGCCTTTGAGCTAGCCCGCGAGCACGGCTTTTACTTTGTGGGCGCGCACCCCATGGCGGGCACGCAGTACTCGGGCTATGCGCACTCCCGCGCCGACCTGTTCCAGGGCGCCCCGCTCGTGCTCGTACCGCCCGCGGTGGACGATGCGCTCAAACTGGAGCTTTTGGGCCAGGTGCGCGAGATGGTACGCCCCTTGGGCTTTGGCAAGTTCAGCGTGACCAGCGCCGCCGAGCACGACCGCGTCATCGCCTTTACGAGCCAGCTCGCGCACGTCGTCTCCAACGCCTATGTTAAGAGCCCGACCGCTCAGGTCCACCACGGCTTTTCGGCCGGCAGCTACCGCGATCTCACCCGCGTGGCGCACCTCAACCCGCAAATGTGGTCCGAGCTCATGATCGACGACGCCGACGCGCTCGCCTTCGAGATCGACCATCTGATCGAATCGCTTGGCGCCTACAGCCGTGCGCTCAAGGACCGCGACCAGCGCTATCTGGAGAATCTCCTTGCCGAGGGCGACCGCATTAAGCGCGCACTCGACGACGAGGCCTCCCACTAGACAACCCATCACGCCAGGTCGAAAGGACCGAAGCTTATGGCGATTACCATCGATATCGACACTGCACGCCCCTACCAGGTGCATGTTGGCACGTTTTTGCTGGAGCAGGCGGGACCGCTCGTGCGTGCCACTGCCGGCGGCACCAAGGCCGTCATCGTGACGGACACCAACGTGGGCCCGCTCTACCAGATGCCCGTTAAGCAGAGCCTGGAGGCGTCAGGCTACGAGGTGAGCATCTGCACCTTCGAGGCCGGCGAGGCCCATAAGCGCGCCGAAACCTATGTTGCCATTTTGGAGTTTGTGGCCGAGCACGAGCTTTCGCGCTCCGACGTGATCGTGGCACTCGGCGGCGGCGTCGTGGGCGACGTGGCGGGCTTTGTGGCCGCCACCTACATGCGCGGCTGCAAGTTTGTGCAGATCCCAACGAGCCTGCTCGCCATGGTGGATTCGTCGGTGGGAGGCAAGACCGCCATCGATCTGGCTGCCGGCAAGAACTTGGCCGGCGCCTTTTGGCAGCCGAGCGTGGTTATCGCCGACGTGGGGTGTCTGGCCACACTCACGCCCGAGCAGTTCGCCGACGGCTGCGGCGAGGTCGTCAAGCACGCCGTGATCGCCGACCCGGAGCTTTTCGCCGAGCTGGAGAAGACCCCGCTCACGCTGGAGCTGCTCAACCGCGATGTGGCCCGCGTAGCACTCATCATCGCCCGCAACATCGACATCAAGCGCGCCGTGGTCGTCGCCGACGAGCGCGAAACCAACCAGCGCAAGCTCCTCAATTTTGGACACAGCGCCGGGCACGCCGTCGAGGCCTGCGAGCACTTTGAGCTCGGACACGGCAACTGCGTTTCAATCGGCATGGGCATCATCACGCGCGCCGCGGCCCTGCACGGCATTTGCGATGCTGCACTGCCCGATCGTATTGAGGAACTCTGCGCCCGCCATGGCCTCAAGACCCGCTGCGACCTAGATGCCGATACCGTCTTTGCCGAGGCGCTCCACGACAAGAAGCGCGCGGGTGACACCATCGATCTAGTGATTCCGCACGGCATTGGCCGCTGCAGCATCGACCGCACACCGCTTTCCACTTTCCACGAACTCATTGCCGAGGGCCTCGGCCAGAAGGGAGACGCATCCGCATGCTAGCCCGCATCACCCCGTCCCCGCTCAAGGGCACCGTTCCCGCCATCGCGTCCAAGTCGATGGCGCATCGCCTCATCATCTGCGCCGCGCTTGCCAACGGCGAGACGCACGTCACCTGCAACACCACCTGCGCCGACATCGAGGCTACGGTGCGCTGCCTTACGGCCCTGGGTGCTCGCATCGAGACCGTCGAGGACGGCTTCCAGGTCCACCCCACCATGAAGAGTGTTGAGTTTGGCCTGCTCAAGGCCCTTGCCGGCGGCACGCTTGACTGCGGTGAAAGTGGCTCCACGCTCCGCTTTATGTTGCCCGTCGCCTGCGCGCTGGGCGCAGAAGCAACTTTTGTGGGTCAGGGGCGCTTGGGCGCCCGCCCGCTCTCCCCGCTCTCGGACGAGATCATCGCCGCCGGCTGCGACCTACAGGGTCTGGGCGGTTTTCCGCTCAAGACGAGCGGCCGCATGCGCCCGGGCACCTTTGTGCTTCCGGGCAACGTGAGCTCGCAGTACATCTCGGGCCTGCTGCTGGCAGCCCCGCTGCTGGCCCAGCCCTCCTGCGTGCAGGTAACCGGCCTCATCGAGAGCCGCCCCTACATCAACCTGACGATACAGGCCATGAAGGCCTTTGGCGTCGAGGTCAACGTCGAGCGCATTCCGGCCAAGGACGGCCAGCCCGAGGTCACGAACTTCCGCGTGAGCAGTGGCTCGTACCGCACGCCCGGCAGCGTGGCCGTCGAGGGCGACTGGTCCAACGCCGCCTTTTGGCTGTGCGCCGGCGCCATCGGTACCGACCCAATCACCGTCGAGGGCGTGTCGCTAAGCTCCGCACAGGGCGACCGTAACGTGCTTGCCGCGCTTTCGCGCTTTGGCGCCCGCATCGTGCGCTCCACCAACGCCGCCACCGTGCAGTCCGACAAGCTCGCCGGCTTTGAGATGAGTGCCCACGACATTCCTGACCTGGTGCCCGTCATCTCGGCCGTGGCCTCGCTGGCACAGGGCCGCACCTTTATCCGCGATTGTGCCCGTCTGCGCATCAAGGAATCCGACCGCTTGGTCACCACCACCCGCGAGCTCACCGCGCTGGGCGCGCAGGTGCGCATTGCCGGCGACGACCTCATCATCAAGGGCGTCGACGCCTTCACCGGCGGCGAGGTCGATTCGCACAACGACCACCGCATCGCCATGATGGCCGCCATCGCCGCGAGCCGCGCCACTGGCGAGGTCATGATCCACGGCGCCGAGGCCGTCAACAAGTCCTATCCCGATTTCTTCGACCACTACCGCCTGCTGGGCGGCAAGGTCACACTCGAGGAGGAATAGCATGTCCTCGACCTTTGGCAACGTCTTGCACGTAAGCATCTTCGGCCAGTCGCACTCCTCCGCCATCGGCTGCTCCCTCGATGGCATTCCGGCGGGCATCGCTGTTGACCAGGAGCGGCTGCAGGCCTTCCTTGACCGTCGTGCCCCCGGCCGCGACGAGACCGCGACCAAACGCCGCGAGGCCGACGCCGCCCGCATCATCGCCGGTGTGGTCGATGGACATACCACGGGAGCACCCATCGCCGCGATTATCGAGAACACCAACACGCGCTCCAAGGATTACTCCGAACTGCGCCGCAAGCCCCGCCCCGGACATGCGGACTTCCCTGCGCGCGTGAAGCATCACAACATGCACGATGTCGCCGGTGGCGGTCATTTCTCCGGCCGCCTGACGGCACCCCTGTGCATCGCCGGCGGCATCGCGCTGCAGGCACTCGAGGCCCGCGGCATTAACGTGATGGCGCACGTCGCGCAGATCGGCGGCATCTCCGACCTGCCGATGGACGACATGGTCTATCGCGAGGCCGACCGTAAGGCAATCCTTACGAACGATCTGCCGTGCATTGACGCCGCCGCCGCCGGCCGCATGCGCGAGGAGATCCTAGCCGCACGCGACGAACTCGACAGCATCGGCGGCATCGTGGAGTGCGGCATTTACGGGCTTCCCGCGGGCATCGGCGACCCCATGTTCGACGGCATCGAGAACCGCATCGCGCAGATCGCGTTTGGCATTCCCGCCGTAAAGGGCGTGGAGTTTGGCATGGGCTTTGCCGTGGCCGCCATGCGCGGCAGCGAGAACAATGATCCGTATCGTATCGATGCCGAGACCGGCGAGATCGAGGTCGAGTCCAACAACGCCGGCGGCATCCTGGGCGGTATTTCGACCGGCGCGCCCGTCATGTGGCGCATGGCCGTAAAGCCGACGCCCTCCATTGGCCGCGAGCAGCAGACGGTGGACATGGACGCTATGGAAAATGCCGAGCTCTCGGTCCACGGCCGCCACGATCCCTGCATCGTCCCCCGAGCTGTCCCCGTAGCCGAGGCAGCCGCCGCCCTTGCCATCTGGGACGCCCTCCTCGAAGACGCCGCCCAGCGCTAACTACCCATCCCTCAACATCCCCCGACACGTGAAAGGGGTCTCCATGGACCTTGCTGACATTCGCCAGGCCATCGATGGCATCGACACCACGCTCCTCAACAGCTTTGTCGAGCGCATGGACATTGCCACCGAGGTCGCCAAGTCAAAGATCGAGATGGGCAAGGCTGTCTTCGACCCCACCCGTGAGCGCTCCAAGCTCAACAACCTCGCCAGCCGCGCACCCGAGCGTTACGAGGCGCAGACCATCACCCTGTTCCGCTTGCTCATGAGCATGAGCAAGGCCGAGCAGCAGCGCTACATCAACGAGCTCAAGGGCATCACCGTCTCGCAAAAGGCCCACGCCACGGCTGCAGCCTCCGACACGCCCTTCCCTCAAACGGCCACCGTCGCCTGCCAGGGCGTCGAGGGCGCTTACAGCCAAATCGCCGCGTGCAAGCTCTTCGGCGTGCCCGACATCGCGTTTTTCGAGACCTTCGAGGGCGTCATGTGCGCCGTGCGCGACGGCTTCTGCGAGTTTGGCGTGCTGCCCATCGAGAACTCCACCGCCGGCTCGGTCAACGCCGTCTACGACCTGCTCGCCCAGTTCGACTTCCACATCGTGCGCTCGCTGCGCCTCAAAATCGACCACAACCTGCTCGTCAAGCCCGGCACCAAGCTTGCTGACGTGCACGAGGTCTACAGCCACGGCCAGGCCATTGCCCAATGCGCCGGCTTTATCGAGGCGCACGACCTGCACGCCACCAAGTACCCCAACACGGCCATGTCGGCCGAGATGGTCGCTAACTCCGACCGCACCGACGTTGCCGCCATCGCCTCGCGCAGCTGTGCCGCACTGTATGGCCTGGAGATACTGGAATCCAACATCCAGGACTCGGACAACAACTACACGCGCTTTGTCGTCATCAGCCGCGAGCCACGCGTCTACCCCGGTGCCAACCGCACCTCGCTTATGATTACCACGGCCAACGAGCCGGGCGCGCTCTATCGCGTACTCGAGCGTTTCTACGCGCTCAATATCAACCTCATCAAGCTCGAGAGCCGTCCCATCCCCGGGCATGACTTTGAGTTTATGTTCTACTTTGACCTGGACTGCCCCTTTGGTAGCAAGGCCCTCGACGACTTGCTCGACTCCATCGATGACGTGTGC
Organism: uncultured Collinsella sp.; assembly: GCA_900545145.1. Lineage (GTDB taxonomy): Bacteria > Actinomycetota > Coriobacteriia > Coriobacteriales > Coriobacteriaceae > Collinsella. The sequence continues at coordinate 7,687 of UQYE01000014.1, read as the reverse complement.
GAGAGCTTCACCTACTTTGGCAGCTACACGGAGGTGCTCTAGATGACCGATACCGCCGCAACCCGCCCCTACGGCGTGCTGGGCCGCGTGCTGGGCCACAGCTACACCCCGACCATCTACAAGGAGCTCGCGGGGCTCGAGTACGTACGATTTGAGCGCGAGCCCGAGGATCTTGAGGCCTTTATGACAGGCGACGAATGGGAGGGCACCAACGTGACCATCCCCTACAAGCGCGCCGTCATGGACTACCTGGACGAGCTGAGCCCACTCGCCGAGCGCATGGGAAACGTCAACACCATCACGCGCCTGCCCGACGGCCGCCTGCGCGGCGACAACACCGACTACTTCGGTTTCCAGTGCTTGGTTGAAGAGCTGGGCGCCCAGGTTGCCGGCAAGAAGGCCCTCGTGCTCGGTGCCACCGGTGGCGCCGGCACCACTGCCAGCATGGTGCTCGGCGACCTGGGCGCCATCGTCGTGCCGGTCGGCCGCACGAGCGAAGTCAACTACGACAACATCGCGCAGCAGTCCGATGCCGCCCTGCTCGTCAACTGCACGCCCGCCGGCATGTTCCCCCATTGCCCCGACGCGCCTTGTACGCTCGAGGGGCTCGATGCGCTCGAGGGCGTCATCGACATTGTCTACAACCCCGCTCGCACGGGACTCATGCTCGAGGCCGAGCGCCGCGGCATCCCCTACATCGGCGGTCTGCTCATGCTCGTGGCCCAGGCGGCGCAAGCCGTTGAGCGCTACTCCGGCCAGGTCACTCCGCGCGAGCGCATTCTGGACGTAACGGAGCGCCTGTCACGCCGCGAACAGAACATCGCGCTGATCAGCATGCCGGGCTCGGGCAAGACCCGTGTGGGCGAGCAGATTGCCCTGCTCACGGGGCGAGAGCACATCGACCTGGACCGCGCCCTCGAGGAGCGCCTGGGCAGGCCCTGCGCCGACTTTATCGTCGAGAGCGGCGAGGCGGCCTTCCGCGAGCAGGAGACGGCGGTGCTGGCCGGCATCTCCAAGTGCAGCGGCCTGGTGCTTTCCACGGGCGGCGGCGTGGTCACGCGCGACGAGAACTACCCGCTACTGCACCAGAACAGCCAGATCGTGATGCTCAACCGCAAGCTCGACGAACTCGCCCACAAGGGACGCCCCATCACCGCCCGCGATGGTATCGACAAGCTGGCCGAGCAGCGCATGCCGCGCTACCGCGCCTGGGCCGACTACATCATCGACTCGCGCGACTGCGCCGCCAACACCGCCCAAACCCTCCTCGACACCCTCCCACCCGCTCTCTAATCAAAACCACCACAAAGGGGACAGGCAACTTTGTGGTGGTTTTCCAATCGCAAAGGAAGCAACCATGAAAGCACTCGTCATCAACGGCCCCAACCTCAACATGCTCGGCATTCGCGAGCCGGGCATCTATGGCAGCGACAACTACGACCGTTTAGTGCAGATCTGCCAGGAAGCGGGCGCCGCACAGGGCTTCGACGAGATCGAGGTCTTCCAGTCCAACCACGAGGGCAGCATCGTCGACAAGATTCAGGAGGCTTACGGGAAGGTCGACGGCATCGTCATCAACCCGGCGGCATACACGCACACGAGCGTCGCGATCCTCGACGCCCTCAAGGCCGTCGCCATCCCTGCCGTCGAGGTCCACATCAGCGCCGTCGAGACCCGCGAGGACTTCCGTCAGGTGAGCTACGCCCGCCTGGCCTGCTTCGCCACCATCACCGGCGAAGGCCTCCAAGGCTACGCACACGCGCTGGAGCTGCTGAGGGAGCGTATCGAAAAGTAGCCTCGCGGATCGATTCATTAACACCGATTCACACGAACAAAACTCCAGCGCCGGCAGCAGCACCTCGCTGCTGCCGGCATTTTGTTACTGGCATATAATCGTTGCAGTCACACTACGTCTGGAGACCCACATGCTGAGCATTCACCTGGGGGATTACCCCGGTTCCATCTACGATACCGAAACCTATTTTAGGAACTCATACTTGGACTCATGGTTCGAAGACCCTATGGCCGCACAGATTATTAAAAGCGTAGACGGATCAGAGCTCATCGGTCCCCACAACATCGTAAGCAAACAGCTGGGCTCGATCACCCCACTCGAACTGTCCGGCGGCGTTAAGACGCTGCTGCTGGTGCGCAATCTCCCAAATATGGTGTTCAACGCATCCACCTGCGGAGACAACTGTGCCCGCTGGCTACTCAAGATCGGCAAAGAGCAGGATGTGCTGGTGACCTTATACCACATCATGAAATTCCCCTGGAAGAGCTTTGAAATCCGCATTGAAAACGATGGCCGCATCGTCAGGAACATGCAGGAGTTTGTCGGTGCCACGAATGACTTTTTGGATGTTGATGAGTAATGAAGGGAACGCATACCGTTGTCGTAGAGCGTGCAAAGGTCAAATACACACTCACGTTTAAGCGCAATATTTCCTTTATACGCGGCAACAGCGGCACGGGCAAAACGACGCTCATCTCGATGATTCGCGACTACAACGATCGTGGACCGGAGAGCGGCGTCACGCTCAGTTGTGACGTTCCCTGTGAAACGCTATCTGGCAGGCGTTGGGAACGCGAGCTTTCGATTATCGAGGACTCAATAATCTTTTTAGATGAGGGTAACGAATTTATCTACTCAAAAGACTTCGCAAAAGCCGTTAACGGGTCGTCCAACTATTTTGTCCTGATATCTCGTCGAGACGCCAGCGAACTCCCCTACAGTGTCAACGAAATCCTAAAGCTGGTAAACACCACGAGTAAAACAATCAATGGCCGAAAGAGCGATAAACGCTTCTACTCGGTAACAAAACCGATATACAGCCACACGGCAAACATGCTTTACCAGGATCTAAATGTTGGATTCGAGGTACCCGACGCCATAGTTGTCGAGGATAGCAAGTCTGGCTATCAATTCTACAGCGCCCTTTGCAACCGACTGGGAATCCCCTGCCATACCGCTACCGGCGTAGCGAATCTAAAACGAATGATTCACGAATGTCCCGAGAAAAACATCCTTGCCATAGGAGACGGCGCAGCGTTTGGCCCCTACATCGAAAAGGTACTGGGACAGCGCGTTTACAAAAACGTTCGCTTGTTCCTCCCGGAATCATTCGAGTGGACACTTCTGCGCTCCGGGCTCATACCCAGCAGCGACATTCCCAAGATCCTCGAGGACCCCTCAAGCTATATCGAAAGTCGCGATTATTTAAGCTGGGAGCGGTTCTTCACCGATGTGCTGGTCAAATACTCAGCAGACACTCGCTACGCTTACAAAAAGGCACGACTCAACGAGCAGTACCTAAAGCCGCAGGCAATGAATGCCGTATCGAAAGTCTTACCGGAGTGTTTGAAGACGAATTAGCAGATTCTTTAAATCATCTAGAAACCGGGGCTATGCACATGAGCTGAAGCTGCTGAAAGAAAGCCTACAACACGCCTGGTACACTAATCCTTAGAACAGAATTATCAGGTTTATTTGTCCCAAATCTTAAGTAACTGTTTGATTACATACAAAGGAGCACATCAATGTCCCAGTACGATTACCTCGTCGTCGGTGCCGGCCTTTCGGGCGCCGTCTTTGCCAATGCCGCCAGGCGCGCCGGCAAGTCGGTCCTGGTCATCGATCGCCGCGACCACATCGCCGGCAACGTCTACACCGAGGACGTCGAGGGCATCCAGGTCCACCGCTACGGCGCGCACATCTTCCACACCTCCATGAGGGACGTCTGGGACTACGTCAACCGCTTCGCCGAGTTCAACAACTACGTCAACTCGCCGGTAGCCAACTTCCATGGCAACATGTACAACATGCCCTTCAACATGAACACCTTCGCCAAGATGTGGCCGGACGTCGTCACGCCGGCGGACGCCAAGGCCAAGATCGCAGAGCAGGTGGCCGCCGAGAACATCGGAGAGCCGGCCAACCTCGAGGAGCAGGCGCTGTCGCTCGTCGGCCGCGACATCTTCGAGACGCTCGTGAAGGGCTACACCGAGAAGCAGTGGGGCCGCGACTGCAAGGACCTGCCCGCAAGCATCATCAAGCGCCTCCCCTGCCGCTTCACCTACGACAACAACTACTTCAACGACCGCTACCAGGGCATCCCCATGGGCGGCTACACCAAGATGGTCGCCAACATGCTCGAGGGCGTCGAGGTACGCTGCGGCGTGGAGTACAAGGAGCTGGCCGCCGCCGAGCCCGATATCGCCGCCAGGACGATCTACTGCGGCCCCATCGACGCGTTCTACGACTTCAAGCTGGGCACGCTCGAGTACCGCAGCCTGCGTTTCGAGACCGAGACCCTCGACGAGGCCGACCACCAGGGCGTGGCCGTGGTCAACTACACCGAGCGCGAGGTCCCCTACACGCGCGTCATCGAGCACAAGCACTTCGAGTTCGGCACGCAGAACAGGACCGTCATCACGCGCGAGTACCCGGCCGACTGGAAGCCCGGCGACGAGCCCTACTACCCCATCAACGACGCCAAGAACGAGGCCCTCTACAAGCAGTACGAGGAGCTGGCGGCGCAGGAGGGCGACGTGATCTTCGCCGGTCGCCTGGGCGGCTACAAGTACTACGACATGGACAAGGCCATCGCCGCCGCCTTCGAGCTCGTCCGCAACGAGCTGGGCGTGGAGCCCACGGAGGCGTAGAGACAAAGGTGCATTAGCTAGCCATCATAAGCAAACAGAATGCCCGGTGCAGCGCGAACGCTGCACCGGGCATCTTTCTGTGACGATGAAAGCGCGCCACAGTCCAAATTAACAAATATGGCCGCAAGTCATCGCAATGTCTTGGGGTCTGTGTTTAAACAATAGCATGCCCATGCGCCCAAATAGCAAAGACCCGGCATTAAACCGGGTCTTCAAAAACTCTCTGGTGCTCCATGGCGGATTCGAACCGTCGACCTTGGGATTAGAAGTCCCCTGCTCTATCCAACTGAGCTAATGGAGCAAATAACCGCACGCCCAAGCAAGCGCAAGCCTGTCAGGCGCAAGTAATTATAACCTAGTTGAACTGCTCGCGGTACGCCTTGCAGACCTCATCGACCGGGCCGTCCATGCGAAGGTCACCCTTCTCAATCCAAACGGCACGCTGGCAGATACGCTCAACCTGCTCCATGGAGTGCGAAACGAACAGAACCGTCACGTCGCCGCTCTGGATAAAGTGCTGGATGCGGGCCTCGCACTTCTGCTGGAAGAACACATCACCGACGGACAGCGTCTCGTCAACAATCAGAATATCGGGCTCGGTAATCGTCGCGATTGCAAAGGCGATACGCGCCACCATGCCCGATGAGAAGTTCTTAAGCGGCATATCGACAAAGTTCTGCAGCTCCGCGAACTCGATAATGCCGTCAAAGTTGGCATCGATGAACTCCTTGGTATAGCCGAGCAGGGCGCCGTTCAGATAGATGTTCTCGCGGGCGGTCAGCTCGGGGTCAAAGCCGGCGCCAAGCTCAATCAGCGGCGCGATGTTACCGTGCACCTTAACGCTGCCCTCACTGGGCTCAAGCACGCCAGCGATGATCTTGAGCATCGTAGACTTGCCGGAACCATTGGTGCCGACCAGACCCACGACCTCGCCACGATGAATATCAAACGAGATATGCTTAAGGGCCCGAAACTCCTCAAAGAACAGCTCGTGCTTGGCAAGCTTAATGAAGTACTCCTTGAGGTTGGTCAGCGACTCGGACGCCATGTTAAAGATCATGGTGACGTCGTCGACCTCGACAGCCAGAGGCTGCTCGCTGTAATCAACAACAGATTCAGTCATCACAGCACTCCTTAGATGTAGAGGATGAACTTGCGCTCGGACTTATGGAACACGGTGTAGCCAATAACAAGCGCAAGGACCGCCCAAGCGACGCACATACCAAACGTCATAAGCGAGGGCGTAGTCTGGAACAGGAAGATATCACGCATAAACTGCAGATAGTTGTACATGGGGTTCGCATACACCAAGATCCGAACGATATGCGGCATCTTCACAACAAAGTCGGTCGTCCAGAAAATAGGCGTGATGTAAGTCCAAGCCGTAATGACTACGCTCCACAGATGCATAACGTCGCGGAAAAAGACCGTAAGGGCAGAGAGCATCATGCCCAGGCCCATGCAGAAGCACATAAGCAGCAGCAGGCAAACCGGCAGCAGAATCAGGTGCCAAGAAGGCATAACGCGGAACCACAGCATGACGATGGCGACGGCGACCAGCGAGAAGGCAAAGTTCACCAGCGAGAAAAGCACTTTCTGCACCGGGAAGACCCAGCGGTGCACCTTAACCTTCTTGAGCAGAGGGGCAGCACCCACGATCGACGTTAGGGCCTGGTTCGTGGACTCGGACATGACGGCAAAGGTAACGTTACCCACGATCAAGTACAGCGGGTACATCTCGGGCGTCATTGATCCATTGCGGCCCTGGCCAAAAATCGTCGAGAACACGATGGCCATGACGATCATCATCAGCAGCGGGTTGAGAACCGACCATGCGACGCCCAGAACGCTACGGCGATACTTGATCTTAAAATCCTTGGTAACCAGCTGACGAAGGATAAACGCGTCCTTCTCAAATTCGTTCTTAGCAAACGTCGCAGGCAGACTGCGAGTTTCTTGTTGCTTTGTCTGATCCGACACGGATGCAACTCCTTTACTCGTAATCGTTGACAAACGAACAGTATAGACCCGACGGCCATGCAAACGATTCGCGCAACAAAACTGGAGAACTAACCCACATCTTAGGATGCCAAGCCCAAACGGCTATACTTTCAAGAATTGAATGTATAAGGAGCATTGAGTGAATTCTGAATCCATCGCCGTCATCATCCCCTGCTACAACGAAGCCCTCACGATCGGCAAAGTCATCGACGACTTTCACCGCGAGCTTCCGCAAGCGACGGTCTATGTCTATGACAACAACTCGTCGGACGATACCTCACGCATCGCCACCGAGCACGGCGCCACGGTCCGCTTTGAGCCCCGTCAGGGAAAGGGCAACGTGTGCCGCCAGATGTTTCGCGATATCGACGCCGATTGCTACCTGATGGTCGACGGCGACGACACCTACCCCGCCGAGGCGGCCAAGGCCCTCTGCGAGCCTATCCTCAACGGCGCGGCCGATATGACCGTAGGCGACCGCCTTTCCAACGGCACCTACGCCGAGGAAAACAAGCGTGCTTTCCACGGCTTTGGCAACAATCTGGTCCGCGCCATGATCAAGTGGATCTATGGCTACAGCTTCGATGATGTCATGACCGGCTACCGCGCCATGAGCCGCCCGTTCGTTAAAACCTTCCCTGTGCTTTCCGAGGGCTTCCAGATCGAAACCGAGCTCTCGATCCACGCCGTCGACCACCGCTGGCGCATCAAAGATGTGCCCATCGAGTACCGCGACCGTCCGGAAGGCTCCGAATCCAAGCTCAATACCGTGAGCGACGGCATTAAAGTCGTCGCGATGATCGGCACGCTGTTCAAGGACTACCGCCCGCTGAAGTTCTTCAGCCTCGTCGCGCTTCTGTTTGCGGTGATCGGCCTCGCCCTGGGCATGCCCATCGTTGTCGAGTATTTCCAGACCGGCCTCGTTCCGCGCTTCCCCACCGCCATGCTCGCCGCGTCGTTTATGTTCCTGTGCGGCCTGAGCCTTGCAACCGGATTCATCCTGGATTCTGTAGCAAAGGTC
>UQYE01000013.1:0-38304 GCA_900545145.1 uncultured Collinsella sp. | reverse complement strand
CGCCCTCCTGGTCAGAGCCGCCGCGGCCGTAGATGATCTCGTCGGTCTCGTAGCCCTCATAGGGATCGGCATCCCAGTTCTCGATGTTGCCGATGCCGACGGTGTCGATGTGGGAGTCGATGGCGATAATCTTGTCGCCCTCGCCCATAAAGCCCATGACGTTACCCAAGCCATCGACCTTGACCTCGTCATAGCCGAGGTTCTCCATCTCGGCCTTGATGCAAGCGACAACCTCGCCCTCCTCGCAAGACTCAGAGGGGTGAGAGATCATGGCGCGCAGGAAGCGAGTCATATCAGCACGATGGGACTCCGCAGCAGCCTTGATAGCGTCGAAATCGAGTTCTTTAGCCATTGTTCATAACCTTTCAAACGAAGGAATCTACCTGTGGGGTGGCGGAGCGATACCTATTTACTCCGCCCAGTATTAGCAAGTGGGGTATTCGCCTTCCCAGACGATGCGGCGATACTGGTCGGGATCCGTGTCGCCCTCGGTGGAGAAGCAGAGCACGGAGCTCGTCTTGTCCAGACCGATGAGCTCCTTGAGCTCGGCGTACTCGGGATCGAGCATGAGGGTCTCGACCAGGCCGGTGGTCACGGCGCCGGACTCGCCGGAGATGACGCGCGGGTCGCCCTTCTCGGGAGCGCCCAGGGTGCGCATGCCGCGAGCGGTGACCCAGTCGGGGCAGGACGCGAAGGCGGTGGTGTGGTTGCGCAGGATATCCCAGCCAAGGATGTTGGGCTCGCCGCAGCACAGGCCGGCCATGATGGAGGGCATGTCGCCGTCCACGATACGCGGGTCGCCGTCGCCGGCGGCAGCGCCCTTGTACAGGCAGGCGGCCGGTGCGCACTCAACCACGACGAAGGTGGGCGGGTTATCGGGATACAGGTTGGTGAAGTAGCCCACCACGGCGCCGGCGAGCGAGCCTACGCCAGCCTGGACAAAGACGTGCGTCGGGCGGTTGATAGCCATCTCGCGCAGCTGCTCGGCAGCCTCGGAAGCCATGGTGCCGTAACCCTCCATGATCCAGGACGGGATCTTCTCGTAGCCCTCCCAGGCGGTGTCCTGAACGATGACGCCGCGCTCGCAGGCGTCGGCCTCGGCGGCGGCCATGCGCACGCACTCGTCGTAGTTGACCTCTTCGATGGTCACCGTGGCGCCCTCGGCGGCGATGTTATCGAAGCGTGGCTTGGTGGAACCCTTGGGCATGTGCACGACGGCCTTCTGGCCCAGCTTGTTGGCAGCCCATGCCACGCCGCGGCCATGGTTGCCGTCGGTGGCGGTAAAGAAGGTAGCCTGGCCAAAGTCCTTGGCAAGCTGATCGGAGGTCAGGTAATCGAAGGTGCACTCGGCAACGTCCTTGCCGGTCTCGTCGGCAATGTAGTTGGCCATGGCAAACGAACCGCCCAGGACCTTAAAGGCGTTGAGGCCAAAGCGATAGCTCTCGTCCTTAACGCACAGGTTGGAAAGGCCCAGGCGCGCAGCCTGACCATCCAGGCGGGCAAGCGGAGTGACGGTATATTGGGGGAACGACTGGTGGAAGGCGCGGGCCTTCTTCACGTGGTCGAGGCTCATGATTCCCAAGTGCTTGTCATCGCTCTTGGGCATCGTGTTGCCCGCCCACTGGATCTTATCGGCCATACGGTGAACTCCTTAAGTTCTCTCTTGCCGGCCCCCGCATACGCGTTTCAGCCCGATCCCATTCACACGGCTGAACTTTTATGTGGATGCCAAACAAAAAGTTTGTTAGCAATGTTCTATCACACTTTTTGATTGGCATACCTAACGAATTGTTTGTTGCCGTAATCGGTACCTTTTCGCCGCCGAACGGTCACATAACACAGCGACGATTTCGTTATTTGCGAACAAGTGGGGTTTATGGCACAGTGAGCCCAAACTAATTTTTAGGAAGGCACCCATGACCCCCGCACAGATTGAGTTCTACAAGCGCCTTGCACACGGCCTGGCGCTCCAATTTGGCCCCAACTGCGAAGTCGTCGTCCACGATCTGGAGACCGAGGACGTGGACCACTCCATCGTGGTGATCGAAAACGGCCACGTCAGCGGGCGCAAACTGGGTGACGGCCCCAGCCATATCGTGTTTGAGTCCATGCACGAGGGCACCACCGACGTGCACGACCGCGAGCCGTACCTCACCAAAACCACCGACGGCAAGCTGCTCAAGTCCTCGACCATCTTTATCCGCAACGACGAGGGCAAGCCCGTCGGCATTTTGGGCATCAACTTTGACATTACGCTTATGAAGGCTTTTGAGCGTTCGCTCGACGCCTTTACCGGCACCGGCGGCACGGGCTATACCGAGCCCGAGCCCATTACCAAGAACATCGGTGACCTGCTCGAGGACCTGCTGCACGAGTGCGAGCAGTTTGTGGGCAAGCCCGCGGCACTTATGACCAAAGATGAGCGCATTCGCGCCATCGGCTACCTCGACCGTCGCGGCGCCTTCCTCATTTCCAAGTCGAGCGAGCGCGCCTGCGAGTTCTTTGGCATCTCCAAATACAGCTTCTATAGCTACCTCAATGAGGCCAAGGCGGCAGCAGGCGACAAGTAGGCACTCACCTGGATTGCCCCTCCCCTTTTGGGCGCGAGTTCTGGAAAGCATGAATCCAAGACCGGGCCGCTTGGGAAGTTCCATATAATCGATGTCATTAGTATTTCGAAAGGGTGGAACAGAATGGCGTTGAGCAAGGCATCGTGCACCGGTCGCGGATTGATTCCGGCAATTGGTGGACATGTGCACCGCATGTTCGATGAGGGTGAAGACGACTTGTTTTCGCTGAGCCTTGACGACGTGATGGATGATCGCCCGTGGACCGCCGACGAACTCATGGGCGGCGGGGCTCGCCCGTCAAGCCCCAATCCCGCACTTGCGCCTAAGCCCGCATCTGCGCCGGCTCCTGCGCAGTCGCCTGTTTCGACGCCCGCGTCTGCGCCCACACCCACTTCGGCGCCCACACCCACTTCGGCGCCCACGCCCACTCCCCGCCCCGCAAGCGACCCGTCCGAGACGGCGGCGTTTCTCGCTGCAGCGACGCAGAGCAAATCGCCCGACAGCACCGTTATGTACAGCGCCCAGCAGTTGCCTGTTCCTGCGGCACGCAAGCCTCCGGTCACAAGGCTCGATGAGCCCGTTGCCCATCAGGTTGCCTACGATTCCTGGGCTGCAGCCGATCTGGATGAGACCTCTACCGGCATGCCGGCGCTCGACGTTCCAGTTAACCCGCTTTTTGCCGCCAACACGAGCGCCGCGGGCTATGAGGGCGGTGCGGCATATTCCGATTATTCCGATGGCTATGCTGACGCCGGTCGCATCGAGACCGAGGATTATGGCACCACATCGAGCGATTATCTCAACGATCCGTACGCCGCCACGCCTGCACCGGAATATGACCCGGAGGCCGCGTCCGCACCGGCGTATACCAAAAGCACGGGCGAAGAGCGCTTCGCCGATTATTACGCCGAGGAAAAGGCGCTGCGTTTTTCGGAATTTCCGCAGGCAGTCAAGGTTGCCTTTATCGCCATTGTCATTGCCCTGCTCGGTGTCATTGCGTTTGAGGGATTCCGGCTGTTCTCCGGCCCCACCCAAGCGGAGTCGGAGACCCAGCAAAAAGAGGACGATAACGAGTATCTGGACATCAACACCCTCAAGGGCGACCCCAACGACGGAGACGACGAGTAGCGAGAGCTGAAGGCGGCCGCAGGATTCCGCATCCAGCACCGGCTTCTAAGTGCTGTTTTGTCATCCAGCTACACTTTTCCGAAGTTTTAAGGTGCCTATTTCGACACTTTTCCGTACTTTTACACGGCTGATTTCGACACTTTTCCGGATGAAAGCCGAATAATCACTTGGGAAACCAACGCCGTTCACGCGTCATTTCGCAGGCGGCGCTTGATTTCTGTCCGTACACGTTGATAGACTTCCTCTTGCCCGCAAGGAGCGGGCGCATTTTATCCAGAGTCGGGGTAGAGAGTTGGCTCCACGATCCCGACGCCAACCGGCCAAGAGGCGCGGTGGCCCTGCCAACATCGATGAAAGGAGTCCGTATGGACAATTTCTCTGTGCGCAGCGAGCGTAACTTCCACAACCTGATCGTCAAACCAAATCACATGCATCTTCTGGATAAGCCAAATGGCTACGCCTCGGCCATGATCAAGAGCAGCCTCTCCCACCAGATGCGCTTTACGGTGCAGGTGCTCTAGGAAGAACTCTGCGCCGCCGGCAGCCCGCACGTGCTGCAGATCAAGCTGCTTGGAGACGACTCTCGCGAGTCGTCTAGCTGGAAGCTCTTTGCTGACGGCATATGCGTTGCGGACGGATCCGGCGCCTTTGCCCGAGAGTGCTTCTGCGAGGGAGCCGAGGCATTCCTGGACCTGTGCCGCGACGCCGTACGCACGGCCGAGCTGTACTAGTGGAGCCAGAGGGAGTATGAGCTGTTGAGTGCGGCCCGCGGGATTGCGGGGGCTTAGGCAGACAGGCCAGACAGCTCGTCATACTGGTTGACGCTTCGATTCAAACAGCAGGGCGGGCTCGCGCTTACAGCCCCGCCATGCCAAACCGAATGGCGTTCTCAAAAGGCCTACCCCCTCCGCCTTCAGCTTTAGCAGCAGGTCGCCCAGCTCGGAGCACTTGCTGGAAAGGCGCGTCTGAGCTCGCTCGCCCATCCCCCACCGTTGACGGACCTCCTGGGCGCGCGGGCTCACGCGGTAGTCCCCGTCCATCATCTGCTTGAGCAGCTTGGCGGTCACGCGCGCATCGGCTAGGGCGCTGTGGGCGTGACCCGTCGACTCGTCGAACTCGATGCCAAACCACGTCGCTGCGTCACTCAAAGAGACGCACCCGTGGCTGCTCATGTCCATGATCGAGGTGTAAAACGCCTGCAGGTCGGCCCAGTCCGTAGGAAATGCGGAAAGATCGATGTGCTTTGCTTGGCACTCGATCAAAAGCTGTCGACGATCCGCCCCGCTCCAACAGACCACCTGGGCGGAGTAGCGCCCGATCCAATCGCTGAGCCTTTTGATCACCATGTAGAGCGGATCGGCCATCGCGGTGCCCACGGCCGATATCCCTGTGAGCTCGCGGACGGGGAACGCAACGCCTTCGGTAAATTCCGTCTGTACAAACTGCGAGAACTCGCCCATAACGTTGCCGTGGTAATCGAGCTTGACGGCGCCGGCCTCGATAATCTCATTGCACAGTCCACGGCGCTGACGCTGCTTTGACACCGGCGCAAACTCAAAGTCCAGCACGATCTGGCGCGCAAAGTTCGTCGTATCGATAGCCGAGACACCCGGCATCTTTTCAGCTGACACGGTTAGGGCCTCTCTCCGTTGCTTGCCGCTCGTTTCTCGAACGGTCATATCACAGCAAGTGCAGCTGCCCGTGCGGACACAAAATTGCGCGGCGGCGCCGTTGCGGGTCCTGGAACGCATGTTCCATTTGAGGCTCTGCAGCGCATCCCATTCTGAGCGCCAATTCCGGGACGCAGTTTCCGCTCCAAACAAAAGGCCCCGGCTCGCGATGGAGCCGGGGCCAAAGGCGCAGCATATGCAGTTGATGTTGAGCGCGAACAGCTCGTCAGTAATGGCCGTCCGCGCTCTACTCTACCCGCGGTGACGGGCGCGGCTGTAGGGCGTATCCACCATGGGCAGATCCGGACGCAGCTTGCCGTCAAATGCGCGATAGGCATTCTGTACGGCGGGCGCTGTGGGGATCGTTGCGATCTCGCCGATGCCTTTGCCGCCGTATGCCACGGGCAGCAGTTCGTCCTTCTCCACGTAGATGGCGTGGATATCCGGAATCTCGGGCGCACGGAACAGCCCGAGCGTACCGTACCTTGCCTGGGGCACACAGTCCTTGAGCGGCCAGTCCTCGGTAAGCGCATAGCCCATGCCCATGAGCACGCCGCCTTCGATCTGGCCCTGGATGGAGATGGGGTTGACCACCTTGCCGGAATCATGCGCGGCATAGACTTCGCTCACGCGACCGTCATCATCCAGAATGACCACATGCGTGGCAAAGCCGTAGCAGATGTGGCTCTTGGGGTTGGGGACGTCGGCGCCCAGTTTATCGGTCGGCTCCAGGTACACGTAGCCAAACTCGCATCCCTCGAGCGCCTTGATGGCAGCCGCGGGATCCTGAGGATGCATACCCTGGCCGGCGACGAGCTCCTGCGTGCGCAGCTGATAGGCGCGACCGTCGTCGTACTCGATCTTGACGCCGTCACCATGGGCGCTCACCGGGGCGGTAGGCGCAGGCTTGCCGGCCTCGATGCCAACCATAGCATCGCGCAGCAAGAAGGCGGCACCGTGCACGGCCTCGCCGGTCACGACCGTCTGGCGCGAGCCAGACGTGGTGCCGGAGTCGGGAGCGTTCTCGGTGGAGCACTCGCCGTTGGCAATGCAGCTCAGCGGCAGACCGCACGCCTCGGCAACGTCCTGCAAAAAGACCGTGTTGCAGCCCTGGCCGATGTCGGACGTGGCGGCGTAGACCACGGCCACGCCGTTCTCGATGCGGATCTTGCAGCGGCCGGCATCGGGCAGGCCCACGCCCACGCCGGCGTTCTTCATGGCGCAGGCGATACCGGCGTGTCCGGGATGCGCGTAATAGGCATCCTTGACCTCGAGCAGCGTCTCCTTAAGCGCCGTGGAGCAATCGGCGATCTGGCCGTTGGGCAAAACCTCGCCCGGCTCGATGGCGTTACGGTAGCGGATCTCCCACGGATCCAGGCCGACCTTCTCGGCCAGTAGGTCGATCAGGCTCTCGAGTGCAAACTCGGACTGGCAAACGCCAAAGCCACGGTACGCGCCGGCAGGCGGGTTGTTAGTGTAGTAGCCAAAACCGCGAATGTCGGTGTTCTGGTACTTGTAGGGACCGACGGCATGCGTGCAGGCACGCTCGAGCACCGGGCCGCACAGCGAAGCGTAGGCGCCGGTATCAAAGTTGATCTCGCAGTCCAGGCCGGTAAAGTTGCCCTCGGCGTCGCAGCCCAGCGTAAAGGTGCCGTCCATGGCATGGCGCTTGGGATGGAACGCGAGCGACTCGGCACGCGTGAGCTTGCACTTCACAGGACGCTGAAACTTATATGCGGCGAGCGCGGCCAGGTGCTGGACCGAAACGTCCTCCTTACCGCCAAAGCCGCCGCCCACGAGCATGGTCTCGACGACCACGCGCTCGGGCTCGTTGTCCCAGCCAAACATGTGGGCACACTCTTTGCGCGTGTCGTAGGCACCCTGGTCGGTCGACTGCACCTTGACGCCGTTCTTGTACGGGAAGGCAACGGCGCACTCGGGCTCCAAAAAGGCATGCTCGGTAAAGGGCGTAGTAAAGCGCTGCGTCACGGTAAACGCGCTCTCTGCCAGCGCCTTGGCGGCGTCGCCGCGCGTCACATGGCGGCTCTGGCACACGTTGTCCTTGAGCTCCACCGTGTTGCCAAAGGCAAAGAAACTGTCGTGCAGGCGCGGGGCGTCGGCAGCCCTGGCCTCGACAATGTTACGCACGGGCTCCAGCGGCTCGTAATCGATCTTTACGAGCTTCTTGGCCTTCTCGAGCGTCGCCTCGTCCTCGGCAACCACCAGCACAATGGCATCGCCCACGCAGCGGGTGATATCGCCCTGGGCGATCATGACGTCCCAATCCTGGATAAGGTGGCCGACCTGGTTGACCGGCACATCCTCGGCGCGCAGGATGCCCACCACACCGAGCAGGGCCTCGGCCTTGGAGGTGTCGATGGAAAGCACACGGGCGCGCGGATACTTGGAGCGCACGGCGCTGGCATAGGTCAGGCCCGGCTGATCGAGCTCGTCGATGTCATCGGGGTACTTGCCCTCGCCGAGCACCTTCTTGCGCACGTCGATACGGAAGGCGCGCTTGCCCACGCCGTAGTCGTCGCCGCGCTCCAGGTCCTCGTCGATCTGCTTTTCGCCGCGGAGCACCGCAGCGGCCAGCGAAATGCCCTCAATAATCTTCTTGTAGCCGGTGCAGCGGCAGACGTTGCCGCGGATGGCGTACTTGATCTGCTCCTCGGTGGGCTCGGGGTCCTCGGCGATCAGCGCCGCGCCTGCCATGACCATACCGGGGATGCAAAAACCGCACTGCACGGCGCCCACGGCGCCAAAGGCGTACACAAAGGCCTCGCGCACGTCCTCGGGCAGGCCCTCGACAGTCACGATGTTGCGGCCGGCGGCAAGGGCGGTGGTCAGCACGCAGGCCTTGACGGCCGCACCGTCCACATGAATGGTGCAGGTGCCGCAAGCACCCTCGGAGCAGCCGTCCTTGGCGGAATGGATGTGCAGGTCGTCGCGCAGGTAGCGCAGCAGCGGTTTGTTTTGGGTCGTCGTGTGCTCGACGCCGTTAACGGTAAAAGTGAATTCCTGTGCCATGGTGATTCCCTTCTACACGCCGGCGGCGATGCCGGTGCGGTCGTGGATGGCGCCATGCGGGCAAACGACGGCGCACATGCCGCACGACAGGCAGTCCGCACCGTCGATGTGGGCACAGTTGTCCTCGATGCGGATAGCGCCGGCAGGGCATTTTTTGGCGCACATGCCGCAACCGATGCAGCTCGTGTCGCAAATCTTGCGGGCGATGGCGCCCTTATCGGTGTTGTTGCAGCGCACCAGGATGTTCTGGTAGCCGGGAACAAAGGCAATCACGCGCTGCGGGCACGCCATGCCGCACAGGCCACAGCCCGTGCACTTGGAGCGGTCCACGCGGGCGATGCCATCAATCAGTGCAATGGCGCCGTGGGGACAGGCCGTGACACAGGCGCCACAGCCAATGCAGCCTTCGCTGCAGCGGGCGTCGCCGCCTGCGGAGGCGCAACCGCTTCCGCAGGCAACGTAGGCCACGTTATGTTGAATGGATTTGGCCATAAGAGACTCGCCTATTTCTTAAGGAGATACGGATAGCTGTCGCGCACGGCCTTGATGGTCAGGCGGACGGCCTCGGGCAGACCGGTGTTGACGGCATCGACCGAGACGGTGCGGACCGTGCCGGCGACGCGGACCTTAAAGTGGTCCTCGTCCACGGCCAGGAAGCCCTCGTTCTCGGAGTTCTCCATGTCCTGATCGCTCCAGAACAGGGTGAGCTTGTCCTTGTAGGGACGACCCTCCTGGTAGGGGCAGAACACGGCGCAGTTGCCGCACTCGTTGCACATGCCGTCGATGTGGACGACCTGATGCTTGGCCAGGCCCGGCACCTTAATTGCCACGTTGGCGCGGTTGGGGCACACATCGCAGCAGACCTCGCACACCGAGCCGCAGCCCAGGCAGCGGGTCTTGGTGCAGTTGCGCTTGTCGCGGCACAGCGATCCCTTGCGCTCGTAGCAGGTGTCCTCGCGGCCGGCCTGCTCGTTGCAGTCGGCGTACTTGTTAAAGTCCACGCCGGCAATGGCACGGGCGACCTCGGCGGCGTCGGCGATAGCCTCGACCACGGTAGCGGGACCGCGGCGGCAGTCGCCCGCAGCCCAGACGCCCTCGACGCCGGTGGAGGTGGCGGCAAGGCGACCGCGACGGTCGTGCTCGACGCCCGCGGCGTCGTACAGGCTGGCATCGATGCCCTCGCCCACGGCGCAGATCACCGTGGTGGCGGAAAGCTCGACGGTCTCGCCCGTGGCGACGGGGCTGCGACGGCCGCTTGCATCCGGCTCGCCAAGTTCCATGACGTCGCAGGTCAGCACGGCGCCGTTGAGCGCCTTGGGCGCCAGCAGCTCGCAGAACTCAACGCCGTCGGCAAGAGCAAGATCGAGCTCTTCCTCGTCGGCGGGCATCTGCTTCTTGGTGCGGCGATACACCAGGCGCACGTTCTTCACGCCAGTCAGGCGCTTGGCCACGCGGGCCGCGTCCATAGCGGTATTGCCGGCGCCGATGACCACGACGTCCTCGCCCAGCTCGAGCTTCTCGCCCTTCTTGGCGGCCTCGAGGAACTCCAGCACGTCGAGCTCGGCACCCTCGCCCAAGCCCGCAGAGCCGGGCATCCAGGCACCGGTGGCCACGACTACGTCGGTAAAGCCCTGGGCCTTGAGCTCGTCGATGGACTCCACGCGGGCGTTGAGCTGCACCTTGGCGCCAAAGGCCAGACAGAGCTCGGCATCGTGGGAGATATCGTCGCTCGCGATACGGAACTCGGGAATCACGTGACGGACCACGCCGCCGAGCGAGTCGCGGGCCTCGAAGATAGTGACGGGCACGCCGGCGCGCGTCAGGAAGAACGCCGTCGCCAGACCGGCCGGGCCGCCGCCGATAACGGCAACGTTGCGCTCGGCGTCGTTGGCAATGGCCTGGGCGCGCAGCTTGGGCAGCACGGCGGTCATGGCCTCGCGGGCGGCCTTGAGCTTGCTGGCGCGAATCTGGGCGCCCTCGGGCTCATAGAATGCACGCTCGCAGGCACGGCCGCAGGGATGCGGGCAGATGGTACCGGTAATGAACGGCAGGGCGTTGCGCTCGATGATGATGTTGAGCGCGTCCTCGTAGCGGCCCTCGTCAACAGCCGCCAGATAGGCAGGGATATCCTGCTGGATGGGGCAGCTCGTGCGGCACGGCGTGGTAAAGCAGTCGGAAAGCGGGCTCTTGCCGGCGACCTTGCGATCGGGCAGCGGGCGTAGCGGCTTCTTGTAGAGCGGGTTGGTGAGCGAGTCGGTCTGGATCGCGGTCACGGCCTCGAGAGAGACGCCCGCGAACGGCTTGCCGTCCAGATCGGTAAACTCGCCGGCCATCTGGCTAAAGCGCTCGTAGCCACCGGGCTTGAGCACGTCGGTCGCCAGGGTGACGGGCCAAATGCCGGCATCGTACAGGGCGCGGATGTTGTAGACCGTGGCGCCGCCGGAGTAGCTGATGCGCAGCTTGCCATCGAACTGCTCGGTAATGCGGCGGGCAGCCTCGATGGTCAGCGAGAACAGCGAACGGCCGGACATATACATCTCGGTGGAAGGCAGCTCGTTCCTCGTCACGTCGACGGGGAAGGTGTTGGTGAGCTTGACGCCAAACTCCAGGCCGCGCTCGGCGCACAGGGCAATCAGGCGCTCGAACATAGGCACGGCATCGGCCCACTGCAGGTCCTCGCGGAAGTGCGTGTCATCGAAGACGATATAGTCAAAGCCCAGCTCGTTGAGGCGCTGGCGGGCAAACTCATAGCCCAGCAGCGTGGGGTTGCACTTGATGTAGGTATTGAGGCCCTTCTCGGTGATGAGGTAGGTCGCAATGCGCTCGATCTCGGCGGGCGGGCAGCCGTGCAGGGTAGACTCGGTGATGGAGTTGGAGACGCGCGCCGGGATAGACTCGACAAATGCGGCGTCGACATGCTCAAACTTGTCTAGGTTGGCAAGCGCCCAGGCGCGGCACTCGTTCCAGACGTCGGAGCCGCTGGCGTCCTTCATGCCTTCGATGTAGGCATCGACCTTGGGGCTCTTAATGCCCTCCAGGTCATAGCCCACCGACATGTTGAAGACAAAGCCGTCCGGGCTGCCCAGACCGTACTCGCGAGCGATCAGGTGGCAGGCAAACCATGCCTTCACGTACTCGGCAAAGGCCTGCGGAACCTCGAGCTCGGTCGACCATTCGCAGTTGTAGCACTCGTCCTGAGCCACGATGCAGGGCTTGTTGACGCACTTGGAGAGCTCCTCGCCGTCCATAACCTGGACGGTCTTGAGCTCAAAGAAGCGAGAACCGGCCACATAGGATGCCACGATGTTCTGGGCAAGCTGCGTATTGGGGCCGGCGGCCGGGCCAAACGGAGTCTCGATGCGCTCGTCAAAAATGGGAAGCGCACCCTCCTGGTTGGTCGTGACCATCTTGCGCACGCCAAAGATGGCGTCCTGGGTCTTGTGCTCCTCGATGATCCAGTTCATCAGCTGCGAAAACGGGATCGGCCTCATGATGTCGCTCATAGTGAGCTCCTCTCTGTAACGCCCGGCGAGACCGCGCGGCGGGCGCAAATACGGTGTAGCGCTAGCACAGCGCCGGCGACCCCGCGGAGGTCGCCTATACGCGCGTCGGATGCGGCGAAACATCTGACGCGCGCGAATCTACTTGTGAATTAGTAGGTGCGACCGTTGAGCGTGCTCCAGAGCTTCTTGGACTCAGCCATGGTCCACGCGTTGATCTTGTCCTCATCAATGCCAACGAACTCGCGATCCTTGTACAGGACGCGGCCGTTGATGATGGTGGTGCGGCAGTTTTTGCCCATCATGCCAAAGAGCATGTGGCCGTCGATATTCTCCTCGCTCAGCGGCGTAAAGGGCTTGTAGTCCATAACGATGACGTCGGCGGCAGCGCCGGCCTCGAGCACGCCGAGCTTGCGATCGAAGTACTTGCTCGCCATCTTGGCGTTGTTCTTGAAGAGCATCGTCATGGCCTCGCACCAGCCCACGTTGGGCATGGCGGCGTTGTGGCGTTGAATGATCAGGAAGACCTTGAGGCTCTCGAGCATGTCGTGGGTGTAGGCGTCGGTGCCCATGCACACGGGGATGCCGCGGCGGAAGAACTCGAGCACGGGGGCGCAGCCCACGGCGTTGCCCATATTGGATTCGGGGTTGTTAACGAGCCAGGTGCCGGACTCCTTGACGATATCCATCTCGGCGGGCGTCACGTGGATGCAGTGGCCCAGCATGGTGTCGGGACCCAGCAGGTTGTGCTGCAGCAGGCGCTCGACGGGGCTGATGCCGCCGCGGTTGAGGCGGGAATCCCACACGTCGTTCATACCCTCGCATACGTGGATGTGGAAGCCGGTCAGGCCGTTGTTGGCCTCGGCCATCTTGTCCATGGTCTCGTCCGACAGCGTAAAGGTGGCGTGACCGCCAAACATGGCGGCGATCATGTGGTTGTCGTTATCGCGACGCTCCTTGGCGGCCCACTGGGCAAACTCGGCGTTCTCGGCAATGGCCTGGTCACATTTTTCCTGGCCGCGTCGATCGGAGACCTCGTAGCACAGGCACGAACGCATGCCCAGCTCCTGAGCGGCATCCTTAATGGTAAAGAGGCTTCCCGGAATCTCGCAGAAGCTCGCATGGTGATCGAAGATCGTGGTGACGCCATCGCGGATGGAGTCCAAAATCGTGGCATAGGCGCTGGCCTTGGTGCCGTCGAGCGTCAGGTTGTCGTCGATCTTCCACCACTGCTGCTCAAGATTCTCCAGGAAATTGGTAGGGTTACAGCCCTTAATGGCAAGGCCGCGGGCCAAACCCGAGTAGATGTGGGTGTGGCAGTTGATGAGTCCGGGCATGATGAGGTTGCCCTGGGCGTCGACGTACTCGGCATCCGGGTACTTGGACTTGAGCTCGCACTCGGGGCCCACTTCGACGATCGTATCTCCGTCAATGGCGACTGCACCGTTGGGGATGAACGGGGCCTGAGCGTTGCGAGTAAAGACGGAACCGTTAGCGACCAGAAGCATGAATGCTCCCTTCAACATCAGGGGCGGGGTTTGACACCTCTGACATGGCGGAGTGCGAAGCGCCGGCCTACACCGGAAACGGGCCCTCTCCCGTCAACGCTTCACCAAAGGGACAAACCCTTTGAAGTGCGGCTTGGCGCCGCATGACGTCGGCGGACGAGGCGATGCGCCCGCCGACGAATAGCACCGAATTGGTTACTTCTTGCTCTCGGGCAAGACCAGATCCACGGCAGCGTCCTTGGCAGCATCGATGTGCTGAGCCACGACCGGCGTCTGCGGAAGGATCAGGTTAAGGACAATGGCCATAATGGCGGTGGGGGTTACGGCATTGGAGCCGATGACGGTGGACACCCAGGCGGGCATACCCTCGCCGGCAAGGCAACCGCTGGCCATCCAGATACCCAGGCCAAAGACGACGGAGGTACCGACGATGGTGGTAGTGCGCTGCGTGAGGCCCTCGCGGGTGAACATGCGCACGCCGTTCATGGTGATGGTGCCAAAGACGCCGACGGTCGCGCCGCCGATGACGGGCTGCGGGATAGCGGAAAGGACGGCAGAGAGCTGCGGGAACAGACCGGCGATGGCAAAGACGGCCGCGATGATCACAAAGACCCACTTGTTGACGACCTTGTTGGAGCAGATGATGCCCACGTTCTGGCCAAGGGCGCTGGTGGGAAGACCGCCCAGCAGGCCGCCGACCATAGAGGTGAGGCCCTGGGACACGATAGCGCCGGAGAGCTCGCGCTCGGTGGGCATACGGTCGATGGAGCCCAGGCAGGCGGCGGAGACGTCGCCGATAACCTGGATGGCAACCATGGGGAACACGACGGCGAGGGTAATGCAGACCTCGGGATCAAACTCAAGCGCGTAGGGCATGAGCTTGGGAAGGGCGAAGACCTGAGCGGTGGCGACGCTGGAGAAGTCGATCATGCCAAAGGGGATCGAAACGATCATGCCAACGATCATGCCAAAGAACACGGAGCCCAGTTTGAGCGTGCCCTTGCCAAAGTTGGCGAGCGCAAAGACCACGGCGAAGGTGATAAGAGCGACGCACCAGGCCTGCGGGGTGCCCCACAGCGGCGTGCCCATGCCGCCGGCCATGTACTTGACGGCCGTGGGATAGAGAGAGACGCCAATGGAGAAGATGACCGTACCGGTCACGACGGGCGGGAACAGCCACTTAATCTTGCTGTAGGCCAGACCAAAGAGGACCGCAACGGCGCCGCCGACGATCTCGCCGCCCAGCAGCGCACCAAAGCTAAAGCCCGAGGCGCCCATGGCCTGCAGGGCCGGCAGGAACGCGAACGAAACGCCCATGACGATGGGCAGGCCGCCGCCGATGCGACGGAAGGGAGCGAAGGCCTGAAGGGCCGTGTCGATCGCCGAAAGAATGAGCGCGACCTGAATGATGTCGGTGCTCTGCTGGCTATTAAAACCGTAGACGCCGGCCATGATGACAGCCGGGGTGATGATACCGGCAAACGAAGCCAGTACGTGCTGAAGGGCACACGGGATCATTTCTTTAACGGGAGGCATGCCTTCACGAGTGAACAGGGCTTCAGTGCCGTTCGTAACCGTCTCCTGGGTCATTTGACCACCAATCCTCGAAGTAGTTGTTTTCGCATCTAACGCTCTATTGTGACGCAGTGCGGGGTTGAGGTTGTGCCTTCGTTGCATATCGTATTAAAGATGATTCTCATTCTCAATAATAATTTTTTGTTATCAGACTATTCTTCAGCTGAAATAATGCATTTCCGCAGGTCAGGAAAGTGTCTGGTCAAAATAACATCTAACTTTTCTTTTGGTCAACCGTTTACCGCCAAATTCCTACCGTTCGTCTGTATTACGCAATGTACCTGCGGATATACGAGATGAAGAGTAGCGTGTTACCATGAGAAAAAATTGTTATGAACCTTCCGATTTCACCCAAAGGAGTTGCCCGTGAACGAGACCGTACGTCGCTTTTTGCCGATGGTCGATTTCCTGGAGCAGATACTCGGTAAGAACAGCGAGATCGTCCTGCACGATTTCTCGGATCCCGACCACGCCATCGTCGATATTCGCAACGGCATCGTGAGCGGCCGCAAGGTCGGCGGTCCCGCCACCGATCTGGCGCTCAAGATCATGCACGACGCCAAGTATCGCGACCTGCCGTTTATTACGGGCTACGAGGGGCGCGGCGCCGGTGGCAAGACGCTGGAGTCAGCGACGTACTTTATCCGCGAGGATGACGAGATCGTAGGTATGCTCTGCGTCAACACCGACCTCTCGACCGTACGCTCCATCAACGCCATGGCGCAGCAGCTCATGGCGTGCTTCGACGCAGCGCCGACGCGCACGGAGCCCGCCCCTATCGAGGTCGAAAGCCTTTCGGAGTCCACCCAGGAGCTCATCGACCGCAGCATTGCCGAGTTGCTGAGCGCGCGCGGGCTGGATGTAGCGTCGCTTGGTCAGAGCGACCGCGTGGACGTCATTCGCCACCTCAACGGCAACGGGGTGTTCATGCTCAAGGGCGCCGTGGCCTGCGCTGCCACCGCGTTGGGCATCTCGGAGCCCAGCGTGTACCGCTACCTGCAAAAAGTCCGCAAGGAGGGCTAACGAGCAAAATGGAGCGCGGCTCCACAAGCGATTCGTCACTTGACAAAAGACCCTGCAGCTCGCACGCGCTGCAGGGTCTTTTTGCATGTCATGTTTAGTTGTGGCCAACGCCTTAGAGAGCGGCGACGACCTCGATTTCGACCAGACCGCCAGCCGGAAGAGCGGCAACCTGGAAAGCGCTGCGCGCGGGGAACGGGGCCTCGAACTTGGAGGCGTAGATCTCGTTTACGGCAGCGAAGTCGGCAATGTCAGCCAGGTAGACTGTGGTCTTGACGACATCGGCAAAGGTGGCGCCGGCAGCGGTCAGCAGGGCCTCGACGTTAGCAAGGGACTGCTTGGCCTGGGCCTCGACGCCCTCGGGCATCTTGCCAGTTGCGGGATCGATGCCCAGCTGGCCGGACAGGAACACCATGTTGCCGGTCTGGATACCAGGGGAATACGGGCCGATGGCTGCGGGTGCGTTATCGGAAGACACGACGGTCTTGCTCATGTTTTTCTCCTTACAAGTAAAAGGGAACGGGAGCGCGGCGTTCACACCGGGAGGCACAGTTCGGTCTGAACACCGCGCTTGATTGGGATAGTACTCAAGGTTTCCGCGCGATGCAAGATTATTATCACGTTGCGAGAATATTTTATCGCCCAACGGTTTCCCCGGACCGGTGAACGGTTCTCATGTGGAGCAGCCAGTCCAAGCTGCTGAAGACTTTATCCCGCTTAGAGCACGGGCATCGCCTGCCGCGACGGCACCACTATACTTTTGAGTATCTGAGCATTTTGAAAGGCAGGATATGACCGCAACCGCCAGTCGAACCACCAACCGCAGACCCGAGCTTTTGGCGCCCGCCGGAGGGCCCGAGCCCTTTGCCGCCGCACTCGCCGCCGGGGCAGACGCCATCTACTGCGGCATGGGCAGCTTCAACGCCCGCCGCAAGGCCACCAACTTTACCGACGAGGCCTTTGAGCAAGCCTGCCGCGCCGCGCATCTATCCGGGTCGCGCGTCTACGTCACGGTCAACATCGTCATCAAGCAGTCCGAGATGGGCGATGCGTTGCAACTCATCCACCGCTGCTCCACGTTGGGCGCCGACGCCTTCATCATCCAAGACTGGGGCCTGTTCTTTGAGGTCAAGCGCACGATGCCCGGCATCGAGACGCACATCTCAACCCAAGCAAACATCCACGACGACCGCGGAACCCTTTGGTGCCGCGAGCAGGGCGCCGACCGCGTGACTCTCTCGCGCGAGCTTTCCATCGACGAAATTGCCGCCATTCACGATGCCGCGCCGGATGTGGACCTTGAGGTCTTTAGCCATGGCGCCATCTGCTTTTGCTACTCGGGCCTGTGCCTGCTTTCGAGCTTTGCCATGGCGGGGCGATCGGCCAACCGCGGCATGTGCGCCCAGCCCTGCCGCCTGCCCTACGAGCTGATCGACGAGAACGGACGCACGCTCTCCCCTGCCGGACGCGAGCGCGCTCTATGCCCGCGCGACACCAACACTTCGCAGCTCGTTCGCCGTCTGTATGACGCCGGCGCCGCATCGCTCAAGCTCGAGGGCCGCATGAAGGCGCCCGATTACGTGTACTCCATCGTCGATGTGTATCGTCGTCAAATCGATGACATGCTGGCCGGGGTCGCCGTTGATAAGGACGAGGAAGCCGCCCGTCAGCGCCAGCTCAAGCGCTGCTTTAACCGTGACTTTACGCACGCCTATCAGGACGGCACCTCGGGCGACGAGATGATGAGCTATGAGCGTTCCAACAACCGCGGACAGATCGTGGGCACGGTGCTGGGCAGCCGCCCGGCCAACCGCGATGTGCGCGGCCTCAAGCCCGACGACCGCCGTCGCCGCGCCGCCATCGCCCGCATTGAGCTGTTTGAGCCCGTGGGCAAGGGCGACCTGCTGGAGCTTCGCCACGATAACGAGTTTGACCAGTTCCTGACCACCATTGCCGCCGATGATGCCGCTGCCGGCGATGTTATCGAGTGTCGCGTGCCCCGTAGCATGCCCGAGGGCTGCCGCGTCCGCGTGATTCGCAGCCAGCGTGCCATCGACGCCTCCGGCGCCGCGCTCAAGCGCGATGTGCTGCGCCGCCGCGCTGTTGATGTGTCCGTCGTGGCGCGCCTGGGCAAGCCGTTTACTGTCACACTCACCTGCTGTGACGACCCCGCGCTCACCGCCACCGCCACGGGCTTCACCGTCGAGGCCGCCAAGACCCGCGCCGTCGAGGCATCCGATCTGGTTGAGCACGTCGGGCGCATGGGCTCCTCTCCCTTTGAGGCCGCGAGCTTTGACGTGGCCCTCGACGAGAGTTGCGGCATGGGCTTTTCCGCCGTGCACAAGGTGCGCGCCGCCGCTTGTAAGGCGCTGGAAGAGGCCATTCTGGCACCGTACGAGGAGCGCGCCCGCACGCTCGAGCTACCGGCGATTGTCACCAATGATTCCCGCCCCGCGCCCGAGCACTACCGCGATGAGCCGCAGATCTGCGCTACCGTCACCTCGCTCGAGGCCGCCGAGGCCGCTCGCGCGGAGGGTGCAACGCGCACCTACATGACCACCGACGCGCTCGAGGCTGTCGGACTCTCCCCTGCCGATGCATTTGAGCAGGGTATTGTGCCCGCACTCGACGAGGTCTGCCGCGCCGTTGACCACGTACGCGTTGACCCGTGGGTTGTTGCCGGCGCCACGGTCGCTATCGGCAATATATCCGAGCTTGCCCTGGCCGCCCAAGTTGGTGCCACGGCGGAGGTCCGCTCTTGCCTGCCCGTGCACAACACCCCTTGCATGGAGGCACTTGCCGAGCGCGGAGCCGGCGCGTTTTGGCTCTCGCCCGAGATCACGCTCGATGAGATTATCTCGCTTGGTACCTCCGCGCCCGCAGCCCTGGGCATCACCGTTTTCGGCCGCCCGCGCGTTATGACGAGCGAGCACTGCATCCTGCAGGTGGCCAATGGCTGCATCCACGATTGCGCCAACTGCCGCCTGCGCGCCCGCAAGCTGTCGCTCAAGAATATCGACGGCAAGGTCATGCCGGTCCGTACCGACATCCACGGCCGCTCGCGCCTGTACGACGCCTACCCCATCGACCTCACGCCGCAGGTACCGCAGCTGCTCGACGCCGGCGTCCGTCGTCTTATGGTGGACGGCACGCTGCTCGAGACGGATGAGGTGGGCCGCGCCGTCGCTCGCGTCCGCCGCGCCGTCGAGGCAGCGCAAGCCGGCCGCAAGCCCGCCGCCCGCCTGCGCGGTGCCACCTCGGGCTGCATGTTTGTGGGAATTAGTTAACCGAAAGGCTTACACGTGAACGAAGAACCTCAAGTCCTCTACTGCGATGCCTGGCTCATGGCCATCGACAAGCCCGCCGGCATGATCGTCCACGGCGACGGCACCGGCGAGCGCACGCTCACCGACTACGCCAGCGACCTGCTGCTGGCGATGGGCGACGGCTTTGCCGCGACTGACATGCAGCCGCTCAACCGCTTGGACCGTGACACCACCGGCGTGGTGCTGTTCTCACTCGACAAGCAGACGCAGCCCGCCTTTGACCAGATGATCATCGACCACGCGTTCGAAAAGCACTACCTGGCGCTCGCCGAGGGCAAGATCGACTGGAACGAAAAGCTCATCGACAAGCCCATCGCCCGCGACCGTCACGACAGCCGCAAGATGCGCGTCGGCGCCAGCGGCAAGCCGTCTCAAACGCGCGTGAAGGTGCTCAAACGTCTTAAGAGCCGTCGTGGCCTGCCCACGCGCTCGTATATCGATGTCGAGCTGCTCACCGGCCGCAAACACCAGATTCGCGTGCACCTGGCGAGCGAGCGCCATCCCCTGGTGGGCGACGACCTGTACGGGACGCCGCGTCCTTGTGGCCTCATGCTCCACGCCCACAGCGTGTCCTTTACGCATCCCGTAACCGGCGAGCACATCCACATCGAAGCCCCCTGCCCCTGGGAGCCCTAAAACCTGCCAAAAAGGGACAGGTTTATTTTGGCAGGTTTTATCTGGACAAACGTCAAAACCACCACAAAGGTTCCTGCCCCTTCGCGGTGGTTTTGGCCTTAGCCCGTCCCTTGCTGTTAGACCGTGATGACGTTGTCCATTGCCCGGTACTTGGCAGGGACATCGCCTGCGGTAATAATCGTTGCGTCACGGAAGTCCGCGAACTTGACGGGCGCCACCATGCCAAATTTACTGGCGTCCGAGATTACGAAGCGCTTGGCCGTATGGCGCATCGAGATACGCTTTACTTGCGCCTCCTCGATATCGGGCGCCGTGAAGCCCTGCTCGGCGGCAATGCCGTTAGAGCCCCAAAAGCCGCAGTTGAAGTTGTAACGGTCTAAGGTTGCCAAGGCATCGGGGCCAACGAGCGCCTCGGTCTCGGGTTTGAGCTCGCCGCCCAGCACCACGGTACGCATGCCGCGCAAAGCGAGATGCTGAGCATGGAGCACGGAATCAGTCACATAGGTGACACCTTCAAGGTGTGGAAGATGCTCGATGAGCCTGAGCGTCGTCGAGCCCGAGTCGATGTACACAAAGCTCTCGGGCTCCACCAGCGCCGCCGCACGGGCGCAGATACGTTCCTTGTCGTCGTTATGGAGATCGCTGCGCTCATTAAGCGTTAGGTCGCGCGTCACGTGCGCGCGCTCCAGACTTGTCGCGCCTCCGTGCACCTTGGCGATACGGTGTGCGCGATTGAGCGTCTGCAGGTCGCGCCGAATGGTAGACGCCGTCACGCCCAGGGCCCCAGCAAGCTCCGGTACGGTAACCGAGCCCGTCTGCTGCACCATCGACACGATTGCGTTGAGCCTATCTTCCGCAAGCATCGCTTACTCCTCCTCGGGGTACACGACTCCCCAATCGGCGCGAAGCTTGGTCATAAGCTCCATAACATCAGAAGCATAATCCAGAAGCTCGCGCTTGGAGTCGTCGCCGGCAACGGCCTTCTCAAGATCGGCCATCTCATAACACAGGGCGTAAGCCTCGGTGCCTGCGTGGACCTCCTCGCGGTGGCCGTCCGCAGTCCACACGATGGTCGCGTGATCGGCACGCGGATATTCGTTGACCTCGATGTAGCACTTGTCAAAGCTGATGACCGAGCGCTTGGGCTGCTTGGAGTGAAGCGTAAGGCTCACGACGCCCAGCTGCTGCTCGGCATTGCGGCAGACGATGCCGCCCGCAACATCGACTCCAGTCTCGCAGGTGTTGCCTAGAGACACGACCTCGGCGGGCTGGCTCGCCATAAACAGGCGCATGACGGACAGGGCATACACACCAATATCGAGCATGGCACCGCCGGCAAGGTTGCGATTGTAGAAACGGTTGGTCAGGTCGCCGTACTCCTTGTAGCTACCAAAGTTGAGCTGAGCGAGGTTCATGCGGCCGAACTCGCCGGCATCCATGCGGCGACGCAGCTCTTGATACAAGGGCATGTGGAGCACCGTGGTAGCGTCCATAAGGACCACGTTGTGCTCGGCGGCAATGGCACGGGCCTCATCGAGTTCAGCGGAATTGAGGGTAATGGCCTTCTCGCAGAGCACGTGCTTGCCGGCTGCCAGGGCAGCGCGCAGATAGGTGATATGAGTGTTGTGCGGGGTAGTGATGTAGACGGCGTCGATGCCAGGATCGGCGTAGAGGTCCTCAACCGTGTCGTAGACCTTCTCGATGCCATACTGCTCGGCAAAAGCCTGAGCCTTGGACGGCGTACGGTTGGCGACGCCCGCAAGCTTGCGACCGGCAAGAGCAAGGGACTGAGCCATCTGGTTGGCGATAACGCCGCAACCGATGACGGCCCAATGGAGCTCGGGAGCCGTAAAAATATCGTCGGGGAACGGCTTGTCCTGGACCGAAGCGAACGCTGCTTTGGCGGCTGCCGCGGCGTCGAGCGGAGCCTGCTTGGAATCTGCCATTATGTGCCTCCTGTGTCATAGAACGTCTTGCATTTCGGATAGCTCTATATTCGCACAAACACGCGCGTCTGTGCGTGTTTGTGCGTATCTCACCGCTAAACGGTCATTTTTATCCCGTAAACGGCGCATCTATACGCATATTCACGCAATCCCACGCACGTAAATGCGCACAAATGCGAACCGGTCATTGCTCAGAGACAGGGGCTTATGCTTAGAACTCAAAAGACAGGATGATCCGCTTCGCCTCGTCGCTCATGGCGCGCTGCAGCTCTAAGGACCGTCCCAAACTGCCGACAGAAAAGGAACGTTCCAAACTGCAGACAGAAAAAGAACGTCCCCAGGCGCCGGCATTTCAAGAGCACTCATTTAAGTCTGTCCCCAATGAATGGGAGTAATCAGAGACCCTTTGCGAGGGAGGCCGGACGTGGCCTTCCTCGTTTTTATTCATGGACTTTAGTCCGTGCCGCGCGGCATAGAAAGCCACCCGCTCAGCGGGTGGAGGCCAATTTCCGCTACGCGACAAAAACCTTCCCCCTAGCATGAGGATTGTTCAGGTCATCATACTAGGGGGAGGTGATTGCTGTGGCCCAGAAAGCCAACAGCCTCGCGTACACGAAATGGCTGTGCAAGCACCGCATCGCACCGAGGTCAAGCTCATCGCCGCCATCGTCGAGAAGCACCCCAAGGTGCGCTTTGCCGCGAGCCGCACCTCGGCCCACGCCGACCTCTACGACCGCATGGAGCAGGCCCTGTGCGAGCGCGTGGCCAACGCGGTGGAGGTCGTCCGCTCCGACATCAGCCCCGCGCTTCTTGTCCACACCGGTCCAAACCTCGTGGGTGTGGCGGTCCAGGGACTCTAGCGGAGGCGGGGCGTCCTGCCCCAAAAACAAATGCAAAAGACGAGCACTTCTTGCCGCTCAATTGGCAAGAAGCGCTCGTCTTTTCTTAACGCGTTGTATGGCGGAGAGAGCGCAAGTTACGCGAGCGCCCTTCTTGCCAGCTCGGCCGCGCCGAGGATTCCTTGGTCGCCGCCGCAGCCCGGGGCGCAGATGTAGCTCTCCATGTCCTTAAGCTCGGCGGTCTGGATGTAGCCACCCAGATATTCGAGGGTCTTCTTGCGGACGATGCCGTAGAGCTGCTCCTGGTGCATCACGCCGCCGCCGAGGACGATGCGGCGAGGCGAGTACATGAGCACGAGGTTCGCGCACATCTGCCCCAGATAATCCCCCTCGAGCGCCCACACCTCATCGTTGTCCGCGAGCTCGGCCGCGGGCTTTCCCCAGCGCGCGGCGATGGCGGGGCCGGAGGCGAGCCCCTCGAGACAGCTCGCGTGGCTCGGGCAGACGCAGCGTCCCTCCTCGGTGGGACGGGTCCTTACCAGCATGTGACCGGCCTCGGGGTGCAGCATACCGTGAAGGAGTCTGCCCGCGCACATGACGCCCGCGCCCACGCCGGTGCCGATGGTCACGTAGACGGCGTCCTCGAGCCCCTTGCAGCAGCCGAAGACCACTTCGCCGAGGCAGGCAACGTTAACGTCCGTGTCGTAGGCCACCGGAATCCCGAGGTCGTCGGCGAACGCGGCGCGAAGACCATGGCCTCGCCACGCGAGCTTGGGCGTCTGGAGGATGGAGCCGTAGCGCTCGTCGTTGGGGTCGACGCAGGTCGGGCCGAAGGCGCCGATGCCCAACGCGTCCACATCGCGGGCGGTGAACCACTCGATCATCTGCGGGACGGTCTCGGCGGGCGTAAGCGTCGGGGTCTCCATACGGTCGAGGACCTCGCCGTCGCCGGACACCACGGCACAGACCATCTTGGTCCCGCCGGCTTCGAGGGCGCCGAGCCTCATTTGCTTTTCGCTCATGTGATCCTCCTTACAAAGGGACGCCCGCAGTCATGGTCAACCGCGGGCGCCCATAACGTTGGCTTGTTTCGAGGCGACCCTACCTGGGCACGCGGTCCTGCCTCGCGGCAAACGGGGCGAGCACGGCGTGCGGCTCGCTTTGGTACCAGTAGGCGACGGTGGAGATGTCGTCCTCGCGCTCGTAGAGCTTGATGTCGTCGTTGCCGAGGTCCTGGAACGTCACGCGCAGGTCCTCCTTGAACGAGATCGGGTCGGGAAGGTGCCACCTGTAGAGGCCGTGCCTGGGCAGCGCGTCGTCGTTAGTCGCGAGCATCGGATTCGGGTTCGGCTTGCCCGCGCTGAAGCGGTCGCGCGTGGCGTCGCGCGTCGAGCGGTACGGGTAGCCGGCGAACAGCGTGTTGAAGCACTGCGCCTCGGGCAACGCGTGGGGCGGCCTGTCGAGGAAGGCCCAGGCACCGCCGAAGTAGTCCTCGGCTCCCGTCGAGGTGACCGTGGGGAACTCCTCGTCGCCGTCGAGGAAGAACTTCATCTCGCCCTCGCCCCACCAATAGCGCTCCAGGGCGCACAGGGCCATGTAGGTGCCGACGTAGTAGCCCTTGCCGCGCACGCCGTCGAGCACGGTGTAGTCGACGCCCCTGCGGGTGCTGCGCTCGCGGTTAAAGCGGGCGTGGAAGTACATGGCGTCGTCCGGCACGTCGGTGAGCGCGTAGTTGAACGTGTAGAAGATGTACTTAATGAACCCGGGGTGCTCGCTCGTAAGCGTGACCTTGGCGTGCTTCCTGAAGGGCATCTCGAAGTAGCAGTTCATGCCGCCCGTCGGGTTCACGCAGATGGGCATCGAGTTGACGATGGCGCGCTCACCGAAGCCGTTGCAGAAGAAGTCGCCGACAGGGCACTCGACCGAGGGGGTCTCCTCGTCGTCCCAGTAGAAGCGCAGCACGAGGTCACGCATGACGAAGCTGCCGGCGGCGGTCTTGTCGGGGACGGTCATCCAGATGTGGCGGATGATGCCGGGGCCCTCGATGTCCGCGAGCGTGATGGTCTCGCCGGACTCAAGGGGCACGCAGCACGAGCCCTTGCGGCCGACGCCGAGGTGGCTGGCCGACATGGCGGCGCGGCCCTTCTCGCCCGTGATGTTCTCGGGGGTGATGGCGCGGCTTTCCTCACCGCCGTGCATCCACACGTCCTTAAGGAACTCTCTCATCGTCGACCTCCTCTATTCGTCGTCGTCGCACTCGGCGGAACTGGCACCGTTCACGTAGATGATCTGCTGGCGCGCCTCGTTGACGAGGGCGTCGAAGTCGAGTTTCTCGTCGGGGCGCGCGAGCGCGACCGTCATGGCGAGCGGGAGGTTGACACCCGCGATCACGTGGATCCGGTCGGAGGCGAAGCGGGAAAAGCGCTGGTTCACGCTGCCGCCGTACGCGTCGGTGAGGACGACGACCTCGTCAGTGCCCGAAAGAGCCGCCTCGACCGCCGCGTCGAGCCCCTCGCCGTTGTCGTTCACGTAGGCGCACACGGCGTTGACGGCGTCGCCCTTACCCGTAAGGAACTCGAGGGTGTCCTTGAAGCCCTGGGCGAGAAGGGAATGGCTCGCCACAACTATCTTTCTCATTGATTCACCAATCTCTTGGGTCGAAGCTAGGCGAGGATGCCGGCGGCGGAGGCGACCATCGCGAGGACGATCACCACGAGGATGAGGGCCGTCATGCTCGCGTTCTTCTTGGTAAGAAGGTAATACGCGCTTCCCGTGATGGCGGCGGGGATCATGGCAGGCAGGATCTTGTCGAGCAGCGGCTGAATCTCCATCGCGACGTCGCCGAAGCTGAAGCTAATCGGGCAGGTGACGCCGATGACCGAGGCGATGAGGCAGCCGACCACGGTGAGGCCGAGCACGGAGGCGGCGGCAGTGAGGTTGGGAAGCTTCTCGCTGAAGTCGGTGACGAGCTTCACGCCCTGCTTGTAGCCGAACTCGAGGGCGTGCATGCGGACCCAGAAGATGGCCAGGATGAGCGCGAACCAGATGCCGGCTCCCACGGGGTTGCCCTCGATGGCCATGTAGGCGGCGATGGAGCCCATGATGGTCGGGATCATGGTCATGAGCAGGGAGTCGCCGACGCCGGCGAGCGGTCCCATGGTGCCGATCTTCAGGTCTTGGACGGCGTCCGCCGCCGCTAGGCCGTCGCGCTCCTCCATGGCCACGCAGGCGCCAAGGATGATGGCGGCGAGCCAAGGCTGGGTGTTGTAGTAGCGGAAGTGGTTGTTGAGCGCTTGCTTATAGTCCTCGTCGTTCGTGTAGATCTTCCTCAGGACCGGCGAGAGGGCGTAGGCGACTGAGGCGCCCTGCTGGGTCTGGTAGTTGAAGGTGCACACGCTCATGAGCCAGCGCCAGTTCGCGTTGCGCAGGTCCTTCTTGGTGACCTTGTAGCCGGAGGGCTTGCCCTCGGCGACGGCGGTGATGTTCTCGTTTTCCATGGTTACTCATCCTCTCCGATGAAGGCGTCTGCGGAAGCGTGGGCGGCGAGCTCGGTGTCCCTCTCGGCACGCTGGTAGAACGCAATCGCGAGGGCAAAGCCGACGATGGCGGCGCCGATGATGGGCACGTTCAGGAAGGCTGAGAGGAAGAAGCCGGCGAGCAGGTACTGGAAGTACTTGGCGGTTGGCATGTAGCGGAGCAGCATGGCGATACCGACGGCCGGGAGCATCTTGCCGGCGAGGGTGAGGCCGGAGAGGAACCACTGGGGCATGACCTCGAGGAGCCAGTTGACGGCGGGCTGGCCGAGCGTCACGGAGACAAAGACGGGCAGGGCGGCGCACAGGCCGAAGAGTGCGGGGCAGACCCACAGGATGGCGTTCATCTGCTTGAACTTGCCCTCGTCGCAGAACTTCTGGGACTTCTCGACGACGAAGCCGTTGAGGATCTTGACGATGACGTCGAGCTGGATGCCGAGCATGCCGACCGGCAGGCCGATGGCGAGGCCCGTGTCCGCGCCCAGGGTCACGCCGTAGGCTGTGGCGATGATGGCCATCGTGCCGTAGTCGGGAATCGACGAGCCGCCGAAGCCCGCGACGCCGAGCTGCATGAGCTGGATGGTGCCGCCGATGACGAGGCCGGTCTGCCAGTCGCCCATGACGACACCGGTGATAAGGCCCCAGAAGACGGCATAGTTGACGAAGATCATCGGGATGCCGTAGTAGTCCACGTGCTTGATGAAGGCCAGCAGGGTCAAAAGGACGACCTGCAGGATAGTGAAGTTGACCATGATCCCTCCTTAGATGAGGTCGGCGACGGAGACGGGCTTGTCGGCGGGCACGAACTGTGCCGTCACCTTGACGCCGCGGGCGATGAGCGCCTTGTAGCTCTGGACGTTCTCGGCGGAGGCATAGGCGCGCTGGGTGAGCTGGACGCCGCCCTCCTTGACAAGAGAGCCGCCGACGATCAGCGACGGGAGCTCGATGCCCGACTCGACCAGGTGAAGGATCGTCTCGGGCTCCTTGGCGATGACAAAGACCTTCTCGCGGTCGTACTTGCCCGCCGCGAAGTTCTTGAGCGCGGTCTGCTCGGAGATGATCGAGACGGCCATGCCCGCGGGGCGCGCCATCCTCATGGCGGACTTCAGGACCTCGTCGCCGGCGACCTTGTCGTCGATGACCATGACTCGGGTCGCGCCCGACACCGGGGCCCACTGCGTCACGATGATGCCGTGAAGCAGGCGATTGTCGATTCGTGCCATAACAACACTCATGTTTGCTCCTATCAAATGAAGTTTTACGTTCGGTACTGCCTCGGCGCTATCCGGATTCGCGCCGGGCAAGGGGTTATCGGATTATTGAGGACGCGCGGTCAGCTCGCGGCGGCGCGGGGAAGGTCACTCGTCGAGCAGGAGGTCCGAGGAGCCGAGGCGCTCTTCTCGCGCCGGGGCGGCGCTCACGCTTATGTAGTCGAAGACATATGCGATCTCGCTTACGGGAACCTCTACGCGATAGCGCGTCGAGATACTCGAGAAGCTCTGCCTGAAGGACTCGATGAAATCGGCGCGTTCCTCCTCGAAGCGGTCCTGGCCAACGTAGGTCTCAATGGGGTTTCTGGTAACAAGGCGCTCGACGAGACAGCAGAGGTGAACGTAGAGCCCAATGATGGCGTTGCTGCCGATCTTCTCGCCTGTCCTGCGCTGAAGCTCGTGCACGGCGCTCTCGATCTCGTGGAATAGCCGCTCCGGGTCGAGGATGGTGATGGAGCGGATGACGTTCTGCAGCGTCATGTTCGAGAGCAACTTCTCGTGGAAAGAAGAGAGCTCGGAAGCGTCAAGCCACCTGCCGAACACGGCATCAACCTTAGAGGCGGACGCCGTCGACATGATGTCCTCGAGGGCGACGAAGGGAACGGAGGCGACCCCGGGGTCTCCCGTGCCGATGACGGCGCAGACGCGGTGCTCGGAGAAAACGGCGTCGTTCGACCCGTTCGCGACGAGCTGCTTGAAGGGCCTCGTGAGCAGGCGCGCGCCTATGGTGCGCGGGAGGCTCTGCGAGACGAGCTGGCGTATCCTTTCCGCGGCGTCGACCCCGGACTCGGAGCAGAAGACGATGGCGTCCTCACGGTTGACGCGCTCGATCACCTTGCAGTGCGTCACGCACGCGGCGGTCGCGTCGCCAAGAACCTCGGCGACGGACTTGCCGCCGAGCAGCCCGACCCCGATCTCGAGCGCAAGACCGGTAGAGACGTTGTTCACCACGCCGATAGTGGAGTCGGTAACGTTTTCGAGGGCCTTATAGGCCTCCTCCAAGGAGCCCATGTCGACGAGGAACACGACCCCGGTGCAGTAGGAATGGCGGTCGACGAGGCGCTGGAGCGGACCGACGATGTCCTTCAGCTGCTGGTCGTAGGGCATGTCGACCGCCTCGTACACATGCATGCCGAGCATACGATTCGCCGCGTCGGCGATGCTCGTCGCCGTTGAGTAGCCGTGGGACAAGATGACGCAGAGCGTCCGAAGGGCCTTCGCATCGCGAGACTCCGATGCGACGCACAGCGTCAGAAGCGTCTTCGTGAAGTGATCGAGCGAGATTCCAAGCGCCCCTTCCACGTCTGCGGCGACCTGATCGGAGACACTCGAGGCAAACGGCAATTCGGAGGTCACGGCACCGAGGAGATGGGAGATTTGCTCCGCACAGGCAGACTTTCGCTTAGCCAGGCCGATGCCCGGCCACAACTGCAGGCAAATCTCCTGGGCCAGTAGAAAAGCGACCTTCCTCGAAAGCTCGATGCCATAAGAAGAGCCTGCGTCGGCAAGGACCGCGCCCACGACGCGCTCGAAGGCGCGCGACCTCGAGGAGGTAACGCCGCGGCCGAAGATCAAGTGATCCTCAACGCCGCGCACAGCGGAGACAGCTTGCGAGACGAGCTCGGAGACAGAAAGCTCCCCGGCGCAGAATCGCTCATCGAGGGAGCACAGGGCATCGAGCGCCTGCTCGACCGGCCCTGTGCTCTCGGCGGCATCCAGAGACGCGTCGATCAGAACGCCATCGTCGGGCTGTTGATCGATCTGCGCGGAGGAGAGGAGCCCACTGGGAAGAAGATACGGGCGAACGACGACGTAGTCGCCCTCGCGATTGAGGAACGCTTTGGCGCAGCAGTTCGTCACGCAGGCGCGCAAGCCGGCGATGTTATCGGAAAAGTCCGCGTTCACGAGGCAACGGTATGCGCCGCGGCTGATCTTCACATCAGAACCGATTCGGCACCCCTCGCTGCGCAGGAAGCTCAAGATGAGATCCTCGCGCTCCTCGGGGGTCCGCTCCTTGAGTGAGGGGACGCGGGCACAGATGGGCATTTTGCTGTAGGCCGAGGAAACCTTCAGGTCATCGGCGGAAAGCGTCGTCGAAAGAACGAGGCGAGCGCGCGGCGCATCCTGGGAGGCATCGAGCCCGAGGGCCGTCGCAAGGCAGTGCTCCATCGCAGAGGGAGAGAGTGTCTCGATGCCGTTGACAAAGACCACACCCCCGTGCGATTTCGCGATCGACTCGTCGAGAAGCCCGTTGAACGAGGCGGCGTCCGGGACCCCGGCACAGTCGATGCGCACATAGGAGGAGTCGCGGGACAGCAAGCCCTGGTTCTTGCCGTACTCGTACACAAGGCGAGAAAGGAAAGACTTACCGACACCCACGCCGCCGCTCAAGAGGATGGGCAGGCCAAACGGAGGGTACTGAACCGCAGCCTTGCACTGCTCGACAACGGAGCTGAGGCTCAGGTCGAAGCCCACGGCACGCGCGAAGTCGCGGTGATCGGCGATTCCCGTCGCCTGGATGAGGTCGGCGAGCGAGGCGTACTCGCTTGCAGAGAGCTTTACCTGAAAATGCTTCTGGAACGCGCGGCGATGAAAATAACGGACGGGCCTGCCCGCCACCTTAACCACAAGACCGGCGCGAACAAGGTCGTTGAGGTACTGGCTCGCCAGACTCCTGGAGATGATGAGCGTCTCGGCGATGTCGGTGGTGGACAGACGGGCAAGGTCGTCGAGCGAGACGGCAGAGGTGAGGGCCTCGAGATGCTCGAGAATCCTGTCCCTCATGTCGACGGGCTTCTTTGCCAAGCTGTCCTGCGCGGTCTTGTCCATGACTTCTTACCTCCTCGTACAAGGAGTATAAGGGGAGAACAGAGAACGGAAGGGGGCGCGTGGGGGAATCAACAGCTCCGAGGAAAAGTCCACCACTTGAGGGGCAGAAAACAACGGCCATTGAACATTCAGGGCCGACGCTCAACACTTCGGCTCGACACTTCGCTTTGGAAAGGGCCCTGCGCGCCGGGGTCCCAACATAAAGAAGGGCCCCGGTGCGCAGGGCCTAAAGCTTAACCATGCGCGCGGCGATGCGGGCGCAGTCGCAGGCGGCCTTCTTCTCGAAGGTGTTGTAGTCGACAACCTGGCCCTCGGCGCTGGGCTTGTCGCTGATAGCGCGCACGACGACGAGGGGCACGCCGTTGAGATAGGCGGCCTGCGCGATGGTGCGGCCCTCCATCTCGCAGCACAGGTCGCCGAAGGTCGCGAGGATGCGCTCCTTCTGTCCCGCGGGCGAGACGAACTGGTCGCCGG
This sequence comes from uncultured Collinsella sp., assembly GCA_900545145.1. Lineage (GTDB taxonomy): Bacteria > Actinomycetota > Coriobacteriia > Coriobacteriales > Coriobacteriaceae > Collinsella. Next base: position 7,449 of record UQYE01000013.1, on the reverse strand, counting down.
AGACGACACGGCCCTTGAGGACCTTAATGTCGGGGGCGACGGCGGCCGCGGCGGCGCACGCCGCCAGTAAGGGCCGGAACGGATCGCGCAAGATCAAGGCGTCGCCCGGGAGGTCGGGCGTTACCGTCAGCCGGCGCCGCGTCTGCCGCATCATGAGGGAGAACGGCCTGGCCGGCGCATACGGCAGGAAGAGGTTCAAGGTGCACCCCGGGACGGTCAACGAGGCCGACGTGCCCAACGTCGTCGCGCGCGGCTTCGGCGGCAGGGCGCCGTGCACCCATATAAGCAGCGACTTGGCCTGCGTGCGCGTCGGGGCGTCATGGAACTACGTCTGCCTGCTCGTCGACCTCTGCAACGGGGAGATCGTCGGCCACTCCGAAGGACTGAGGAGGGACGCGCGAGCTCCGAGCCAAGCTCTTGGATTACGTGCACTGGTACAACAACTTCAGGATCCACTCGACGCTGGGCTACATGTCGCCGGTCGAGTTCAGGGAGGCGGGGCCGTCCCTCCCGGAATCGTCCAAATAAGTGTTGCCAATCCATAGCCAATCCAGCCACCATCTCCGCGAAGGCGGACGTCAGGAAAAGCTCGGCTTGAGCTCGGTCGGACGCGGTCTGTGGGGCATCATTCAGGCTCAGGGGGTCTCCTTGTCTTCTTCGGTCGCAACCTGAATAATAGGGACGGCCCCTTCTCTCTTTCCCTTTCGTTTTCGACGCGTCACCCTCTCGGCGGGCTTAAGTCCCGCGCTCGCGGGTGCAGGGGCTACGCCCAAACCCCAAAAACGTAACGCCGTGCTCGAAGCGTTTCCGGACGTCAGCGTAATCTCAAATCCCGTTCGTCAACTCATGGGCAAGCCACCTGAGACTACTCATTTCTCCTACTGGCAATGAAGACCTGCGACCTGCAGTTTTGCAAACTGCTTGAAAGCCACCTGCGTTGATTCACTTCCTATTGCAGCTGGCGACTTGGACGCGAAAAGGCATTTGAGTTTCAAAACGGGCGTTTTCGGCGCTATCGAGCCTCCAAAGGCATCCCGCCGCGCCCTTTGGGACAAAAACAAAAACTCAAAGCCCTGAGTTCGAAAATAGTTTTTGGAGTTGTCCCGACTTTTGTCCCCGAAGCCGACGAAACGCGACAGGGTGTCACCTGGCGGCACTCAATTCGAGACGGCACCGAAAACTGGATGCAAGCGGAATGACGGGACGGCAGAACCGAAGCCATCGAGTGGGGATAGAAAAAGGCCCGGGTGCCGTGGCATCCGGGCCTTTGCTAGCAACTTGATGTTGTGGGCAGCTTAGAACTTGTGGCCGCACTTCTTGCAGACGCGCAGCTTGTTCTTGCCGTCCTTCTCGTGACCGACGCGGGTAACCTTACCGCACTCGGGGCAAACGAGATTGACGTTGGAGGCATCGATGGGAGCCTCCTGCGAAACGATGCCGCCCTGCTGGTTGGCAGCGTTGGGCTTGACGGCCTTCTTGACGACCGAAACGCCCTCGACAACGACCTTGTTCTCGGCGGGGAGAGCACGCAGGATAACGCCCTGCTTGCCGCGATCCTTACCAGAGAGAACCTGGACCTTATCGCCCTTCTTGATATACATATATCTCCCCTAACTACAGGGTCTCGGGAGCGAGCGAGACGATCTTCATGTACTTCTTGTCACGAAGCTCGCGAGCGACGGGCCCGAAGATACGGGTGCCGACGGGCGAACCATCGTTGTTGATGACAACGCAGGCGTTCTCATCAAAGCGAATGTAGGAGCCATCCTTGCGGCGGATCTCCTTAACGGTGCGAACGACGACGCAACGGACAACGTCCTTCTTCTTGACGTTGGCGCCAGGAGTAGCCTCCTGGACAGCACCGATGAACACATCGCCGATGCCTGCATAACGACGCTTGGAACCGCCAAGCACCTTGATGCAGCGAATCTTGCGAGCGCCGGAGTTGTCGGCGACGTTCAGCATGGTTTGCATCTGAATCATGGTAGATGTTCCTCCGAACTAAGAACCGAAGAGAGGTGCGCAGCCTTTATACGGCCTGTGGTATGCAAGCCAGGCATACGCACATCTTCGGAAACGTACAAGTCGTAAGAGCGACTGCTTATTTAGCGCGCTCGACGACCTCGATGAGGCGCCAACGCTTCATCTTGGACATAGGACGGGTCTCCATAACGCGGACGGTATCGCCCACGCCAGCCGTGCACTCCTCGTCGTGAGCGTGCAGCTTCTTGGAGCTGGTCATCATCTTGCCGTACTTGGCGTGACGCTTGCGCTCGGTGACGGTGACAACGATGGTCTTGGCACCGGAGACGGAGGTAACGACACCCGTACGGACCTTACGCGTGTTACGCGAATCAGTCATGTTCTCTCCTTAGGTCCTACTCGGCGACAGCGGACTTCTCCGCTGCGATCTCGCGGGCGCGCTGCTCCGTGAGGACGCGAGCGATGTCCTTCTTCACGGTGTTGACGCGAGCGGTGTTGTCCAGCTGGCTGGTGGCCATCTGGAAACGAAGGTTAAAGAGCTCGGCGCGCATTTCCTTCAGCTTCTCAACGAGCTGAGCGTCCGAGAGCTCACGAATCTCTGCGGGCTTCATTAGTTCTCCTCCTTGGCGGCGGCGGCGTCCTCAGCAGCCCACTTGGCCTCGAGAGCGGCCTCCTCAGCCATCTCCTTCTCGATGCGCTGCTCAGCGTTCTTGGCAGCAACAATCTTGGTCTTGATGGGGAGCTTGTGCTGCGCAAGACGCAGAGCCTCGCGAGCGACCTCCTCGGGAACACCCTTGACCTCGAACATGATACGGCCGGGCTTGACGACGGCCACCCACTCCTCGGGGTTACCCTTACCAGAACCCATGCGAGTCTCGGCAGGCTTCTTGGTGATGGGCTTATCGGGGAAGATCGTGATGTAGACACGACCGCCACGCTTCATGTAGCGGGTCATGGCGATACGAGCGGCCTCGATCTGACGGTTGGTGATCCAATGGGCCTCGAGAGCCTGGATACCAAACTCGCCGAAATGCAGCTCGGTATTACCCTTGGCCTGGCCCTTCATGGAGCCACGCTGCACCTTGCGGTGAAGAATACGCTTAGGGGCAAGCACTACTGACCCCTCCTCTCGGAGTTACGACGACGAGGACGGGAAGAGCCCTCGAGTGCAGGGTTGGGAACAGGCTGGCCCGGGAGCTTCTCGCCCAGGTAGATCCAGACCTTCACGCCGCAAGCGCCCATGGTGGTGCTGGCGACAGCCGTGCCGTAGTCGATCTTGGCACGGAGGGTGTGCAGAGGCACGCGACCCTCGCGGTACCACTCACGACGGCCCATCTCGGCACCGCCGAGACGACCGGAGCACTGGATACGGATGCCCTTTGCGCCGGCCTTGCGGGCGGACTGGACAGCCTTGCGCATGGCGCGACGGAAGGCAACGCGGCCCTCAAGCTGCTCGGCGATAGACTGAGCAACGAGGTTGGCGTCGAGCTCGGGGCGCTTGATCTCGACAACGTCGACGGAGAGCTGGCCCTTGGAGACGCCAGCGACCTTCTCGAGCTCGGTGCGGAGGGTATCGATCTCGGCACCCTTCTTACCGATGACAACGCCGGGGCGAGCGGTGAGGATGATGACCTTCACCTTGTCGCCAGCGCGCTCGATCTCGACGCGGGAGACAGCTGCGCGGGAAAGACGCTTCTCGAGGTACTTGCGGATCTCGAGATCGTTACCGAGGGTCTTAGCGTAATCCTTCTCTGCGAACCAGCGGGAGCGCCAGTTCTCGGTGATGCCAAGACGGAAGCCGGTGGGGTAGACTTTCTGACCCATACAGCTTTACGCCTCCTTTCGAGGAGCAACGACGACGGTGATGTGGGAAGTACGCTTCAGAATGCGAGAAGCGGAACCCTTGGCGCGGGGACGGATGCGCTTAAGCGTCGGACCCTCGTCAACATAGGCAGCGGCGACAACCAGGTTGTCGGCACGCAGACGGTTGTTGATCTCGGCGTTCGCAACGGCGGAACGGAGAACCTTCTCGACATCCACGGCGACGGCGCGGTCGCAGAAGTGGAGGATGTCGAAGGCCTGAGCGACAGGCTTGCGGCGGATCAGATCGACCACCAGGCGGGCCTTGCTGGGGGAAACACGCACGTACTTAGCGACGGCGCGAACCTCGGTGGCCTCAGTTTCAATAGACTTAGTTGCCATTTACGGTTAACCCCCTATTTGGCCTTGTGGCCACGGAACGTACGAGTCGGCGCGAACTCGCCGAGCTTGTGACCAACCATGGACTCGGTAACATACACGGGCACATGCTTGCGGCCGTCGTGGACGGCGATGGTGTGACCAACCATCTCGGGGAAGATGGTGGACGCGCGGGACCAGGTCTTCACGACGTCCTTCTTGCCAGCCTCGTTCATCGCGGTGATACGCGAGAGAAGGCGAGTCTCCACGAACGGGCCCTTTTTGAGACTTCTGCTCATAAGTGCTTTCTCCTAAAACTCGGTATCCGAAATTACTTCTTACGGCGACGAATGATGTGCTGGTTCGAGACCTTCTTCTTCTTGCGCGTACGAAGGCCCTTCGTCGGCTTACCCCAGGGGGTAACAGAGGGACGACCAGAGGTGTGGTTCTTGCCCTCGCCACCGCCGTGCGGGTGGTCGACAGGGTTCATGACGGTACCGCGGACGGTCGGGCGCACGTTCATGTGACGCTTACGGCCGGCCTTGCCGATGACGATGTTGGCGTGATCGGCGTTGCCGACCTCACCGACGGTGGCGCGGCAGGTAACGAGGATGCGGCGCATCTCGGAGGAAGGCATACGGACGATAGCGTACTTGCCCTCCTTACCCATCAGCTGGCAGGAGTTACCGGCGGAACGAGCGATAGCGGCGCCCTTGCCCGGCTGGAACTCGACGGCGTGGATGAGCGTACCGACGGGGATGTCGGCGAGGGGCAGAGCGTTACCCGGCTTGATGTCGGCGTCAGAACCGGACATGATGGTCTGACCGACCTCGAGGCCCTTGGGGGCCAGGATGTAGCGCTTCTCACCGTCAGCGTAGTGCAGCAGAGCGATGCGAGCGGAACGGTTCGGATCGTACTCGATCGTGGCAACCTTGGCGGGCACGCCATCCTTGTTGCGCTTGAAGTCGATCACGCGGTAACGACGCTTCACGCCGCCGCCCTGGTGGCGGGTGGTGATGCGGCCGTTGTTGTTACGACCGGCCTTCTTGGGCAGGGGCTCGAGAAGAGACTTCTCGGGCTTGGTGCAGGTGATCTCGGAGAAATCGGAGATCGTCTGCCAACGCCTACCAGCGGAGGTCGGCTTAAGGTGCTTTACAGCCATTACAATCCCTTTCAATAGGAATCCGTTAGCCATCGCAGACAGGGATTCGAGGTTCTGCCTCGGGTGCGATGACACCGGACGTATACACGGTTCCGGGCGTGTCCATTTTATACGCCCGAAACCTTGAGCTCTCGCCTCCCCTATTTGGGAGGCATGAGCTCACTCAACAGCAGCGAGTCTTAGGCCTGGTTGCCAAAGACCTCGATGGTGTCGCCCTCGGCCAGCGTGACGATGGCCTTCTTCCAAGAACGGGTCTTGCCGGCGACATAGCGCACGCGCTTGGTCTTGGGCTTGACCGTCAGGGTGTTCACGCGAACGACCTTGACGCCGAAGATCTCCTCGACAGCGTCCTTGATCTGATACTTGTTAGCATCCTTGGCGACCTCGAACGTGTACTTGTTCTGCTCCATGCCGGAGAAGGAACGCTCGGACACGATCGGACGGATGATGATTTCGTGGGCGGTCATTTATGCAAGCACCTCCCCGAAGTGAGCGGCGATGTCGGCGGGCATCAGCACGGCGTTGTTGTTGACGAGATCGTAGGTGTTGGCCTCGTCGGCAGTGATGATGAACGTCTTGGGAATGTTGCGGAACGACAGGTAGGCGTTGACGTCCTCATCGCGAACGATGATGGTCAGACGCTTGCCCTCAAGGCCGAGAGCCTTGAGCATAGCGACGGCAGCCTTGGTGGAAGGCTTCTCGAAGCCGTAGTCGTCGACGAGCACGAGCTCGCCATCGGCCAGCTTGGCGGACAGCGCGGAGCGCATAGCCAGCTTGACCTCCTTGTTGTTCATACGCTTAGCGTAGGAACGGGGCTTGGGGGCGAAGACAACGCCACCGTGACGCCACTGGGCAGCACGGATGGAACCCTGGCGGGCACGGCCGGTGCCCTTCTGACGCCAAGGCTTCTTGCCGCCACCGGAAACCTCAGAGCGACCCTTAGCAGACTGGGTGCCCTGACGCCAAGAGGCCATCTGGCACTTGACGATGTGGTGCATAACGTGGATGTTCGGCTCGATGCCGTACACCTCAGCGGCGAGCTCGGCCTCGGCGACCTTCTTGCCCTCGCTGTTCTTTACTTCAAACTTTGCCATTTAAGTGTTCTCCTTGGTATGACGCTGGGCTAAATGGGCTGGGCCCTTAGGCCATACGGATGGCGACGAGACCATTCTTGGCACCCGGGACAGCGCCCTTGACCAAGATGAGGTTCTGCTCGGCATCGATGCGGACAACGGAAAGGTTCTTGACGGTAACGCGCTCGTTACCCATGTGACCGGCCATCTTGACGCCCTTGAGGACGCGCGCAGGATAGGCGCACTGACCGATAGAACCGGGGTGACGCTGGAAGTGAGAACCATGCGTCATAGGACCGCGGCGCTGACCCCAGCGCTTGATGCGACCCTGGAAGCCCTTACCCTTGGAGGTACCGATGACGTCGACCTTCTCGACATCAGCGAAATCAGCGACGGTGACGACCTCGCCGACCTTGTGCTCCTCGCCGTTCTCGACGCGGACCTCACGAAGGAAGCGGACAGGCTCGACGCCAGCCTTGGCGAAGTGACCAGCCATGGGCTTGTTCACGTTCTTGGCCTTGATGTCGCCGAAACCGATCTGGACGGCGTCATAGCCGTCGGTTGCCTGAGTTTTAACCTGCGAGACAGCGCAGGGGCCAGCCTGGATGACCGTGACGGGAACGACGTTGTCGTCCTCGTCCCAAACCTGGGTCATGCCAATCTTGCGGCCGAGAATCATGCTGATCAAGATATGATCCCAACTCTCGCGTGGTCTTGGGACAATGCGTACACCACCGAGCGTACGCCCCTAGAGGACCACTACTTACACGACGTGCTCCCCAGCCTTGTATTGCGCCCAGACTACCTGACAACCCTATTAAGCAGGCATTTTGTCCAGCCAGAATACTCCCCTGGTTTCACACAGCTGTTTAGTATACACGGCTACGGGCGTATCCATCGAGATTCATATTTCACTCACATTGTTTACGCAGGTAAAGTGCGTGGATGGCTCCCGAGCACGGCGGAGGGCCGGAGAAATATATTAAGGTCCCTGCTCTACAGTCCTGCGCAAGACGGAGAGCACATTAAGTGCTCTCCTTTGCGTGCGGAACT
>UQYE01000012.1:0-39065 GCA_900545145.1 uncultured Collinsella sp. | reverse complement strand
CATAATGCCCGTTCCGAATGCCTCGATAAGGCCTAGGCGCAAAAAGACTTCGGCAAGAATGCCGTTACGTCTAACGGACAGCATGTCGGACAGGTACTCATCGACAGTCATGCTTGCTGGCAAGCCGCCAGGCGAGGCGACCTCCACGCGGTCGTCGAACATCGAGATGCGGATGTGCGCGGGAACATCCCAAGTCCTATGAACGATTGCATTGGTTATTGCCTCACGGAACGCCTCAAGTGGAATGAGCTCCTTGCGAATTCGTTCCATTCCCTTGATCTCTTCGTAGCAGTACTGAGCTTCAAATAGTTCAAGCGCGCTGTCAATTTCTGCTAAGACTGATGCATGCTCAAGAGTTTTGCGCTGTTTAATGAGATTGATGGTGTCACCAAACACTGCAATGTCGATGCCTGGGAAGCCGTTCTCGTCCGCGAGTAGCTCTGCTGCGTTATTGTAGGTCCCGGTCTCATCGAGCAGGCCGAGGGTTTTGAGAGTGTCGGTTGTGAACGACTCAAGCGAAAGCTTTGCTATTAGGCGATTCTCTAAAACGGTGAAAGATAAATCTTGCTTACTTGCCGCGAGCTGTTCAAAGGAGAGGTTTTGACCCTCGAGCACAAGGCGCGAAAGGCCTAGGGTATCAACTGGTATGGTCGCGGTGTCATTGCGCTTGTACGCCTTCGATCGGTACAGGTAAGGCTTCGATCTGCCGGGAAAGACCGTAAGCTCTACGGTTGCATCGAACTCGTTGATTTTTAGGGAGTAATCGGGCTGGGGGATAATCGAATCGTTAATCTTGTTTTCGATATCTAGGCAGGTCTGCTTGGGGTTATCGAGGCCAACGGTTTTTCCGTCGTCATCGATTCCGAATAGGACGCGCCCGCCCGTGCTGTTTGCATAAGCGGAGACGGTTTTAAGGAACGAATTGGTGACGCTCTCCTTGAACTCAAGATCTTTAGACTCTTGCATCATTTTGCTCCGTTTTGCTTCAACTTGACACGAAAAATGACATGTAAAATTTTACACGTCATTTCGCACATCAAAAGTATGACACGAAAAAAATTGCGCGTCATTTTGCGCGTCAAGGTGACGCGATATGACATGCAAGGGTGGATTTGACCATCTAATTGTCTCGATCCGTAACAGTTGGGGGTGAAAATCTCGGCTAGATGTTACAGATTGAGATCTTTCGGCCCAGTCATTCCGTTCATCTTGATTTGTAACAGCTGGGGCTGAAAATCCCTGCCAGGTGTTACAGATCGAGACAAACGACAGGCTCAGGCCCGGGCAAAACATATAGGCCGCATGTGAACCCGTGGAGGGATTCTCATGCGGCCGACAGGGGGCATGCGGCGGAAACTAGGCCATGAGCAGGCCGGTCTCCGCGACGTTCTTGTACCAGTACGCGCTGGCCTTGGGATAGCGCTTCTGGGTCTCAAAGTCGATGTAGAACAGGCCGTAGCGCTTGTTGTAGCCGTTGGTCCAGGAGAACTGGTCCTGCAGCGACCACACAAAGTAACCGTCGACGTTCACACCGCCGTCGATCGCCTTGAGGATCCACGCGAGATGCTGGCGCATGTAATCGATGCGAGGGGCGTCGTCGATAAAGCCGTCCTCAAAGTCGTCCTTATAGCCCATGCCGTTCTCGGTGATGTAGATCTTCTTGTAGTTGGGGTAATCGTTCTTAATGCGCAGCAGCAGGTCGTAGAGACCCTCGGGATAGATAATCCAGTCCCAATCGGTGGTGGGTACGCCTTCGCGCACGCATGACTCGCCCACGCCCTTGAGGAACCAGCGCGAGGAGCCCTTGTCGCCGGTGCCATTGTGGTTGATGTCGTTTTCGCCCTCGGCGGCACGCAGGAACTGGCACTTGTAGGTGTTGACACCCAGGCAATCGTTGTAGGGGAGCGCGGCGGTCAGCGCGGCGATGTCCTCGTCGCGGACGTCGAGCTCGCCGCCGGCGATATGGGCCAGCTTGGTCGCAGCCTCCATGGTGTCGGCTGCATAGTGGCCGCGGAAGGTGGCGTCGAGTACCCAGCGGTTGTTGATGACGTCGGCCATGCGGGCGGCCTCGCAGTCGGCGGCATTGTTGGGGTCGAGGGGATACTTGGGCTCCAGGTTCTGGACAATGCCGATCTCGCCCTCAAAGCCGCCCTCATGGAAGGCGACGACAGTCTTGGCGTGGGCCACCATCATGTTGTGCATGAGCTGGAAGGCCTTGTCCAGGCGGTACTTCTCGCCGTGCGGCCAGTTGCCGACGATAAAGCTGCCCTCGGCGGTCGCGGGAATCTCGTTAAAGGTGAACCAGTGCTTGACCTCGGTGAACTCGGCAAAGCAGAACTTGGCGTACTCGACGAAGGCGTCGATTGTCGTGCGCGTCAAGAAGCCCTCGCCGCCGTCCTGGTAGAAGGCCTCGGGCGTATCGAAGTGATCGAGCGTGACATAGGGGATAACGCCGGCTTTGTTGCAGGTGGCGAAAAGCTCGTGATAGAAAGCGACGCCCTCGGGGTTAATCTCGCCGGTGCCGTTGGGGAAGATGCGGCTCCAAGCGATGGAGACGCGAATGCCGTTGATGCCGAAGCGCTGGCACAAGTCGATATCGACCGGATACTTGTTGTAGAAATCGCTTGCGGGGTCGGGGGAGAAGCGACCCTGGGCAGCCAAAAAATCGTCCCAGGGCACTTTGCCCTTGCCGTGCGTGCGGGTCTCGCCCTCAACCTGGTAAGCGGCGGTGGCGCCGCCAAACACAAAGCCGTCGGGGAACTGCATGGGGTTGGTCATGAGTCATCCTTTCTGTGGGATACGAATAGGGAGAGGTGCCCGAACTGGGGATTCGGGCACCAACAGGGGAGAAAACTAGTCGAGGTTCTCGCGGAGCCACTTGATGGCGCCAGCGGGGTCGCGAGTAAGGTCGATATATTCCTTACCGCGGGGAGCGAGCAGCTTAATGCCCAGGCGATCGGTGTCGGCCTTCATGTCGTTGTAGTAGCTACGGACCTGCGGGGCGAGCACGATGACGTCGTACTGATCCATGATGGCAGTGTGCTGGCCATAAGCGCCGGCAGAGGAAGCGATGTTCTCTCCGGTCTGCGCGGCACCTTCCTTGATGGCATTGGCAAGCATGGCAGAGGTGCCGGCGCCGGCGCACAGGACGAGGACCTTCAGACCGTCGACATCCTTCTTGGCGGATGCGTCGGCGGCGGGCTCGGGCTGATCGGCGACAGGCTTGCTGTCGGCGGCAGCGGCGGTCGGCTCGACGGAAGCGGTAGCCTGCTCGACAGCGGGCGCAGAGGCGTCGGCGGCGATGGCAGCGGCACCATCGGACTCGAGACCCAGCTCGGCGGCGCGCTCGGCCTCCTGGTCGCAGAGCAGCTTATCGTATGCCTTCAAGAACGGCAGGTAGATGATGGCGTCCAGCAAGATGATGATCGCGACAAATACCAGAGCGATAAGCTGGAAGTTCGTGGTGATGAAGATGCCGATGGGGGCAGGGGTAGCCCAAGGCACCACGAAGGAGAAGCCGTTCATGCCCACGTTATCGATAAAGAACTTGGCAACACTCACGTTGACGCAGCCTGCGGCAACAAAGGGGATGAGCATGTAGGGGTTAAGGATCATCGGGGCGCCAAAGAGCAGCGGTTCGTTGACGGCGAAGGCAACAGGAACAATCGAGGCCTTACCGACAGCTTTGAGCTGCTTGGACTTCATAAAGAGAATCAGCAGAAGCGGCACGATGAACGTGGCGCCGGTGCCGCCGAACTCACCCACGAGCGACATGTTAAAGGTGAGGGAGTGGGCGGGGTGGCCACCTGCCAGCAGAACCTGCAGGTTCTCGGCCTGGTTGGCAAGACGGATGGGGTCGATGCCCGGCTGGACGATCGAGGGGCCGTGGACGCCGATGAACCAGAAGAACGCGGTGGCTGCCTGGATAAGGATAAGGCCAGGATAGGTTTCTGCAGCGGTAAAGAGCGGGGAGAGCAGTTTGATAAGCAGCTCGGAGAACGGAACGCCCATGAGGTTGCGCACGACGACATCGATGATGCCGCAGATGATGACGGCGCCGCCAAAGGGGATGATATCGCGGAAGTTCTGAGCGATGGCGCCCGGGACCTCCTTGGGCAGCTTAATGGTCAGATCGCGCGAGACGCAGAATTTGTAGACCCACACGGTAATGAACGCGGCGATATAGGCCGAGAACAGACCGCGCGTGCCCATGCTGGTGCAATCGAAGACCGAAAGTTCGGAGCCGTTGAACTTGGTGGTGAACTGCGTGACTGCGAGCAGCAGCATGCTGCACTGGGCGGCCACCATGGTGGAGCCGTCGTTGAGCACCTTGCCGGCGGGCATGCGACGGTTCATGGAAGCCGTAAAGTTCTTGGCGGTGGTGCCGGCAACCATGATGCCCATGACACCCATGGTGAAGTTGTACAGCTTGTTGCACCAGTCGATGAGCGGCTGGGGCAGCGTGATGCCGACCACGCCGGGAAGCGTGGCGATCAGCAGAAAGATCGAAGAGGTGAGGACAATGGGCATGCACCCAAGGAATCCGTCCTTAATGGCCTGGAGGTAGATGTTTCTCGAGATTTTCTCAAAGAACGGTTGATGCTTTTCGAGCATCTTTACGATGGCGTCCATAGAGCTCCTTTGCTGCTTGATGCGTGATGCATGTGGATGGAACTGGTCGTCGATGGATGGTCAGGACTGCCCGGAAACCTTCCTGCTTGAGGAAGGCATTAACGAAATGACAACGTTGTCATTTCGTTAATGACAACGTAAGACATTTTTGGAAGAGCAACAAGGATTTACGGGTGAACGGTCGATATTGTTCGATAAACGGCTGATTTGTCAGTCGGGCAGGTAGTGTATGCTAGAACACAAAAAACAAGCGATGCAAAACCGACTGGAGAAGTAGTGGCAACGATGGACAAGAAAAATGTTTCAATGAACGATGTAGCAGTTGCCGCGGGCGTTTCTCTCAAGACGGTGTCGCGCGTGATCAACGAGCCCGATAGCGTGCGAGAGTCGACACGCGATAAGGTCCATTCGGCAATGGAGGCGCTCGGGTTTCGAACCAACTTCGCCGCGCGTTCGCTCAAGTTGGGCCGTTACGGGTGCATCGGCGTGGTGCTGTTTCACTTGTCGGGCGGTGCCGTGGACATGATTGACGGTATTGCCGATGCCGCCGAAGAGCGAGGCTTTGCGCTCACGATGATCAAAAAGCGGGCGGGGGAGAAGATGACCCTTGCCGAAGCGGCGCGCAGGATGTCGCAGCTTCCCGTCGACGGCATGATTTTCAACCTGCGTCAGATGGTCGATGATTTCGATACGTTTGAGGCACCGAAGGACCTCAAGACGGTGATTATCACGCCGATGGAGCATCCTACCTGCTCTACCGTCAGTGACGATCAAGAGGGTGGTGCGCGCATGGCGTGCGAGTACTTCTTGAATCGCGGGCACAAGAACGTGTACTTCGTCTCTGGTAAGAAAGAGTCGCTGTCGAGCCAGTGTCGTATGAAAGGTTGGCGTGCGGCACTCGAGGCGCGTGGCATTGAGCCGCCCGAGCCTCTGCAAGGCGATTGGAATGCGGATAGTGGCTATGCCGCGGGCCTTGTGCTTGCCGATAAACCCGATTGCACGGCGGTCCTCGCTGCTAACGACTGTATGGCAAACGGCGTGATGATGGCCTTGCGCGACAAGGGGCTGAACGTGCCCGACGATGTGTCCGTGATTGGCTTTGATGACGAGCTTTACAAGACGATGCCCAACTCGATTTTGACGTCGGTAAAGTTCCGTCACCGCGAACTGGGCATCCGCGCACTCAACGAGGTTGTTGCGGGCTTGGAAGCCCCGAGTTCCAGAAGCCGTACGCTCGTTTCGGGCGTGCTGGTCGAGCGTTCCAGCGTGAAAGACCTACGGGTGTAGCTTGCTCGGCCTGTTTGTCTCGATCTGTAACAGCTAGGACTGAAAAACTCGGCTACGTGTTACAGGTTGAGATTTTTCGGCTAGGTCTAATCTATTCATCTCGATCTGTAACAGGTGGGGGCGAAATAACCGGCTAACTGTTATAGATTGAGATTGAGAGGATTGGCCGGTACGTTTGTCTCAATCTGTAACAGGTAGACGCCCAAAACCGGGTTTAGTGTTACAGATCGAGACAATTCGGCCCGGCCCACCCCGTTCATCTCGATCTGTAACAGTTGGGGCCGAAACCGCGGGTCAGATGTTACAGATCGAGACAAACGGCTCCCGGTCCGCCCAAACACAAAGGCCGGGGGCGGCGCGCCGTGTGACGTGCCGCCCCCGGCTGAGAAATGGGGACAAGTTATGTGAGCAGGGCAATTACGCCAACTGCAAGCCACTAGTCCAGACGACGGGTCTGCGCCACGTGCTTGTACCAGTAGGCGCTTGCCTTGGGCGTGCGCTTCTGGGTTTCAAAGTCTACGTAGAAGAAGCCGTAGCGCTTGTTGTAGCCATTGGTCCAGGAGAACTGATCCTGCAGGCTCCACAGGAAGTAGCCGCCCACGTTGACGCCCACCTCCATGGCCTTAAGCAGCCAGCGCAGGTGCTGCTCGATGTAGTCGATGCGCGGCTGGTCGTCCACAAAGCCGTTCTTGTAGGGGTCCTTGTAGCCCATACCGTTTTCGGTAATGAAAATCTGCTTGTAGTTGGGGTAGCGCTGCTTAATGTAGACGAGCAGATCGAACAGACCCTCGGGATAGATGATCCAGTCCCAGTCGGTGGTGGGGATGCCGGGCTTGTTCACATGCTCACCAATACCCTTAACGCGCCAGCGGCCGGTGCCCTTCTCGCCCGTACCGTTGTGGTGCAGGTCGTTCTCGCCGTCGTAAGCCTTGAGGAAACGGCACTGGTAGTTGTTGACACCCAGGTAGTCGTTGTAGAGCGCGGCCTCGCGCATAATCTCGAGGTCCTTGTCCATGATCTCGATGGTGCCGCCCGAGATGGCGGCCAGGCGGTTGGCGCACTCGAGGGTGTCGGGGGCATAGTCGCCGCGGAAGGTGGCGTCGAGCAAAAACTGGTTCTGCAGCACGTGCTCGTTGTTGGCGGCCTTGATGTCGGCGGGGTCGTTCTCGTTGAGCGGATACTTAAACTCCAGCGATTGAATGACGCCGATCTTGCCCTTAAAACCGCCGTTGTGGAAGGCCAGCACGGCCTTGGCGTGGGCGAGCATCATGTTGTGCTCGCACTGGAAGGCCTCGGCCAGATGAGCTTTGACGCCGCCGGGGAAGGTGCCCTCGATGTAGGTGTTGGAGGCGTCGGCCCAGATCTCGTTAAAGGTGAACCAGTAGGTCACCTGGTCGGCGTACTCCTTAAAGCAGAAGGTGGCAAAGTCCACAAAGGCATCGATGGTCTCGCGGTTGAGGAAGTCGCCCTTCTCAAAGAGGGGAAGCGGCGTGTCAAAGTGATGCAGCGTGACGAACGGCTCAACATGGTGCTTATGGCACTCGGCGAAGAGATCGTGGTAGAACTGGACGCCCTCGGGGTTGATTTCGCCGGTGCCGTTGGGGAAGATGCGGCTCCAGGCAATGGAGAGGCGAATGCCGTTGATGCCAAACTCCTCGCACAGCTCCAGATCGACGGGGTACTGGTTGTAGAAGTCCGAAGCGGGATCGGGGGAGAAACGGCCTTGGGCTTCCAGAAAGTCGTCCCAGGCAACCTTGCCCTTACCGTGAGTGCGGGTCTCGCCCTCTACCTGGTAGGCAGCAGTGGCGCCGCCAAAGACAAAGTCCTCGGGAAACTGCGCAGGCGGATTGGTGACGCTAGCAGGATTAACGGACATGATGATCCAATCGTCTAAATCGAAGGGCCAGCCGGTCTTGGATGGTCGGCTGGCCCTGAGCGTTACTTACTTCGAAAGCTGCTCGGAGACGAAGGCGAGAGACTTGTCGCCGTTCTGGGAGAGCTCAATGTACTGCTTACCGCGGCAGGCGACGCATTTGTTGCCCACGCGCTCGCAGTCTTTCTGCAAGTCGGCCAGGTAGCTTGCGGCCTGCGGGGCCAGGACGACCAGGTCAAAGTCGGGGAGCATGTCCACGTGGTTGCCATATGCCTCGGCAGCGGTCTCAAGATTGATGCCGCGCTCCTTGGCAGCCTTGGCCAGCGCGTTGGCGAGCAGACCCGAGGTTCCGCCGCCCTGGCAGAGCACGAGCACGCGCTTGCCGTTGAGGTCGCTGGCGGTCGTTGCCTCGGCAGCAGGTGCTGCAGAAGCGGCAGGGGAGTCGACCTTCACGGCCTCGGCAGCAGCGCCGGCGGCAACGCTCTTGGCGTCAGCCTTGCCCTGGAAGGCATCGTTGAGCTTGGCGGCCTTCTCGGCGTTCTTGGCGGCGAGCTCCTCCTGGGAGATCTCGGCCTCCTCGGCGCACTTCTGGGCGTCATAGGCACGGAAGAACGGGTAGTACAGGGCAAAGTCGATGACTAGGATGATGGCGAGCATCACAAAGGCGAGCGGCTGGAAGCCCAGGCCCATGATGGTGCCGATGGGGCCGGGGACGGTCCAGGGCAGGGTGTACATAAAGCCGTTCATGCCCAAGAAGTCGATAAAGATCTTGAGGATCCAGATGTTGGCGATCGGGGCAAAAACAAACGGGACAAAGAAGACGGGGTTGAGCACGATAGGCGCGGCGAACAGCAGCGGCTCGTTGACGGCAAAGCACACGGGGACGATGGCTGCCTTACCGACGGCGCGCATCTCCTGAGACTTGGCCAGGAAGCAGAACATAAAGACCAGGACGAGCGTGGCGCCGGTGCCGCCCATGCAGACGACGAAGTACTGGGCACCCTGGGTCAGGACAGCGGAAGCGTGCTGGC
Organism: uncultured Collinsella sp.; assembly: GCA_900545145.1. Taxonomy (GTDB): domain Bacteria; phylum Actinomycetota; class Coriobacteriia; order Coriobacteriales; family Coriobacteriaceae; genus Collinsella. Next base: position 30,242 of record UQYE01000012.1, on the reverse strand, counting down.
CAGCTTGGAACGCAGCCAGGTTGTCGGTCATGTTGGCAACGAGAGCGGCGGCGATGGCGGGCTCGACGATCGAGGGGCCGTGGACGCCGACGAACCAGAAGAGGCTCATAGCGCCGTAGATCACAGCGAGGCCGATATAGCCGTCGGCGGCGGTGAACAGGGGCTGGAACACCTGGATGACGCCCTGGGCAAAGCAGAAGCCAAAGGCAGCGCGGAAGGCGATGTCAAAGACCCAAAAGACGGTGATGCAGACGGAGAAGGGGATGATGTCCTTAAAGGTCTGCGAAATGTTGGGCGGAACCTGCTCGGGCATCTTGACGGTGATGTTGCGCTTGATAAAGAACTTGTAGATGATGCCGGTCACAAACGCAGCGATGAAGGCAGTCAGCAGGCCCTTGGAACCAAGATAGGTGGTGTTGAAGCCGCTGGCGGCGTCCGTGGCGATGGTGTCGCTCGAAAGGAGCAAGAAGCCGATGATGGCCGCGCACATGCACGAGATAAAGTTGATCTGATTGTTCTTGGGCAGATCGCGGTTCTGAGCGTCGGCGAAGTGCTTGGCCGTGGTGGCGGCGCAGGCGATGGCCAGGATGCCCATGGAGTAGTTGTAGCACTTCCACAGGGCGTTGTTGATGTCATCGGGCCAGTAGAAACCCCAGATGTTGGGGACCGAGGCTACCAGGCAGAAGATGGACGAGAAGATGATGATGGGGATGACGGAGATAAAGCCGTCGCGGATCGCCTTGAGGTACTTGTTGCGGGCGATCGCGTTGAAAAAGGGCTGGCCCTTTTCGATGATGGCGATGAGTTGCTCCATGCAATGCTCCTAAGAGTCGGTGGGTTAGCAACGATGGTATCTTTTGGCGTTCGGTTGCCAAAATGTTGACGTTGCCATTTTGCGGCACAAATAAAGACGCGAATCGGTGGTTCCTGTGCCTGCGAACCGTCGATTCCTTACGCGTAAACGTTTGAGCCGCCCGGTGGCTCTGTGTTTGCACAATGGCAACGTTAACATTTGGTCGACAAAAGCCGTCCGGGGAAGCGGGATTGTCGGTGAACGGTAGGTTTTGGGTGGTGAGCGTATGGCGGAGGAGGCGTTAGATATACTTAAAGACGTTTCATTTGACTGCGTAGGGTGCCACCAATGGCATCGTTGACATAGAAAGATCGACCTATGGCCGCTGTTAAAAAATCGGTTTCCGTTAAGGACGTGGCGCGTCTCGCGGGCGTCTCGGAGCAGACAGTCTCGCGTACGGTGCACGATTCGCCCAGCGTGCGCCCCGAGACCAAGGAGCGCGTGCGTGCCGCCATGCGCGAGCTGGGGTATCGCCCCAATTTTGCCGGTCGATCGCTGCGCCGCGGCAAGTTTAAGACCGTCGGCGTCGCCATGTTCAACATTACCGGCACCGGCAACCTCGACCGCATGGAGGGCTTTGCCGCCGCGGCCGACAAACATGGCTATGCCATCACCCTCACTAAAGTAGACGGGCATCCGTATACCCTCGAGAGCGCATCGTCGCGCATGAGCGCGCTGCCGGTGGATGGCATGGTTGTGATCATGAATCGCATGCCGGCGGACTTTGGCACCTTCGAGCCGCTGCCCGGTATGCAGACGGTGCTCGTTACCATGCTGGAGCACCCGCTGTGCTCGACGGTTGATAACGATCAGTTCGATTGCTCGCGCCAAGTTGTCGAGTACTTGCTGGGGCAGGGGCACAAGACCGTGCACTTTATCTCGTGCCCCGAGCGCTCGCTTTCGGGCATGCGTCGCGAGGAGGGCTGGCGCGAGACATTGCGCGCGCATGGTATTGAGCCGCCGCGACTCGTCCGTGGCGATTGGACGGCACAGAGCGGATATGCCGCCGGCCAGGTGCTTGCGGACGATCCGAACTGCACAGCCATTTATGCTTCCAACGATGCCATGGCCTACGGCTGCATTCGCGGGCTCGAGTCGCGCGGGAAGCGCGTGCCCCAGGACGTGAGCGTAGTGGGTGTTGACGATAGTCTGGGCGACATCGTGCCCGACCGTCGCCTGACCACGGTGCGCTTTGACAACAAGCGCGTCGGCATGTGGGCTGTCGACAAGATTGCCGGCGCCGAGGGGGGTGCGTCTGGCGTGGAGCACATGCTGATCCCCGGCATGCTCGTAGAGGGTGATACGGTGCGCGATGTACGCTAGGGTGTGGACCTGTTTGGGTTGCCACTAATTGTGTTCGATATTGTTCGCATTGGTTTAAAAACCGCTCACGGGCGAAAATCGACCGTTCATAGCTCGAAATTGCGTTTTGCATTGTTCTTTTTTGTTTGAATGTTAATGTTCCTGCCATACACAGCGCAGCGCGTATGCCCGGACGCGATGCTCTCCGTTGGTTCATGTGTGAAAGGAACGCAATATGGCAACCAAAGAAGAAATCTCGATGGTTGGATTCGAGATTGTCGCATACGCGGGCGACGCCCAGACCGATCTGCTTGCAGCGCTCGATGCTGCTCGTGAGGGTGATTTTGAGAAGGCCGAGCAGCTGCACAAGGATGCCAGCGATGCACTTATCGGCGCCCACGACACGCAGACCAAGCTGCTTTCGCAGGAGGCCGGCGGCGGTGAGATGGAGATGACCTTCATCATGGCTCACGCTCAGGATACTCTCATGACCACCATGATCCTGGAGAAACAGACCCGCTTTACCATCGATGCCTATAAGCGCATCGCCGCACTCGAGGCTAAGCTTGCCTAACGAATCCTCACAATCAAGTCCCCTTCCAAAAGCTCTGCCGCAAACCCGCGACAGGGCTTTTTCTTTTTACCCGGCACTTGGGGACGTTCCTTATCTGCCGGCAGTTAGGGACGATCCTGCCATGCATTTGATCCTTTGAGGATGGAAGAAAACGGGTCATTAGGTTTGCTGCGATGCCGAATCGGCCTGTCGGTTACAAAACTATGCCGGTTTACTACGATGAATCGCATTCTTTCAACTATGGAAAGAACAGCGTTATCAAAGCCGCAGGTAGAACGCTTGTCATTTTCTACTAATAGCAAATGTGGTCGGTCCTATCGGTTTTATCGTAGTAAACCGGCATAGTTTTGAAATGGCACTATTCGACTAGCAGCGTTATGGAGCTTCTGCACGCCCTCCCGTTCGGTTTTTCGATGGGTGGGTATACTTTCCACCGCATTACAGGCCGGAATGAGGAGGTATCCAAATGCCGGACAACGGATTGATTCAAAAGAGAGGCGCGCACGAGGTAGCTCATGGGCGTTCTGTCCAGATAACCGAGCACACGACAGTAACCGAGCTGCAGCCCAGCCTGTCCGATGTCGTGTGCGCAAATAAAAAGCTGCAGATCGGTATCATCGTTGCGCTCGTGGTACTGGCCTTGCTGTCGGGCTTTGTGGCTCGTCCGCATTTTGCCGATACCAAGACTTGGGACTCCACCATCGAGGTTATCGACCAAAAGAAAGGTAACGTACTGGCGCTCACGGCCTCGTGCGTGGCGCTGTCTGCGGGCATTACCGCGCTGCCGGGTGATACGGGTACGCCGGTCGCTGAGCAGCTCGCACAGCTTTCGGGCAACTTGGGCATCGTGCTTGCCGTGCTCTACCTCGAGAAATATCTGCTGACTATTTTGTGGTCGGTTGGCTTGGGCATCTTAATCCCGTTTGCGTTGGTGCTCTTTGCGGTCTCGCTTGGCATTCACGGACGCTGGAGCACGAGTGCCGTCCTGCGTCGCGTGGCGACCCGCGTGCTGGTGGTTGCCGTGATCGGCATGGCGCTTGTGCCCGCGAGCGTATGGGTGTCGCAAAAGGTCGATGAGACGTATCAGGTGAGTATCGAGCAGACAGAGCAAAAGGCGACTGAAGCGAGCAAGGCGAGCTCCACAAAGAGCGAGAAGAAATCCGAGACCACGGAAAACAAGAATGTGCTTGAGCAGCTGACCGATGGGGCATCGAGTTTACTCACATCGGTGACCGACAGTGCCAAGTCGATGACCGATAAGGTGGTGCAACAGGTGACCGATCTGATCGAAGGCGTCATCGTGATGATCGTGACCTCGTGCGTTATCCCGCTGCTGGTGCTTGTGGCGTTTCTGTGGCTGGGCCACACCCTGCTGGGGATTGATATCTCCGGTCCCGCGAACTATCTGACGGGTCGTTTCTTGAGCGCTCCGTCCAAACATGCCAAGAAGAACAGGCAGTCTGAGTAGCTAAAACAGCTGTATATACCGGGGAATACCGCCGAAGGGGCGGCCGAGACACGTTCTCGGCCGCCCTTTTGTTTGTTGAACACATGGTCGCTACGTCTGCGCCGGGCTCAAACGGTCGGCAATCATCCGTGAACGGTATTTGTTCAAAAAAGAACAAAGTTAAACAAATAATGGTTGCAACCTATGTTCGAATGTGTTCAAATAAACATGAACAGTGAAGAACCGCACATTCAGATGCCCGGACCTGAGCGCGATTCAACACTTCCAAACAGAAACTACGCACCTGCGTATCTCTCAAGGAGGATGTCATGCGGGTTGTAATCGCTTCCGATGCCGACGGTATGTCGATGAAGGAGTCCATCAAGGAGATGCTCATCGCCGACGGTCACGAGGTCGTCGACTATTCCGAGACCCCTGCTGCGGACTTTGTCGATTCCGCGACCGCCGTTGCCAAGGACCTGCTGGAGCACAAGGATTCCCAGGGCTTCGCATTCGATAAGTATGGCGTCGGCTCCTATATGGCCGCCGTCAAGATCAAGGGCATGGTCGTCGCCAACATTTCCGACGAGCGTTCCGCTTACATGACCCGCGAGCACAACGGCTCGCGCATGGTCACCATGGGCCCGGGCGTTGTGGGCACCGAGGTCGCCAAGAAGATCGCCCGCGAGTTCCTGCGCGCCCAGTACGCCGGCGGCCGTCACCAGATCCGTGTCGACATGCTCAACAAGATGGCCTAACGAGAGCCACCGAGAACTCGAACTTCTATCTCAACTTGTGAATTCAGACGAAAGGACGTTCTGATGAAGAAGACCATCGCAATCGGTTGCGACCATATCGTTACGGACGAGAAGATCTATCTGGCCGACCGCCTGGAGCAGGCTGGCTACAAGGTGCTCGACTGTGGCACCTACAGCCACACCCGTACGCACTATCCCATCTACGGTAAGGCCGTGGGCGAGGCCGTTGCCAGCGGCGAGGCCGACTTTGGCGTGGCCCTGTGCGGCACCGGCATCGGCATCACCAACGCCGTCAACAAGGTTCCCGGCGCCCGCTGCGCCCTGGTTCGCGACATGACCTCTGCCCTGTATGCTCGTCGTGAGCTCAACGCCAACATCGTGGGCTTTGGCGGCAAGATCACCGGCGAGTTCCTGATGGCCGATATCATGCTTGCCTTCCTGGAGGAGCCCTACGAGAAGACCCCCGAGCACGATGCCCTGATCGCCAAGATCGATGCCTGCAATAAGGCCGACGCCGAGGCTCAGGCCGACCCGCACTTCTTTGACGAGTTCCTCGAGAAGTGGGACCGCGGCGAATACCACGACTAGTGGGGTTACGCGGTTTTGCCAAACCGCGTAACGGGTCGACGCTGCGCGGCGCTCAGGCACCCCATCTCGCCGCTCAAACCGTCGCTCGCGTACATGAAGTACGCGTCGCTCCTCTTTCGCGGCGACCTGGGGCACCTGAGCGCCGCTCGCTGACGTAGGGGGTACCAGCAGGGTTGCCGCTGTTGTTGGGAAGCGTTCTGGTTCGGCTAGCTGCTCCGATAACACGTTTGCTTGCTTGGCTTGAGTGCTTTGCTCTTGGCGGTCCCCGGCATTCTGCAGCTTTTCAATTGACGGCTCGCGTTTCTGTGAGGGGGCGCGGGCCGGTTTTCTATCAGCCCTATTGACTTGGCGGGCTGTCGTAAGAAAGGGAAGGCTCCTATGGAGTTTGTTCTTGATAACGGTTCTATTCGTGTGGCACTGAGCACGGCTGGCGGATCGTTCACTTCGATTAAAGCCAACGGCCGCGAGTACCTGTGGCAGGGTGACCCGGCGGTCTGGTCGGGCCAAGCTCCCATTTGCTTCCCGATCTGCGGCGGCCTTCGTGACGGTCACGCAATGACCATGGGCGGCCGCGAGGTAAAGCTCGCCCGCCACGGCTTTGCTCGCAAGCAGGAGTGGAAGCTCGAGGAGCAGAGCGACAACATGGTTGCGCTGAGTCTGAGCTCTGCCGACCATGCCGAACTGCTCGAGCAGTATCCGTATCCGTTTAAGATCGTTGCTCGTTACACGATTGATTCGGAAAAGGTGGCCGTGTCGTACGAGGTGACCAATGAGGGCACCGAGGATATGCCATTCTTTGTGGGTGGTCACCCCGGCTTTAAGTGCCCGCTCGACGAGGGCGAGTCCTATGACGACTATGAGCTTCGTTTTGATCAGCGTGAGGCCGCCGAGCTCTGTACTGCCGTTCCCTCGACGGGCCTGATTGATGTTGAGGATCGCAGTAAGAACCCCATGATCGACCAGAACCTGCCGCTTACCCACGAACTCTTCGACTTCGCGGAGACCATCTTTGATGTGCTCGAGAGCCGCGTGGTTACGCTGACCAAGAAAACCGAGGACAAGGGCGTGCGCCTGACGTTCCAGGATATGCCGTACCTGATTGTGTGGAGCAAGCCCGAGGGCGACTTTGTGGCCGTGGAACCGTGGGGCGGCCTGTCTACCTGCTCCGACGAGGACGATATTCTGGAGCACAAGCGTGGCTGCCTGGTTGCCAAGCCGGGGGAGACCGTCACCCGCGGCTTTGAGATCGAGATCCTTTAACGAGCTATCGTATGTTTGGGGTGGGTCATGCCGCCCCGGAACAGGAGTTCAATATGATTCTGACCGTTACCATGAACCCGTCGATTGATACGCGCTATCAGCTCGACAAGCTGGTCATTGACGACGTTAACCGCGTCACGCCCGAAAAGACCGCTGGCGGCAAGGGCCTCAACGTGAGCCGCGTGCTACTGCAGTTGGGCGACGACGTGCTCGCGACCGGTCTGCTCGGCGGCCACATGGGTGCCTATATGGCCGAGCTTATGGATGCCGACGGCGTCAAGAACGACTTTGTGCCCATCGCCGGTGAGACGCGCATTTGCCTGAATATTCTGCACGAGGGTAATCAGACCGAGCTGCTGGAGAGCGGCCCTCAGATTGCGCCTGCCGAGCTTGAGGCCTTTACGGCCAAGTTCGCCGAGCTTGCAGCGAAGGCGGACGTCGTGACGCTTTCGGGTTCGCTGCCGCGTGGCGTCGATGCCGGTTACTATGCCGAGCTCGTCAAGATTGCCGAGGAGGAGGGCGCCAAGGTGCTGCTCGACACTTCGGGTGCATCGCTGGAGGCCGCGCTGGAATCTGACGCTAAGCCTGAGCTCGTAAAGCCCAACCTGACCGAGATTAACGGCCTGCTGGGTACGTCCTTTACGACCGATGATGTCGATGCCCTGCGCGAGGCGCTTGCCGCCGATGGCCGCTTTGCCGGTATTCCCTGGGTCGTCGTCTCGATGGGCGCTGCCGGTTCGGTGGGCTTCCATGAGGGCCGCGCGTTCCGCGCCAAGACGCCCGCGATTGCGGCTGTGAACGCAACGGGTTCCGGCGACTCGACCATCGCCGGTTTTGCGCATGCCATTGCTGCTGGTGCCGACGACGTCACGGTGCTCAAGACCGCCAATACCTGCGGTAAGCTCAACGCCATGGATCCCAAGACCGGCCACCTGGTCATGGACCGCTGGGATGAAATCTTCAACAACGTTGAGGTAACTGAGCTTTAAGGTTACGCGGGTTTACCAACCCGCGTAACGGCTCGACGCTGCGCGGGCCGCATTTGGACAATCTGACGTTCAACTTCAAGGGCGCGACCAGAAGGTCAGCGCCCTTTCGTTTCGCGTCACCTTGTCTCAAATGCGGCCCGCTCGCTGTCGTTGCCAAACATCGGCGTCGCCGTGGTTGTCACTTGGGGTAGTCATTGGGGACGTTCTTTAATGACTGGTCGTTTAAGAACGTCCCCAATGGCTACACTCAAAAACGGCGCCCGTCGGCGATGTTGCCGGCGGGCGCCGTTGTCTTGAAGACGAAATAGTCCGTTTTCCTCCGTCCCCAAGGGATCATTACAGTGAGTCGATAAAGCGCTGCTGGGCGGCGCGGCCGGCTTCGTCCCACTTAAAGACGCCGGCGTTGTCGAGCACGTGGCCAAACACTACGCCGACTTCCTCGTGCAGGATGCCGATGGCGCTATCCGCCGTAAGCTCGTCGGCGCGGCGGGCATAGACATCCTCGGCCCACGCGGCATGGCTACGGCAGAGGTCGTCGCCCTCGAGCGCGCCGGCAAGGTCGTAGCTGGCATCGACCTTGGCCGCCAGCAGGTGCTCGCGGACAGCGCCGAGCTCGGGAACCAGGCGCGGCGGCAAAATGGCCAAGCCCATGACCTCGATCAGGCCGATGTTTTCCTTCTTAATATGGTGATACTCGGCATGCGGATGGAACACGCCCAGCGGATGCTCGTCGGTTGTGATGTTGCAGCGAAGCGCCAGGTAGGCCTCGTAAGTCTCGCCGCCGGCATTGCCGCGGGAGTCGACGCGGCGGATGACCGGCGTCACGGTGTTGTGCGCCACGCCGTCGGCCGTGTGCGCGATGACGCCCACCGACTCATCGGTCCACTCGCGCCAGGCGAGGATAATCTTCTCGGCGGCGTCGAGCAACTGAGCACGGTCGTGCGAGCGCAGGCGCAGCACCGAAAGCGGCCACTGCAACACGGCGCCCGTAACGCCGTCAAAGCCGGGCACGCTAAACTGCGAGACCTCGGCGGCGTGCATCATGGGGAACTCGTGCGCGCCGCCCTGGAAGTGGTCGTGCGACAGAATCGAGCCGCCCACGATAGGCAGGTCGGCGTTGGAGCCGATGAAGTAATGCGGGAACAGGTCCACAAAGTCGAGCAGGCAGGTCAGGCCCTTGCGGTCGACGTGCATCGGACGATGCTCGGAGCTCATGGCAATGCAGTGCTCGTTAAAGTACGCGTACGGGCTGTACTGGAAGCCCCAGCGCTCGCCGTCGAGCTGGATGGGGATAACGCGCAGATTCTGGCGGGCGGGGTGAGCTCCGCCGTCGGCTGCGGCGGAGCGTCCGGGATAGCCCTCGTTTTCGATGCAGAGCTGGCAGGCGGGATACTCCTCGTCCGTGTTCTTAGCTGCACCTGCCGCGGCGATATCGCGCGGGTCCTTCTCGGGCTTGGACAGGTTGATGGTGATCTCAAGATCGCCCCAGTTGGTGGGGGTGCTCCATTTGATGTTGCGCGCGATGGCGGCACGGCGCACGTAGCCGGCGTCGCAGCACAGGCCGTAGAACCAGTCGGTCGCGGCACGGGGCTCGTTGACGCCCATACGCCCATTGAATTCCTCGTTTACAACCGAAGGCCTCGGCATGAGCGCGCCCATGATGCGCATGGCGATGCGATCGCGGCCCGACGCCGTGTTCTCGGCAGCACCGTTGGCAACGGCAGTCTCGGCAAGCGCGGCAAGCGTGCCTTCAAGGTCAAAGTCGGGCAGGGTATCGGGGTGCAAGAGCGAGAGTTTCTCAACCTGGAGTGCCCAGGCCATGTCGAGTGCCGGCCCCGTGTCGCCGATGCACTCGAGAACGGTGTTGTATGCCCAGATGCGATCGTCCTGGCCGATCATCGATCGGTGGATGGCATATTCGATGAGGCCCTGCGCGGCCTCGCGCACATCAGTCATTACAGCCATGCCGCGTAAGCCCCCTTGTCAGAAATCGCGTAGTGGCGGGCAGAGCCCTCGCCAAGCCAGCCGTTCATCTTGGCAATGAAGGTGTCGACCAGCTCGAGCGGCACGAAGGCCTGGATGGTACCGCCAAAGCCGCCGCCGTGGATACGAACGGCGCCACGGCCGTCGAGCACATGCTCGGCAAGAGCAAGCGCGTACATGGAAGGCTGCTCGGCACCCAGTTTGGCAACAACATTCTGCAGGTACATGGCGGAGCTGGCGCCGGACTCACGCGTCAGGACCAGGAACTGGTCAATGTCGCCGGCGTTCAGGGCCGCCCAGCGCTTATCGACCAGGCCGTTCTCGTACCAGTAATGAACGGCGCGCAGGCAGGCGCGGTCGCCCAGCTTGGCGCGCAGCTCGGGGAGCTTGGCGTCAAAGTCCGCCACGTTTACCTCGCACAGGCGTGCCTTGCCAAACTCGGCGGCGACGTCCTGCATCTCGCGCGGAACAGCGGCGTAGTCGTCGGTGGCTGCCACATGGTCGGCGCCAACTTTAACGAGCACGAGCGCATAGCCGTGATCCTCAAAGTTGAGCTCGAGCTTCTGGGTCTTAGGCTGAGCCTGGTCCTCAAAGTCCATGTAGGCGAGGCCGCCCAGGCACACGGCAGCTTGGTCCATCAGACCGCAGGGCTTGCCGTAGTAGTTGTTCTCGGTGCGCTGGCTCATCTGGGCGAGTGCGACGGGTTCAATGGCGGGCGCGCCCCAGAGCGTCTCCATGGCACGGCCGTACGCGGCCTCGACGGCAGCAGAGCTGGAAAGGCCACCGCCCGAGGGGACGGAGCAGGTGAAGGCGAAGTCGAAGCCCTTGGGCTCAACACCAAGCGCTGCGACCTCATGGGCCATACCGCGCACGAGGCTTGCGGACGTGCCCTTCTCGGACTCCTGAATGTCTACCGTGTCTAGCGTGATCTCAAACGTAGGATAGCCCTCGTCGGCGACGCGAATCTTGTTGGAATCGGTTGCCACGGCGATGCCGTCAACGGCGACATCGAGCGAGCCGGCGATAACGTGACCGCCCTCGTGATCGGTGTGATTGCCGCTGATCTCGGAGCGGCCGGGCGCGTGCACGTAGAGCACCTGGCGGTCGCCGATGGGGCCAAACTCCTCCTCAAACAGCTTGGTGAGCGTGGCGAATGTCTTTTCGTCGGGGGTGGTCATGGGAGTCCTTTCCTTGGCGCGCACGGGTGAGTTTTGCGTCGTTATGAGTACGTTAACAACTTGAAGCGGCATAAACTCAGCATCTACGATGCCGCACGTTACGGGCTATGTTAACGTACTCATAACACAACACTTATCACTTTTTGAGAATCTGGTAATCGGTAGAAATTCAGCCGTGAACGGTACTGCCGTATGGACTTATAAAGCAGAAGAGGCGCTGATAGAAAAAGTAGAGTACGTTAACATGCGTCCGACGATAGCGGGCATCGGTGCGGGATGTATTTCTGCCCGGGCCGGCATTCACGCTATTTAGATCTCGCAAGAGCGAAGGTGATTTTGTGGCAAGGCGCCCTTCCAACGATACAGGTATGCGTCCGGTTTCCATGGCCGACGTCGCCCGCGCTGCCGGCGTTTCGCAGCAGACGGTCTCGCGCGTTGCCAACGGCCTTCCTAACGTCAACGAGCAGACGCGCCAGCGCGTGCAGGCCGCTATGCAAGAGCTCGGCTTCCGTCCGAGTTATGCCGGTCGCTCGCTGCGCGACGGCCGTTACCATTCGGTCGGGCTGTGCGTCAACGATGTCACCAAGTTTGGGAACCTCTCAATGATCGACGGCATCGCCAGCGCAGCTCGCGAGCATAATTGCGCCATCACGCTGGTCGAGATGTCCAAGACCGAGGAGTTTTCGCTTGCCGAGGCCACGCGTCGTATGGCCGCGCTGCCCGTGGACGGTATCATCATCGGCATGAGTCGCATGGCGCCCGATTTCGAGACGTTCGATCCGTTGCCGGGCATTGGAACGGTCATCGTTACCATGTACGCGCATCCGCGCGTGACCACGGTCGATTCCGACCATTACGGCTGCTCGCTATTGCTTATGGATCACCTGTTTGAGCTGGGGCACGAGCAGATTCGTTATATCGGCGGCCCGTCCTTTTCGGTTGACGAGCAGTTTCGCCGCGCCGGCTGGCAGGATGCACTCGAGCGTAAACACATTAAGCCGCAGGCACCACTCGAGGGCGACTGGTCTGCCAACAGCGGCTACGAGGCCGCTCGGTACTTGGCTGAGCACGACCGCACCATGACGGCGATTTACGCGGCAAACGACCAGATGGCAAACGGCGCCATTGCCGCGCTGCGCGATAGCGGCTTGCGCGTGCCCGAGGACGTGAGCGTGGTGGGCGTCGATGACTCGCTCGACGACTTTGTCGCACATAACGAGCTCACGACCGTTCGATTCGATCTGCATCAGCGCGGGCGCGAGGTGTTCGAGCGCGCAGTTCCCAAGGCGGGGGCATCGGACAAAACCGTCGCCATTCGTATTCCCGGTCAGCTCATCGTTCGACACACCACGGCAGCGCCGCGCGCATAGTTTTCGCAGGTCAACGGCTCGGCGTTGCATATCAATAACAATCGGTAAGGATGCCGGCAGATAGCCGTGACTATGAAGGCGAGTGCTATGATAGACGGGTTCATTTGTCTATCTAGGAGGCTTTGCCTGATGGAGATCACCAAGGATATCCGCTACATTGGCGTTGACGATCATGACATCGACCTGTTCGAGGGCCAGTACGACGTGTCCGAGAACGGTATGGCATACAACAGCTACGTTATCTTGGGCGAGAAGATCGCTGTCGCCGATTCGGTCGATGGCGGATTTGTCGACGAGTGGCTCGGCAACCTCGAGACCGTACTCGACGGCCGCACGCCCGACTACCTGGTCATCCATCACATGGAGCCCGATCACTCCGCCGGCATCGCCGCCTTTATGGAGCGCTATCCCCAGGCGCAGATTGTGGCAAGCATGGGCGCCTTCCGCATGATGGTCAACTACTTTGGCACCGACTTCCCCGAGCGCAAGATGGTTGTCAAAGAGGGTGACGTGCTTGATCTGGGCGGCCACAGCCTGACCTTTGTCGGCGCCCCCAACGTTCACTGGCCCGAGGTACTCTTCTCCTACGAGGCTACCGACAAGGTGCTCTTTAGTGCCGACGGCTTTGGCAAGTTTGGCGCTAACGACATCGAAGATCCTGAAGGGTGGGCCTGCGAGGCGCGCCGTTACTACTTTGGCATCGTGGGCAAGTTCGGCAAGTTTGTGCAGGCCGTGCTCAAGAAGGCCGCCGACCTGGACATCCAGATCATCTGCCCGCTTCACGGCCCCGTGCTGACCGAGAACCTGGGCTACTACCTCGACACCTACAACACCTGGTCGAGCTATCAGCCCGAGGACGAGGGCATCACCATTGCCTACGCGAGCGTGTATGGCCATCTGAAGGCTGCCGTTGAGGAGCTTGCATCTGCGCTCGAGGCTCGCGGCCAGAAGGTTTCCGTCTTTGACTTGGCTCGCGACGATATGGCCGAGGCCGTTGAGGACGCGTTCCGCTACGACCGTCTGGTGCTCGCCTCCATCACCTATCAGGGCGAGATTTTCCCGTTCATGAGCACCTTTATCCACACGCTTGCCGAGCACGCCTACCAGAACCGTACGGTGGCGCTCGTCGAGGGCGGCTCCTGGGCGCCCGCAGCTGCCAAGGTTATGACCAAGGAGCTCGAGGGCATGAAGGACATCACCCTGACGCAGAACAAGGTGACCGTCCTGGGTTCGCTCAACGACGCCTCGCGCGCTCAGATCGAGGCCCTCGCTGACGAGCTCTCCAAGTAGCGATACGTTCACGTTTAACGCTCAAACCACCACAAAGGGGACGGTGAACCTTTGTGGTGGTTTTTGTTTAAGCGCCGGCGATGATGAGGTTTGGACGCTCGTCGTCGACGGTCTCGGCGATTGAGGTGGCGATGGCGCCTTCGGGGTCGCGGTCCATCACGATGGTGTTGACATCGGCCAGTTCGGCAAAGCGGTACATGCCGCGCCCATTGACCTTGCTGGCGTCCATGAGGGCCACGCTTTGACGGGCGGCGCCGATCATGGCCGTTTTTGTTTCGGCCATCTGGGGAAAGTCGGTGGTAAAGCCGCAGCGGGGGACAAAAGCGCCGGGGCACATGACGGCAAGGTCGGCGTGTACCACCTGCAGCGCCTGCATGGTGAGCGGCCCATAGAGATAACGATGGCCTTTGCGCAGCGCCCCGCCCAGCATGATGACATCGACCGAGGGCATGCTCTCGTCGATGTAATCGGCGATGGTGATGTCGGCCGTTATGACGGTGATGCCGTCGCGCTGGTCGAGGAGCCGAACGAACTCGAGTGCCGTGGTGCCCGAGTCGACGAGTAATGTGTCGCCGTCACCGACGAGTTCAATGGCGCTTTGGGCAATGGCCTGCTTGGCGGCAACATTGACGTTGATGCGTCGGTCCTGCGTGGAGACCGTGAGGCGTTTGTGGAGCGACACGGCGCCGCCATGCGTGCGGCGTAGCTTGCCGGACTCGGCGAGCGCGTCCAGGTCAGCGCGGGCGGTGACGGAAGACACGCCAAAGGTCTGGGCGATGTCTGCCACCTGCACGGAGGCGTTATGCTCGAGCATTTCCATGATGGCGGCACGACGCTCGTCGGCGAAAGCTCGGGTTGTTGCGTGGGCCATAGCTATTCCTTCCTCAATCTAAATTTGCAGGAATTATGTTGAAATCATTTTCGTTCATTTTCTTTTTAAGTAAGAAAACGCCTTTCGATTACTTATCTTTTCTATAAAAGAAAGACGTTTAACGCCCAAAATTCAATATCGAACACGGCCACTCGGCTTCAATTCCTTCCGTTTACTTTTCAAAAACGACTGTATTGACCTGCATGGGCTCAATATCTCGCACATGCAGAGCCGCTGAATTTCATACAATGGGCGCAGCAAAACGCAAGGTAAAACGCCTTGCGGACACGTATGCCCGATGTCCAGATGCGGGCGATGGAGAGGAGCAAACGCTCATGGCACTTGTTACCACCGAAAAGATGCTCAAGGACGCTCAGGCCGGCCACTACGCCGTCGGCGCGTTCAACGTCGAGAACCTCGAGTTTGTTATGGCCGTTCTGGCCGCTGCCGAGGAGACCAAGTCCCCCGTCATCATGCAGACCACCCCGGGCACCATCAAGACCGCTGGCCTGGATTACTTCTACGGCATGGTCAAGGCCGCTGCCGAGCGCGCTTCCGTGCCCGTCGCCCTGCACCTCGATCACGGCGATGGCTATGACCGCTGCATGCAGGCTTTCCGCACGGGCTACACCTCCGTCATGATCGACGGTTCGCACGAGTCCTTCGAGGACAACATCGCTCTGACCAAGTCCGTCGCCGATGCTGGCCGCGCCATGGGCGTGCCCGTCGAGGCCGAGCTCGGTAAGGTTGGCGGCAAGGAGGACGACGGTCCCGCGGTTGAGGGCGAGAGCCCCTACACCGATCCTGCCGAGGCCAAGGAGTTCGTTGAGCGTACCGGCTGCACCTCCCTCGCAATTGGCGTTGGCACCAGCCACGGTGTGTACACGAGCGATCCGCACATCGAGCAGTCCGTGGTCAAGGCCATCCGCGACGCCGTCGACGTGCCGCTGGTTCTGCACGGCACCTCCGGTGTGCCCGATGAGCAGGTTGCCGAGGCTG
Source organism: uncultured Collinsella sp. (assembly GCA_900545145.1). Classification (GTDB taxonomy): domain Bacteria; phylum Actinomycetota; class Coriobacteriia; order Coriobacteriales; family Coriobacteriaceae; genus Collinsella. Next base: position 14,780 of record UQYE01000012.1, on the reverse strand, counting down.
TGAAGAACGGCATCTGCAAGGTTAACTACGCTACCGAGCTGCGTCAGGCCTACACCAAGGGTTTCATGGCCTACATGGCCGAGAACCCCGCCTGCTTCGATCCCAAGAAGCCGGCCAAGGAGGGTATGCGCGAGATCACCGAGCTGGTTAAGATCCGCATGACCAACCTCAACTCTGTGGGCAAAGCAGAGTAACAGCAAGGGTACTCCGACTCGCTACATATCCCGGGGAGGGACGAGGGCTTAGTTCCCCAATCGTCCTCGGGCATGCAAAAAGCCTCGCTGCGCACTTCGTGCGGCGAGGCTTTTTGCCCCCTGCGGAAAGATTGGGGAACTAAGCCCTCGTCCCTCCCAGGTTGACCTACTCGAGGTCGTCGCCCTTGTGGCGTTGGGCGGAAAATAATAAGAAGCCTTCGCGCTGCGGAATGATTTTGGAAACTAAGTACGGGGACCCGCCCAAACCGTCCTGCTCAATCGCCCTTGTGGCGTTAGGGCTGAAAGGGTGGGGCGCGTGGGTTATTTGGTTGTTAGGGTTAGTAGGTCGTTGGGGGTTTTGAGGTTGTAGGTGGCGTTTGGGATATCTTGGTGTGATCCCCATGCTGCTCGGGCAAAACTGACCCCTGCTGAAGTTGCGCATTGTTCGTCGTAGACGGTGTCGCCAACGTAGACGACGTTGCCAGGATTCGCGCCCGCACGTCGGAGATATTCGAGCATGGGTGCGGGTGCGGGTTTATGTTCGGTTGTGTCTTCGACAAGGATGATGTGCTCAAAATACTTATCGAAACCAAGGGGTGCAATTTCTTTTGCGTATTCGTCGCGCGCACGTGAGGAGACGATGCCAAGTTTGCAGCCGCTATCGGCGAGCGTTGCGATGACTTCAAGCAAACCTGGAAACACGCTGATGGTGCTTTTAAAGCTGGCGGCAACTTGGCACCAGCGATCCAACGTTGCCTGCGAGTAGATCCCAAGTTTCTCAAGGGCATCCTTGCCGGGTATGCCGAGGGCAAAGTCAAGCTCGTGTCGGGGAAGCGTTTTGCTGGTCTCTTCTTGGACAATCTGGACAAGCGATGACAGAACGCTTTCTTCTGTATCTGCCAATGTCCCATCAACGTCAAATACGATATGGTCAAAGTGCTTCATATGATTGCTCCTCTCTGTTGTTTGCCTGCAAGTTTGATGCAGTGACAGAAGAAGGGCTAGCGGGATTTCTGCCTGGTGCTATCGAGATTCTGCCTCGCTGCTCGATAGCTCGAAGGAGTGCACCCCATTTGTTCTTTAAATACCTGGCCAAGATGGCTTGCTGTTATAAATCCGCATTGGCGCGCGACTGTCTGTACCGTTCTCGTGGTGTGTGCCAAAAGTTCGCAAGCACGGTTTATGCGGTATGCGCGTAGATATGCCGCCGGGGTCGTTCCTGCACAAGTTTCGATAATGCGGTAACACTCTCTTTCGCTTACGCCGGCTGCAGATGCCATCTGGGGCACATCTATAGCGGCTGCATAGTTTGCGCGGATAAAGTCCAGGATTGCCTTGAACTGTACGTCGCGGCTGGTCATCCAAGAGGCGCCGTCGGAAGAAAAGAGCGGTTCGGTCTTGGCGTTAATCTGAATCCAGAGCTCTGACAAACTATTTCGAAGCGCCATCTCGTTCTGCGGCCGTTGAAGGTCGTGGCTAAAGGAGCTCTTCAGCAAATCGATAAAGGGCATATCGTCGGGATTGGTGGGTGACCATTTGAGCACATCGACGCCTCGACATTGAAGCAACGGGTTGATGTAGCGCTTTTGGAGACGTCCCGCGGGATCGCCGAGCATCGACGGCTGAAAGATATGCAGCATTTGAATGGCTGGCGCCGAATTGGGTGATTGCAGCGTGCTGTGCAAAACGCCGCCGTTGATAAAGCCGGCGGACCCTTCCTCAAAGCGTACGTGCTCATGAGCCGCGTGCGTTCGATAGTCAATCGCTCCCTGCTCCATATAGAAAAGCTCAACTTCGGAATGCCAGTGCCAGGGGACGGAATTGCCCGGATAGCGAGCGAATTCTGCGCGTTCGGCAATATAGGGCCAGTCTTCGGCGGTCTCGGGAAACGCTTCCTCGCGTCCTCCGCGGTGCAATTCTATGTGATCCATGTTTCGCATGGCATCAGTATAAAGCGCGATGGGCTTAGATTGCTCTTGCCTGTTCGGGGAACGCCTTGTCTAGGGATGCTTGGAGCTTTTCGAAGGATGCTCGTAAGTTGAGGCTCTGATCGGCTGAGCGCTTGGTTTTTGTGGTGGGGGAGTCGAGGAGGCCGTTTCTCTGTGTCGGGGGGAAGGAGAAAAGGTTTGCATGTTTTAGGGATGGCTGCTGTGCTGCGTCATTGGAAGAATGCATGCTTTTGCGGCCTCCTCGATATCCACCAAAAGGATGCGCTCGGGGTTTGCTGCTAGGTCCCGTGCGCTGGCTACATTATGCCGCGGCTGCCGCAAAGAAGCGCTAAAGAAAGGCTTAACCTGGTTTGGTGTTACGATGAAACTGCAGGTCAGAGGTATCGAGTAACACTCTTGAAAGGTTTTGAGCTTAAGGGCTTTCTAAGGTTTGTGACGTGGATGTGGCGCGGACGTGCGTAGCGTGTGAATGCTCGCTGTTAGCGCTGCGGCTCTGTGGCGCGCACCTGCTCGATGACCTTTTCCATCGTGGCGTCGATGCGGTCTTTTTTGAGTTCGCATTCCCAGATGGTTATGGGCGTCCAGCCCATTTGAGTGAGCGCTGCCACAGCAGCACGGTCGCGCTCGACGTTGCGACGGAACTTTGCCTCCCAAAACTCAACGTTGCGCTTGGGCTGGCTTGGGTTGCACTTGGGGCAGCGGTGCCAAAAGCAACCGTTGACGAAGATGGCGATCTTGCGGCCGGGGAAGGCGATGTCGGGCTTGCCGGGTACCTTCCATTCCAAACGATAGCCCGTAAGGCCCGCGGCCCGTAGGCGCTGACGTACGAGCAGCTCGGGCTTGGTGTTGGCGCGCTTGTTGCCCTTCATGGACTTTTTGATGGCGGCGCGACGGCGGACCAGTTCGCGCTCGTCAGCGGAGAGGTCCGAGGTATCGATGCCGTCGAGCAGACCGGGCTTGGGACGCTTTTTGCTGCGGCGTTTAGGTGCGCGCTTGGGTTTGGTGGCGGGTTTGTCGGTTGTGTTGGGCGCGGCGTCATCGGCGGAGCTTGCCTCAAGCCGATCTTCCTTTAACTCAATCAGAGCATCAATGAGCCCCTTGTCGGCGGGCATCCATTCCACCGTGGCAAGCGAGGTGCGTGGAATCCAGCGGATATCAAGCTGGCGGTCGTGTTTCTGGGGCTCATCGGATTCATCGGCGAGCGAGCAGTAGTAACACTCCATGGAGAGATGAAAATCGGGGTAGTCATACTCAACGGTGTAGAAATCACGCAGGTTGGTGACTTTTACCTGTAGCTCTTCCATAAGCTCGCGGCGCACGGCGTCTTCGGGTGTCTCGCCGCGCAGAAGTTTGCCGCCCGGGAACTCCCATAGTCCCTGCATGTTGCCGTAGCCGCGCTGCACGGCAAGCAGCTCGTCAGATCCTTCCTTGCGAATGATCCCAGCGGCAACATGAACAGTCTTCAACAGGAGCCCTCTCTCAACATCAACACATGGCAGACTACGCTTACCTTACGCAACGGTAAGGCAAGCGTAAGCCATATCGATGGTAGCCGACTCGGCTCCTTGCGACTATAGATGCCGTAGACTAATCGCAAGAAAGGACTCGGTATGCAAACCACGCAAACGGCGACCCCGGTACTGGAGGTCGCGCATCTCGAAAAGGTATATGGAGCACTGGGCAACGTGACCCGCGCGCTCAACGATGTCAGCTTTACCGTCAACCGCGGCGAATTCGTCGGCATCATGGGCGCCTCGGGCTCGGGCAAGTCGACGTTGCTCAACTGCGTGTCGACCATCGATAGCGCCACGAGTGGCACCATCCGCATCAACGGCCAGGACGTGACGCGCATGAAGCAGGCCAAGCTTTCGCAGTTCCGCCGCGAGGAGCTGGGCTTTATCTTCCAGGACTCCAACTTGCTCGATACGCTCACGGCGCGCGAGAACATCGCCCTGCCGCTCACCATCGCCCGCACAAACTCGGCAGAGATCTCGACCCGCGTGCAGGACGTGGCCGCGCGCCTGTCCATTAGCCAGGTGCTCGACAAGTATCCCTACCAGATGTCCGGCGGCCAGCAGCAGCGCGTTGCCGCGGCTCGCGCGCTCGTCACCGACCCCACCATGATCATGGCCGACGAGCCCACCGGCGCCCTCGATTCCAAGAGCGCCCGCCTGCTGCTCGAGAGCCTAGAGGCCCTCAACCGCCGCCTGCGCGCCACCGTGCTCATGGTTACGCACGACAGTTTTGCCGCCAGCTACACGAGCCGTGTGCTGTTTATTCGCGACGGCAAGATCTTCACCGAGCTGCGCCGCGGCGACACCGACCGCCGAGAGTTCTTCGACCGCATTATGGAGGTCGTTGCCATGATGGGCGGTGAGGGCTCCGATGCTCTGTAAACTCGCTTGGGGCAACGTCCGCCGCGCCGGCCGCGATTACCTTGTCTACTTGCTGACGCTCACCCTGGGTGTCACGGTCTTCTATGCCTTCAATACCGTCTCGATGCAGGTCGACATTGCCGGCATCAAGGAGGAGGGACTGTCCGAGCTCATGGGCAGCATGCTCGGTTACCTGACGTACTTTTTGGCCGGCGTCATGGCCTTTTTGATGGTGTATGCCAACAACTTCATCATGAAGCGCCGCAAAAAGGAGTTCGGCCTGTACCAGGTGCTCGGCATGCGCCGCGGGCGCGTCGCCACGATCATGGCGCTCGAGACCGTGATCGTTTCGGTCGGCGCCTTTGTCGCCGGCATTGTGCTGGGCGTGGGGCTCTCCCAGCTCATGACATTCTTTACGGCCTCGCTCTTTAAGACACAGATCGCTAATTTCCACTTCTTTTTCTCGGTGCATGCGTTCAACCTGACCCTTGCCTGCATGCTCGTGATGTTTGTGCTTACGCTACTGCTGAACCTTCGCGCCGTGCGCCGTACCAAGCTCATCGAGCTTATGGGCGCCGAGCGGCGCAACGAGAGCATCAAGACGCGCAACCCCTGGATTGCGATCGCCATCTTTGTCGTGGGCGTGGTGCTGGTGGGCGTGGCCTATTACCGCCTGTTGCGCGATGGGTTCCCGCTCACCGCGACGGAGGGTAAGCTGCAGGAGGCCATGAACCAGTTTGGTATCACCACGGCCATGGTTACGGTGGGTACCTTTGCCCTATTTTGGGGACTTTCGGGCATGCTTATCAAGCTGCTGCAGAGCCTGCGCAGCGTGTATTGGCGCGGCCTCAACATGTTTACCGTGCGCCAGCTTGCGGCCAAGGTCAACACGGTGTGCTTTTCGATGGGCGTTATCGCGATGATCCTGTTTCTGGCCATTACCTCGGTGACCTGCGGTATGTCGATCGCCAACGTGATGAACGAAAACCTCGAGCGCTATACGCCGGCGGATATGACGCAGACGTATATCTATTACATGCCCGATAGGCTCGACTACTACAAGGAGTATGTCAATCCTTCCGAGGCCGATCGCATGGTGCTGGCAGACGCAACGGTCGATTTGTACTCTGCATGGCACGGTGACCGTATCGATCCCGATAACGTTGCGGAAAGTATCAAGGGCAAGTCGGCAGATAATGGCAACGAGGCCGGAAAGAAGGTCAATATCGCCGATGTTGCCGGCGAGCATGTGCAGATTGATTCGTATCTGAGCTATACGCTTGGCGGCTCGGATCCTTCGGTGACGGCGGGCGAGATGTGCAAGGCCATGGGCGAAAAGCTCCCCAAGGCGCTCGAGGGTAGCAATGCCGATGATATGGGCCTGTTTGTGACGCCGGCGAGCCAGTACAACAAACTGCGCCAGATGATGGGCGAGGAGCCGGTGAGCATTGGCCGCGACCAGTACTTGCTTACGTGCGATATGGGCGGCGAGTTGGGCGACCTGTACACCAAGTACATGGCTGGGGGCCATACCCTCACCTTGGGCGGACATACGCTCAAGCCCGCAACCGATAAGTCGGACGAGGGCACGGCTGCCATCGCCAACTCGGCACTCGGCAGCAATCCCGGTACCGTGGTCGTAGCCGACGAGCTGCTGTCCCAGCTTAACCTGCAGCCGTATTCCAGTAATCTGCTCGTTAACTACAAGCAGGGGATGGATGTGACCAAGGCAGACGAGAGCATTAAATACACCATGCTCGACAATCTGCTCGTTGACGGCAAGGAGCCGGGTTCGTGGGGAGTCTTCATGACACGCTCCGAGATCTATACGCAGGCGGCGCAGATGAACGGCATGATTAGCTATCTAGCCATCTATATTGGCTTTGTACTGGTCGTTGCATGTGCGGCAATTCTGTCGATCCAGCAGCTCTCCAATGTGGCCGACGGAAGCCGCAGCTATCGCGTGCTGGCGCAGATCGGCTGTGACGACCGCCAGATTCGCCATTCGGTGATGGCGCAGCAAGCGGTGTTCTTCCTGTTCCCGCTGGCAGTGGGTCTGGCGCACTCCTTTGTGGCGCTCAAGGTGATCATCGAGCTGGTGAGCACGTTTGGCAACATGAGCATCGGCGGCACGGTGGGCCTCACTTGTGCGATTTTCCTGGCAGCCTACGGCGGCTACTTCCTGGTGACCTACCTCATGAGCACCGGCATGGTGCGAGCTGCCATAGCCACCCGCTACAGCGAGTAGCAAGCGGGCAAAACCGTCGCAAAATCAGAGCGAATAACCGCCGCGAAGGGAGTCCAGCTCCCTTCGCGGCGGTATTTTGCGTATCTAGAGCATCTCAGATGCAAGTGAGTAGGCTTTTTTGGATCTGCCGAGCACATCGCGGCAAGTGCTCAATAAAATCGCAGGTCAGGGCTGTGGCGTTTTGAGGTGTGCCCGGCATCCCGCCAAAAGCCTACTCACTTGGTTTTACTGCTAGAAAACCGCCGCGAGGGAAAGTAGCTCCCTCGCGGCGGCTTTTGGCGTTTGCCCAGATAAAACCTGCCAAAATAAACCTGTCCCTTTTTGGCAGGTTATCGCTTCCAAAAGTGGAGGATGAGCGTCGTGCGGTTTTGCTGTTCGGTTTTGACCAGGATGTTGTGGATGTGGGTCTTGACGGTGCCCACGGCAAGGAATAGCTCGTCAGCGATCTCTTGGTTCGATTTGCCCAGTACGACCAGACGCATAACTTCGGTCTCACGGTTGGAGAGCTTGTAGGCGTTGCGATAGAAGGGCATCTGCTCTTCGATGTGTCGATCAAGATCGCTGACGTTCTTTTCCTCGGGCGCCTCCTGCATGCGGATTGAAAGCACGTGGTAGGAGTAGATGATCAGCAGAATCGCAAAGTAGCAGGCAAAGACGTTTTCGCTAAAGTTGCGCTCGGACAGATATAGTTGCAGCCAAGAGGGCGCCAGACTCATGGGGACAATCAGAATGTTGTAGAAATCCTCGGCAACGATGCAACCGACCAGAATAGCGCCGATAATCAGGTGCTTTCGTTGGTTGTTAACGCGTGCCTTCAGCTCGACTTGTGTGCTCTTGCGTGCCGTCCAAAAGATATATAGCCCCACGAAAACAAGGAATACCTGACGCATCGTGTAGTAGAGCCATTGATGAATGGGGCCGTAGGGGACAGCGACGATAATCAGCAGCTCGCTCAGCAAGAACGTTGCGACGGGAATAACAAACTGCTTTTTTGAATGTTTGTCGAGCAAGTCCATGGCAATGAGCCAGATAAAAGCTTGTGAAGCGGTCGCCACAAGGGTCCGCAACACAGGCATGGTAATTGAGTAATAGTCGCTGGCTGGAAAACTCTGGTTTTGCAACGTGTATTCAAAAAAGAAGATCTCGGTCATCTCGATGGCATAGCAAATAAAAACGCCGCTGCCATAGATAAAGAAGCGTCGACGAGACGAGGCATAGGCGGCAAGCGAAAGCACTGCCGTCACAATACAGATCACGAGTATCGCTAGGGTATAGAAGAACATCAGGGTGTTCATCTGCCACCGTCCCATCTCATTTCATCTATGGCCGAGCCCTGTATACCTTGTGGGATATAGACGTCTCAACCCTTCGTTCCATTGCGGATTAGGCGCCGAGATACAGCATAGCCGTATACCGTTCGCGGTTCTAGATAGTAAACCCCCTGCAAGCTGGTTACCTGCGGGTTTATATTGGTTTAGAGGGGGTGTAACTCCGTGAACGGTCTTTAATCCCGAATAAACTAGGTAAAAATTGCATACGGGTGAATGATGGTCTTGTCAACACGAGGCGTGATGTTCGAGCGCCTCATAGCAATAGTCGGCACGACCGGCGGAAAGGAATCGACATGGCGCTGCCTAAGGATTTCATCGACACCAACGACTTCACCAAAGAGCAGATCCTGGCTATCGAGGATCTTGGCCTGGCAATGAAGAAGGCCATCAAGGTTGACGGTTATTATCCGCACCTGCTCCGCAACCAGAGCCTTGGCATGATCTTCCAGCAGGTTTCCACCCGCACCCGCCTTTCCTTCGAGACCGCTATGACCGACCTCGGCGGCCATGCTCAGTTCTATGGCCCTGGCACCATCCAGCTCGGCGGTCACGAGTCCCTGGGCGACACCGCTCGCGTTATGGGCTCGCTGCTCGACATCATGATGGCTCGCGTTGACCGTCACAAGGACGTCGTCGGCCTCGCCAAGGGTTCCGCCGTGCCCGTCATCAATGGCATGTCCGAGTTCAACCATCCCACGCAGGAGATGGGCGACCTCATGACCATGCTCGAGAACCTCCCCGAGGGCAAGAAGATCGAGGACTGCACCCTGGCCTTCATCGGCGACGCCACCCAGGTCTGCGTCTCCCTCATGTTCATCGCCTCCAAGGTCGGCATGAAGTTTGTCCAGTTTGGACCCAGGGGCCACCAGATCCCCGACGGCGGCCTGCACGTTGGCACCGTTGAGGAGCGCGCCGAGTTCGGCAAGCAGATGATGGCCATCGCCGAGGAGAACTGCAAGGTCTCCGGCGGCTCCGTCGTCATCTCCGACGACATCGAGTGCATCAAGGGCGCCGACTTCATCTACACCGACGTGTGGTATGGCCTGTACGACGAGGAGGTCTCGGGCGAGAACTACATGGACGTGTTCTACCCCAAGTATCAGGTCACCATGGACATGATGAACTTCGCCGGCCCCAACTCCAAGTTCATGCACTGCCTGCCGGCCACTCGCAACGAGGAAGTCGTCGACGAGGTTATGGACGATCCCGAGCGCTCCCTGTGCTGGGTCGAGGCCGAGAACCGCAAGCACTCCATCCGTGCTCTCCTCGCTGCCCTGGGCAAGCGCACCCCGCTCAACGACGAGGGTGTCGAGTACTCCGCCAAGGCCGAGCTTCACGCCGCTCTCGAGGCTCTCGAGCAGCTCTAAGCCTTAAGCCTGCTAAACGCACGTTTGCGGGCGGCGGATGCTCGTCTCCTGTCGCCCGCTCACCGAGGCCCAAGCAATTGCCTTAATACCTTAGGGCCTCGGATCTGTCCAAGACTGAGCGAAGGAGCTCATCATGAGCGACGGAAAGAAAAAGCTTTCCTTCTTGACGGTCATTTCGACCATCATCTGCGTCGTCTTCGTTTGCGAGGCCGCCGCTCCTGCTGCTGCCATTGGCAACCAGCAGTTCTTCTGGTGGATCTTCCTGATCCTGACCTTTCTGCTTCCCTACGGCATGGTTGTCGCCGAGCTCGGTACCACCTATGACGGCGAGGGCGGCATTTACGACTGGGTACGCGATGGCCTGGGCGACAAATGGGGCGCCCGCATCTCGTACTACTACTGGGTCAACTACCCGCTGTGGATCGCCTCGCTGGCCACCATGTTCCCCGATATTTTGGGCATGGTCTTTGGCGTCGAGTTCAACTTGATCGCCAAGATGGGTATCGATCTTGCCTTTGTGTGGATCGTCTACCTCATGGGCCGCTCCAAGGCGGCCGACTCCGAGTGGGTCCTTAACGGTGGCGCCATCATCAAGGTCGCCGTCGCCGTTATCGTTGGCGCTTTGGGCATTTGGTATGCCATGGAGAACGGTTTTGCGAACGACATGTCCGCTGCCACCTTCCTGCCCGAGCTCACCAACACCAACGCTCTCGGCTACCTGTCGATCATCATCTTTAACTTCATGGGCTTCGAGGTCATCTGCACCATGACCGACGACATGGCCGATCCCGCTCGCGATATCCCCAAGGCTATCATCGTCGGTGGCCTGTCCATCGCCGTGATCTACCTGTTCGCTGGCTTTGGCATCGGTGCTGCTGTGCCGGCCGATTCCATCGACCCCGACTATGGCATGATTGTCGCAGTCCAGACCATGGTGGGCGACTCCATGATCTTCAAGGTCATCTGCATCGCCTTCCTGATCACCCTGTTCGCCAACATGGCCGCCTGGTCCTTCGGCGTCAACTCCGTCGCCCGCTACGCTGCCGAGCACGGCAACATGCCCAAGGTCTTCGCCTCGATGATCTCGGATGACGACATGCCCAACGGCGCCAACCTGGTCAACGCCATCGTTGCCTCCCTGGTGCTGTGCCTGCAGCTCGTACCCATCGACGCCATCTCCAACGGTGTCTTCTGGATGCTCTTCGGCACCTCCGTCGTCTTCCTGCTGCTGACCTACATCCCGATGTTCCCGGCGTTCCTCAACCTTCGCAAGAACGACCCCAACCGCGAGCGTATCTTCACGTTCCCGTTTAAGGGCGCCATGATGAAGGTCATGCTGGCCATCCCTTGCATCGAGCTGATCCTGGCCATCGTTGCAACGCTGGTGCCGCTCTCTGCCGCTGAAATTGGCGACAAGCTCCCGATGATCGTTATCTTCATCGTGCTTCTGCTCATCGGCGAGGTTGTCCGCGTCGTCAGCGCCAAGGGCCGCGAGACCGAGTACAAGGGCCTCACTCCCGAGCTGGCAGCTCAGCGTCTCGCTGAGGAGGCCGCCGAGGCCGAGGAGAACTAGAGCACCCGGTTCTGGGGCTCCAACCCTCCTCGTGTACCAACGCGCGCTTCGTCGGGCTTGTCGCTCCCGACTCCGGGCACTCTAGCCTCTTCGGAGGCGTGTCCAAGCGACAGGTTTGCTAACCATTCCCCCGGGGTGGGTGTGAGCGATAGCTCCGGTAACCACCGCCCACCCCAATCTCTCTTCCGTATCCTTCGTGCGTTTTGTCTCCGCGCACTTGGTTACGTCGTCGCTTGCCGGTGCGATTCCGTGAAAACCGGCACCGGGCGCCCCGACCTTTGCCGGGGAACGGGCGCCTACCATCTCTTGGTTTTAGGCTGCGGGTAACCCGCCCGCAGCAAGCGATCGTTCGATTTGGAGGAAATCTTATGCGTACGATCACCGAGTCCGAGTCCACCCCCAAGGCCGACGGCTTCTTCATGCCCGCCGAGTTCGCCCCGCAGGATCGCGTGTGGATGGGCTGGCCCCACCGCACCGACACCTGGGCCCACGGCGCCAAGCCGGCCCAGAAGCAGTATGCCGCCATCGCCCGCGCCATCTCCGAGTTCACCCCGGTCTATATGTGCGCCAACCAGGTCGACTACGCCAACTGCAAGGCCGTCTTCGAGAACGACGAGAACGTCACCGTCATCGAGATGACCACCGACGACGCCTGGTTCCGCGACACTGCCGCCACCTACGTCATCAACGGCAAGGGCGAGAAGCGCGCCAACCACTGGCACTTCAACGCCTACGGCGGCCTCGTCGACGGCCTGTACTTCCCGTGGGACAAGGACGAGCAGATCGCCCTCAAGATGGCTGAGCTCTCCGGCTGCCGCCGCTATCGTCCCGACGACATGATCCTCGAGGGCGGCTCCATCACCGTCGACGGCGAGGGCACCCTTGTCGTGACCGACCAGTGCCTGCTTTCCCCGGGCCGCACCTGCTCTGCGGTTCTGGAGGAGGAAGAGGATCCCGAGTCCATCTGGCCCAAGTACCGCAAGAAGTTTGAGCCCTGGAGCGAGGAGCTTCGCGCCTACATGGACGAGCACCTCAAGGATTACCTGGGTGTCGAGAAGGTCATCTGGGTCAAGGAGGGCATCGACCCCGAGGAGACCAACGGCCACATCGACGACGTCGCCACGTTCATCGCGCCGGGCGTCATGGCCTGCATTTGGACCGACGATCCCGAGTATCCGTTCTACGAGCAGTGCCACGCTGCCTACGAGACCCTCTCCAACGCCGTCGACGCCAAGGGCCGCAAGATGAAGGTCTACAAGCTCTGCATGCCCGTGAACCCGCTGTTCATGGACCAGGCTTCCTGCGACACCATCGACGCCGACGAGAACGCCGAGCCGCGCGTCCCCGACGAGCCGCTGATCGCCTCCTACATGAACTACCTCGTGACCAACCACGGCGTTATCGTCCCGCAGTACGGCGACGAGAACGACCAGCTGGCCGTCGACACGCTCCAGAAGATCTACGACGAGGTCTGGGGCGAGGGTGTCTACAAGTGCGTCGGCGTTCAGTCCGAGCAGGTCGTCTTCGGTGGCGGCAACATCCACTGCATCACGCAGCAGATACCGGTGCGCAGATGACGGATAGCAGGAAATCATATAAAGTATCGTTGCAAGACAGATGGAAAGATAAAAATGCCGGATTTCAGAACAAACAGGAATAGAACGAAAAAGCATGGAAAATATTAAGAAGCGGGAGACAGCATATTATGAGCAGAAAACGTAACGTCACAGTAGCCGCAGTTCAGATGAAATGCAGCACAAATGTGGAAGAAAATATCGCAAAGGCAGATGCACTTGTCCGGGAGGCGGCAGAAAAAGGAGCACAGATCATCCTTTTGCCGGAACTTTTTGAAAGACAGTATTTTTGTCAGGAACGCAGATATGAATACTATGAATTTGCAAAAGAAGTGAATGAAAATGATGCGGTAAAACATGTTTCTGCACTGGCAAAGGAATTGTCTGTTGTCATCCCGGTCAGCTTTTATGAAAAAGATGTGAACCGCCTGTTCAATACTGTTGCAGTGATCGATGCAGACGGAAGTAATCTGGGCATATACCGCAAGACACATATCCCGGACGATCATTATTATCAGGAAAAATTTTACTTTGTTCCGGGAGATACCGGATTTCAAGTGTTTGATACAGCGTATGGAAAAATTGGTGTCGGCATCTGCTGGGATCAGTGGTTCCCGGAGACAGCAAGAGCCATGGCGGTCAAAGGAGCAGAGCTGCTCTTTTACCCGACAGCGATCGGCAGTGAACCGATCTTAGAGTGTGACAGCATGCCGCACTGGAGAAGAGCGATGCAGGGACATGCAGCAGCAAACCTCATGCCGGTGATCGCAGCAAACCGTATCGGAACAGAAGAAGTAGTTCCATGTGAAGAAAATGGCGGACAGAGATCAGCTCTCACATTTTACGGATCTTCTTTTATCACAGATCAGACCGGAGAACTTGTGGCAGAGGCAGACCGCGAGACGGAACAGGTGATCCTTGCAACGTTCGACTTAAATGAAATGCAGGAGAACCGTCTTTCATGGGGAATCTTCCGGGACAGAAGACCGGAGTGCTACGGGGATATCTGCAAATAAGCAAAAGGACGCATGAAAATACCCTCTTTACTGGACAAACCAGTATGAGGGTATTTTCATGCGTTCTTTTGCTTCTTATGGATACAATAGTGGTTATACTACATAAAAAAGTACCTTTGGCATCTTTTAGTATCCGAATTCTTCGCCAATTAAAATGACTTTAATCCTTCCCTGAATGCCACTTCTTCTAGTAATAACAACCTGATTGCAGATACAGTCAGGAGAGAGGCAGTCGGCACAGACCCCGGTGACAGCACATGGTGTCTGCTTGTTCAGACGTACACAGTTCATAGGGGTTGCGGTTAAGTGGACACGGTCAACAGCTTCTGCAACGTCCTTTGCAACCTTGTTCATTCCTGCAAGAATGATGACATTCTCAGGACCATAGATCAAAGCAGCAACGCGGTTTCCATTACCGTCGATATTGACTAATTCTCCATCAATTGTCATGGCGTTGGTGCTCATGAAATAGAAGTCAGCCATCAGTGCGTCATGGAACATTTTTCTGGAATCTTCCGGCGTCTTACAGACTGCCCGGTCTAAAAACTGAATATCGGCTGAACGCAGTGCATCCATCATGCCGGTTTCCTCTAATGTCATGGAGCCGCCGTGAGCCACAACTGCACCGGATGGCAGGAAAGAAAGTGCTTTCTCTACGGCTTCTTTTGCAGTCGGGCAGTAGTATGCTTCCATTCTTCTTTTTTCAAAATTTTTGATCATGGTATTGGCGAGTGTTTCGTAATATTTTGCTTTTGGTGTCATATGATCCTTCTCCTCCTATTTAACTTTTTGACTTTTATTATAAGCGGATTTTTTCGTTATGCAAGCGCTATTAAAATAATTGAAAACGATCAGATTTTCTTCTATTAACAATTCTGAAACAAAACTCAAACAAATTCAAAATAATATATGTTATGATGTAATCAATGGACAATGATAGAAACCAGAAAGGAACAGAAAAATGATACACATTCTTGTAGTGGATGATGATAAAAATTTAAACCAGACGGTCTGCACCTATTTAAATGACTGTGGATTTGAGGCAAAAGGCGTTTTGAGTGCGAACGAAGCCTATGACGAGATGTATAACAATCTCTACGAGCTGATCATTTCCGACATTATGATGCCGGAGATCGACGGATTTGAATTTGCA